>JBEQCK010000063.1:0-17412 GCA_041639335.1 Novosphingobium sp.
ACGCTGCTGCGGTCGAACGGCTGGCGGATCGCGCGGCGAAGCTGGCTTAAACGAAGTCTTCGGTGTCTATGGTCGGAAGCATGACGCCGGCATAGCGATGGCCGGACACGGTCTGCTGGTTGATGAGGGCATCGACCTCGGTGGCGACCGACGCCGGGATTTCCCAGTTCCAGCGCGCGATGTTCTCTTCAAGGTGGGCGATCTTGCCGGTGCCGGGAATGGCGACGACATGGTCGCCCCGCGAAAGCACCCACGCCAGCGACAGTTGTGCGGGCGTCACGCCTTCGCGGGCGGCAATGGCATTGAAGGCATCGACCAGCGCGAGGTTCTTTTCCCAGTTCTCGCCGGTGAAGCGCGGCATGGCCTTGCGAATGTCGCCATCGGGCAAGCCTTGCGGATCGCGCACGCCATTGGCCAGCACCCCGCGCGCGACCGGCGAGAACGCGACGAAAGTTGTGCCGAGTTCCTTGCACGCCTCGAGCACGGCGATTTCGGCCTGCCGGGTCCACGGGGAGTATTCGGTCTGCATTGCGGCAATGGGGTGAACCGCCGCTGCCTTGCGCAAGGTTTCGGCCGACATCTCGGACAGGCCGATCCCGCCGATCTTGCCCTCTTTCACGAGGTCCGCCATCGCGCCCACCGAATCCTCGATCGGCACTTTGAAGTCTCGCCGGTGCATGTAGTAAAGATCGATGTGATCGGTCTTGAGCAGCTTGAGCGACACTTCCAGCTCGCTGCGGATCGTATCCGGATGGCAATCGATGCCGCGCTTCTCGCCGCTGGCAAAGATGCCCATCTTGGAGGCGAGGAACACCTTGTCGCGGCGGCCTTCGAGCGCGATGCCGACCTGTGTTTCGTTATGGCCGAGGCCATAGAGGCGGGCAGTGTCGAAGTGATCGTAGCCGATGTCGATCGCGTGCTGGAGCAGGCGGATGCCGTCCTCTTCGCTGGGGCGACCCGCGTAGGCCCAGCTCAATGACATGCAGCCCAGCCCGATCGGGTTGGTTTCGCGGCCATTGATGGTGCGGCGCTGAATCGGCATCGAACTGGTCTCCTTTAAGCGCGCCGATGCCAGCCTCCGCCCACATGGGTCAACGCCCAATCGCATGTTTCACATAGCAAACGGCGCCGCCCGGGTAGGCGACGCCGTTGGCTTGAGTTTCAGTGCTTACTGGCCGGAGCGGGCCCGGTTCACGTCGTCCTGGCTGATCGGCACGATCTTGATTTCGACGCGGCGGTTAGCCTGACGGCCCTGCTCGGTATCGTTCGAAGCGATCGGCTGCGATTCACCGAAGCCCTGGCTGCGGATACGGGCATAGCCGACGCCACGCGAGGTCAGGTAATCCGCGACCGCGCGAGCGCGGCGTTCGGACAGGGCCTGATTGTAGGCGTCCGAACCGGTGGAATCGGTGTGACCATAGACGTCGATCAGCGAGTTCGGATACTGGACCAGCGACTGGGCGACGCGATCGAGCGTGGCACCGAACGCCGGCTTCACCGTCGAGCTGTCGACGTCGAACGTCACGCCATTGGGCAGATTGACGAGAATGGCGTTGCCGCCATCGGTTTCGGTCACGTCCACCCCGGTGCCTGCGGTCTGTTCACGCAGCTCCTTGATCTGCTTGTCCTTCTGGTAGCCGATCACGCCACCGGCGACGCCACCGATGCCGGCGCCGACGATACGGCCAGTCTTGCCACCGATCAGGCCACCGAGCAGGGCGCCACCCAGCGCGCCGCCGATGCCGCCAATGGCGGTACGCGAAACCTTGCGCTCACCCGTGTTGGGATCGGTGACGCAAGCAGAAAGGCTGACGAGCGAAACTGCACAGAGGCCCGACATCATGACACGACGAAACTTCATTACCTGTCCCCTTTTACCAGCATCCTGGCGCAAGCTTAACGCCGTCATGCTGCTTTGACAGGATGAAATACGCCCACTTCGACTGAACGGTTCCCGAACGGGAACTCAGGCGAAGCGATCCTCAGGAACAATCCATGTGCTATTCGCCTTTTGTCCTAAATCTGTTAGGGGCCTGCGCGTGACACCTTTTCCATGGTCTGACGTCTTCGTGATCCTGGGCCTCGTTGTGCTCAACGGCCTGTTTTCCATGTCGGAACTGGCGATTGTCTCTGCTCGTCCTGCCCGCTTGAAGGTGGCGGCCGAAGACGGCAGCAAGGGCGCGAAGGTTGCTCTTGCGCTGGCGGCAGACCCCGGAAAATTTTTATCGACCGTACAGATCGGCATTACCCTCGTGGGCATCATCGCCGGTGCCTATTCGGGCTCGAGCCTGGGCGGCCCGATGGCCGAGCGGCTGCAAGCATGGGGCTTTCCGGCGCAATATGCCGACGATGCCGGTTTCGTCGTCGTCATTGCCATCACCACCTATCTCAGCCTCGTCGTCGGCGAACTGGTGCCCAAGCAACTGGCGCTGCGCGCGGCGGAACCCATCGCCAAGTTGGCGGCGCCGGCCATGGCACTGATGTCGAAGATCACCGCGCCGTTCGTATGGCTGCTCGACAACTCCTCGAGCGCGATCATCCGCCTGCTCGGCCTGAAGCAGGGCAGCGAACAGGAAGTGACCGCCGAGGAACTCCACATGATCTTCGCCGAGGCGACGCGCTCGGGCGTGATCGAGGAGGACGAACGGGCGATCATGACCGGGATCATGCGCCTTGCCGAACGGCCGGTGCGCGAGGTGATGACGCCGCGCACCGAACTGCACTGGATCGAGCGCAAGGCAAGCGAAGCGGAACTGCGCGAAGCGATAGATGACAGTCCCCACTCGTTGCTGCTGGTGGCGGACGGGTCGGTCGATCGCATTGTCGGCGTGGTGAAGGTCCGCGACGTGTTCTCGACATTGCTGCGCGGGCGCAAGGTTCAGCTTGGGCGTCTGATGAAGAAGCCGGCGATCGTGCCCGATCAGCTCGACACGATGGACGCGCTCGGCATGATCCAGCAGGCCGAAGTGGCGATTGCGCTGGTCCATGACGAATATGGCCATCTCGAAGGCATCGTCACGCCGGCGGACCTGCTGGCTGCCATTGCCGGCAACTTCGTCGGTCACGCCGATGCGGGTGATGAGCCGATGGTGGTCGAGCGGGAGGACGGATCGCTGCTGATCTCAGGCGCCCTACCCGCCGATGCGCTGGCCGACCGGCTCGGACTGGACCTGCCCGACGACCGCGAGTTTGCGACCACCGCCGGGTACTGCCTGTCGGTGCTCAAGAAGCTGCCCAACGAGGGCGAGCATTTCCACGATCAGGGCTGGCGGTTCGAGGTGGTCGACATGGACGGTCGCAAGATCGACAAGCTGCTGGTCTGCCGCACCAAGGCCATGCCTGCGGTGGCGCCCGAAGGCGACGGTTGAAGCGCGCGCCAGATGCTTCGACAGGCTTAGCATGAGCGGGCTTTTCTGAAACGATCGCGCCACACCTCCAGCGTCCGCTCATCCTGAGCCGGTCGAAGGATGCCAACGAAAAAGGGGCGCCCCTGCGGACGCCCCTTTTCTTTTCGGTTATTGCCTGAGGATCAGCGCGGCAGTTCGCTGACGCCCATCAGTGCCTGGTCGACAGCGCGAGCGCATTGGCGGCCTTCGCGGATTGCCCAGACGACAAGGCTCTGGCCACGGCGCATGTCGCCACAGGCGAAGACGTTGTCGACGCTGGTCTTGTAGTCGACCACGTTGCCCTTGACGTTGCCGCGCGGATCAAGCTCCACGCCGGCCTGCTCGAGCAGGCCCTGCTTGCGTGGCCCCACGAAGCCCATTGCGAGCAAGATCAGGTCGGCCTTGAGCACGAACTCGCTGCCGGGCACTTCCTGCATCTGGCCGTTCACCCACTCGACGCGAACGCATTCGAGGCCGGACACATCGTTTTCACCGACGACGCGCTTGGTCAGTACGGCGAACTCGCGCTCGCAGCCTTCCTCGTGGCTCGACGAGGTGCGCAGCTTGAGCGGCCAGTTCGGCCAGCTCAATGCCTTGTCTTCCTTCTCGGGCGGCTTGGGCATGATCTCGAGCTGGGTGACCGAAGCGGCGCCCTGACGGTTCGAGGTGCCGACGCAGTCCGAACCGGTGTCACCGCCGCCGATCACGACGACATGCTTGCCGGTGGCCGTGAGCGAACCGCGGGGGGCAGCGCGCAGTTCATCATCGCCGGCGTTGCGCTTGTTCTGCTGGGTCAGGAATTCCATCGCCATGCGCACGCTGGGAAGTTCGGCGCCGGGGATGTTGAGGCCGCGCGGGTCTTCCGCACCGCCTGCGAGCACCACGGCATCGAAGTTTTCCTGCAAGCTCGCGAAGGAGACCGTCACGCCAACTTCCACGCTGGTGCGGAACTGGACGCCTTCGGCCTCCATCTGCATCGCGCGGCGGTTGATGTGGGTCTTTTCCATCTTGAAGTCAGGAATGCCGTAGCGCAGCAGGCCGCCGATGCGGTCATTCTTCTCGAACACCGTCACCGAGTGGCCGGCGCGGGCGAGCTGCTGGGCAGCCGCCATGCCCGCCGGGCCGGAGCCGACGACAGCGACGGACTTGCCGGTCTTCTTCGCGGGAACCTGCGGCTCGATCCAGCCTTCCTTCCACCCGCGATCGACGATGGCGCATTCGATCGACTTGATGGTGACCGGCTGGTCCACGATGTTCAGCGTGCACGCCGCCTCGCACGGGGCGGGGCAGATGCGGCCGGTGAACTCGGGGAAGTTGTTGGTCGAGTGGAGATTGGTCAGCGCTTCGCGCCAATCGTTCTCGTAGACCAGGTGGTTCCAGTCGGGGATCTGGTTGTTCACCGGACAGCCATTGTGGCAGTACGGAATGCCGCAGTTCATGCACCGCGATGCCTGCCCCTTGAGACCGGCATCGTCGTGCGGGATCACGAACTCGCGATAGTGCTTCAGACGCTCCGCAGGCGCATCGTAAGTACGATCCTTGCGGTCGATTTCGAGAAAGCCGGTTGCCTTGCCCATTTCAATCTAACCCTTACTCAGCCGCGACCGAGGCGGCTTCGAGGCGCTCGGCCTCCATCTGACGGAGCGCCCGCGCATAATCGCGCGGCATGACCTTGACGAACTTCGCGAGCGAATCACCCCAGTTGTCGAGGATTTCGCGGGCGCGCTTGCTGCCGGTGTAGAGGTGGTGACGTTCCACCAGCACCCGCAGGCGTTCGGCATCGTGACGCAGCATGTCGCCCATGCCGTAGTCGTAGACGTCAACCCCGCGCTGTTGCGGGCGGCCAGCGCCGTCTTCCTCGTCACGCTCAGCCGAGATCGGCAGGACATCGACCATCGCGCCGTTGACGAGCTGGGCGAAGTTGCCGTCCACGTCATAGACATAGGCCACGCCGCCCGACATGCCCGCCGCGAAGTTGCGGCCGGTCTTGCCGAGAACGACGACGACACCGCCGGTCATGTATTCGCAGCCGTGGTCACCGGTGCCTTCGACCACCGCGACGGCGCCCGAATTGCGCACCGCGAAGCGTTCACCGCCGACGCCGTTGAAATAGGCCTCACCCGCAATCGCGCCGTAGAGCACGGTGTTGCCGACGATGATGTTCTCGGTCGGGTCACGATCGACATGGCTCGGCTGGCGAACGATCACGCGACCGCCCGAGAGGCCCTTGCCGACATAGTCGTTGGCATCGCCGACGAGATCGAGCGTCACGCCATGGGCGAGGAATGCACCGAACGACTGGCCGGCCACGCCCTTGAACGAGACGTGGATGGTGTTGTCCGGCAGACCCTTGTGGCCATACTTCTTGGCGACTTCGCCCGAAAGCATCGCACCGACCGTGCGGTTGACGTTGATGACCTTGCGTTCGAGGCGGACCGGTTCGCCCTTGTCCAGCGCCGGGGCGCTGGCGGCGATGAGGTCGTTGTCGAGCGCGGCTTCGAGGCCGTGATCCTGCGTCTCGCTCCAGTTCAGGGTCGTGCCTTCGACCGGCTCGACCTTGTGCAGCAGCTTCGACAGGTCGACGCCCTGCGCCTTCCAGTGCGAGACCGCCTTCTTCACGTCGAGGCGATCCACGCGGCCAACCATCTCGGCTACCGTGCGGAAGCCCATTTCGGCCATGATCGCGCGCAGCTCTTCGGCGACGAAGAAGAAGTAGTTGATCACGTGCTCGGGCTGGCCGGTGAAGCGCGCGCGCAGGACCGGGTCCTGGGTGGCGACGCCGACCGGGCAGGTGTTGAGGTGGCACTTGCGCATCATGATGCAGCCGGCCGCGATAAGCGGCGCGGTGGCAAAGCCGAACTCGTCAGCGCCGAGCAGCGCGGCAACCGCGACGTCACGGCCCGTGCGCAGGCCACCGTCGGCCTGCACGCAGATGCGGCTGCGCAGGTTGTTGAGCAGCAGGGTCTGCTGGGTTTCGGCAAGGCCGATTTCCCATGGGGACCCGGCGTGCGTCAGCGAAGTCAGCGGCGAAGCGCCGGTGCCACCTTCGTAGCCCGAGATCGTCACGTGGTCAGCGCGTGCCTTGGACACGCCCGCGGCCACGGTGCCCACACCCACTTCGGACACCAGCTTGACCGAGATGCGCGCGCCGGTGTTCACGTTCTTGAGATCGTGAATGAGCTGCGCGAGATCTTCGATCGAGTAGATGTCGTGGTGCGGCGGCGGCGAGATCAGGCCGACGCCCGGAGTGGAGTGGCGGGTCTTGCCGATGGTCTTGTCGACCTTGTCGCCCGGCAGCTGACCGCCCTCGCCGGGCTTTGCGCCCTGCGCCATCTTGATCTGCACGTCGTCGGCATTGACGAGGTACTCGGCGGTCACGCCAAAGCGGCCGGACGCCACCTGCTTGATCGCCGAACGCATCGAATCGCCGTTGGCGAGCGGCTTGAAGCGCGCCGGGTCCTCGCCACCTTCACCGGTGTTCGACTTGCCGCCGATGCGGTTCATCGCCACGGCAAGCGTGGTGTGCGCCTCCCAAGAGATCGAGCCGTAGCTCATCGCGCCGGTGGCGAAGCGCTTGACGATTTCGCTCGCGGGTTCGACTTCGGAAATGTCGATAGCCTGATCGGCCTTCTTCAGTTCCATGAGCCCACGGATAGTGAGCATCCGTTCCGACTGATCGTTGATCGACTCCGCGAACTCGCGATACTTCTCGGGCGTGTTGCCACGGACCGCGTGCTGCAGGTTGGCGATGTTCGACGCCGTCCAGGCGTGCTCCTCGCCGCGCAGGCGCAGCTGGTACATGCCGCCCACATCGAGCATCTTCTTGTAGATCGGGTTGTCGCCATAGGCCGTGGCATGACGGCGCACGGTTTCTTCCGCGATCTCCTTGAGGCCGACACCTTCGATCGTCGTCGCAGTGCCGGTGAAATAGGCATTCACGAAATCGGTCGACAGGCCGACGGCGTCGAAGATCTGGGCACCGCAATAGGACTGGTAGGTCGAGATGCCCATCTTGGACATGACCTTGAGGATGCCCTTGCCGATGGCCTTGATGTAGTTCTTCTTGACGTCCTTGGGCTCGAGCGGAAGCTCCTTGGCCACGCGGATCTGTTCCAGCGTTTCGAACGCCAGATAGGGGTTGATCGCTTCGGCGCCATAGCCCGCCAGCACGCAGAAGTGGTGCACTTCGCGGGCTTCGCCGGTTTCGACGACAAGGCCGGTCTGCATGCGCAGACCCTGGCGAACGAGGTGCTGGTGCACTGCAGCCGTTGCCAGCGCCGCCGGCATCGGGATGCGCGATTCACACTGGGCGCGGTCCGACAGGATCAGGATGTTCTTGTCGGCAAGTACGGCTTCGGTGGCCGCCCAGCACATTTCCTTGATCGCCATTTCGAGGCCATCGGCGCCGGTGGCGGCATCCCATGTCGTGTCGATGGTGCCAGTACGGAAAGCACCGTCGAGCGCGGCTTCGACCGAGCGGATCTTGGCGACGTCCTCGTTGGTCAGGATCGGCTGGTCGACTTCGAGGCGCTTGTGGGTGCCCGCATCGCGGCCGAGCAGGTTCGGGCGCGGCCCGATCATGCTGACCAGCGACATGACCAGTTCCTCGCGGATCGGGTCGATCGGCGGGTTGGTGACCTGCGCGAAGTTCTGCTTGAAGTAGTCAAACAGCAGGCGCGAGCGGTTCGAAAGCACCGCGATCGGCGTGTCGGTGCCCATCGATCCGATCGGATCGTCGCCAGCAACGCCCATCGGTTCGAGGAACTTGGTAACGTCTTCCTGCGTGTAGCCGAAGGCCTGCTGGCGATCGAGCAGCGAAGTGGTTTCCACCGGCAGCGCGGCCAGCTCCGGCTCGATCACGTCGAGCTCCTTGAGCTTGTACTGCGCCTGGTCGAGCCATTCTTCGTAAGGCTCGGCATTGGCCAGCTCGGCCTTGATTTCCTCGTCCTCGATGATCTTGCCCTGCTCCATGTCGATCAGGAGCATGCGGCCGGGCTGGAGGCGCCACTTGCGGACGATGTCTTCCTCGCGGAAGGGCAGCACGCCGCTCTCCGAAGCCATGCAGATCAGGTCGTCACGGGTGATCGAGAAGCGTGCGGGGCGCAGGCCGTTGCGATCGAGCGTGGCGCCGATCTGGCGACCATCGGTGAAGGCGACGGCAGCAGGACCGTCCCAGGGTTCCATCAGGGCGGCGTGGTATTCGTAGAAGGCACGACGCTTGGAATCCATCAGCGGGTTGCCGGCCCAGGCTTCGGGCACGAGCATCATCACCGCATGGGCAAGGCTGTAGCCACCTGCGAGCAGCAGCTCGAGCGCGTTGTCGAGGCTGGCAGTGTCAGACTGGCCGTGCGGGATCAGCGGCCACATCTTGTCAAGATCCGGGCCGAGCAGCTCGGATTCCATGGTGCGGCGGCGCGCGTTCATCCAGTTCACGTTGCCGCGAACGGTGTTGATCTCACCGTTGTGGGCGATGAAGCGGAACGGATGCGCCAGCTTCCAGCTCGGGAAGGTGTTGGTCGAGAAGCGCTGGTGCACGAGGCCCAGGGCCGAGACGCAGTCCGGATCGCGCAGATCGTCGTAGAACGAGCCGACCTGCGTTGCCAGCAGCAGGCCCTTGTAGACGATCGTGCGGGTCGAGAAGCTCGGCATGTAGAGCTGCGTGACGCCCGGAAGATTGTGCTTCTCGGCCATGGCGGCCAGCGGGTTCTGCGTCTGCTTGCGGATGGCGAGCAGCTTGCGTTCGAACGCGTCCTGATCGGGCGTGTTCGCGCCGCGCTTGATGAAGCACTGGCGGATCACCGGCATCGATTCGACGACGGCCTTGCCAAGGCCGTCCTGCGTGGTCGGCACATCGCGCCAGCCGATCAGTTCCTGGCCTTCCTTGGCAATGAACTTCTCGAAGAACTCCGTCACGAACAGGCGTGCGGCTTCTTCCTGGGGCAGGAAGCACATGGCCACGGCGTAGTCGCCGGGCTGCGGCAGGTCCTTGCCTTCGGAAGCGGCCCACTTGCGGAAAAGCTGGTCGGGAAGCTGGATCAGGATACCGGCGCCATCACCCAGCAGCGGATCGGCGCCGACGGCACCACGATGGTCAAGATTGTGCAGAATTTCCAGCGCCTGGTCCACAATCGCATGGCTTTTCTGGCCTTTGATGTGGGCAATAAAGCCCACGCCACAGGCGTCATGCTCATTACGCGGATCGTACAGGCCCTGAAGCGGCGGAAATCCCATCTCGATGATCGTCCTACATCCAATAAGGCAATGGCCAAAAAGGCAGCGGCGCGCGAATCACCCTCGCGGAAAAGCGACGAAAATTGCGCGAAGTGCCCCCATGACTGCAGGAAAGTTATTTTGCAACCGCGCAAGGGCATCAAGCGCGCGGTTAATGCCGTAAATACGGTTGCGACATGGCAGAAAGTGCGGCTTCGTCGGGTCTTTCTGCCCGAAAGTGCCGCCAGGGACGTGGAAAACTATCCCTGCGCGGTCATCCGCTGAAGCGTTGCCAAGGCGGCGCGAAGCGCCCGATCGGCCTCTTCGGGATCAGCAAGCGCGCCAGACGCAGCGGGCGATGCATCGGGCAGGATTTCTGCCGGGGTCGAGGGTGCAGCCTGTCCCGGCGCAGCCAGGGGCGAGCCCTGGACCGGCAGGATTGAAGGCCGTTCAAACCGACGCAAACCACCTTGCAGCGCCGAAACCTGCCCGGGGAACACCACGGTCGGCTCAACGTCTGCGGCGGCCGGTTCCTCGTCCAGCGCAAGGCCATCGTCAATGCGGGGCGAGTGCTGGCGGAGCGAGGCAGGCCCCATGTCGAGCAGCGAGGGATAGCGCTCCTCAGCAACTTCGGGCTCAGCAGGGTCATCGGTGGCGGGCACGGACACCTCAGGCGTGGCGACAGCCGGTGCGCGCAGGAAGCGGGCAAGCTGCGCGACACCCTCCTGCTCTTCGTCTTCGTCAAGCGGTGGCGCAATATCGACCGCGAGCGGACGCAGCCGGACGACGCGCAGATCGTCACGGACTTCATCGGCTTGTACGGGCTGAGCAGCTGCCATGTTCTCGACGGGAGCAGGGCTTTCCGGGACAGCGGGGGCTGCATAGGCGGAGGTTTCAAGCGGCGCTGCATCGCGCACCGGCGGCGAGTGGCGAGAAATGGCAACAGCCAGACGTTCGACGAGTTGGACCATGCCCAGGCCATCAAGCGGCGCGCGCTCGATCGGTGTCACCTGCGCAGCGGGGGCCTGAAGCAGGGGCTTGGGCGCCAGAACCGAGGCAGCGGGCGCAGGCTCTGTGGGCCGTGCGAAATCGGGCTCGGCGTCGCAAGCAGCAGCAAACGGCGCTTCAGGTACCTGCGTGAAGGCAGCGGGAGGCGCAAAGGCTGCGATCTGATCTTCATCTGAATTGGCAGGGGCGGAAAACGCGTCAGTTCCGACCGCGACCTCGGCAGCGCCTGCAGCCCCTTCAAGCAGACCTTCCAGGGCGAGCGGATCTTCATCACGGGCGACTGCGGCATAGGCCGGGGCAGCATTCTCCCAGGGCAGGAAGCCGGGGAGCGGCGCGTCTTGAGCCGGGACCAGCGGCTGCCCTTCGTCGGTCAGCGACAGTGCCCGGCGACGCAGCGGGGTAACCTGATCATCGCCAAGCGCATCAAGCGGCTCGCCAAGGTCCTCGGCCGGGTTCAATACGCGGCGGGGTTCGTCGGAACGATGGTCAGTCTCGTCATTGCGCTGCCTGCGGGCGGCGGACATGTCGCGGCGGCGCACCGGAGCGGCTTCCTTGGGTGCAAGCTTGCGCCCCACCACAAAGCCGATGAGCGCTCCCAGCAACAGCAGGCCAAGCGCCAGCAGCACGCGCGCGGTAAAGCCGAGTGGCGGCGCAGCCGCAGGGACGATTGCCGGAATACCCAGCGCGACGACCGGGCCTTCGAGCAGGGAGGGCGCAACGGCAAAGCTGCCGAGGCCGAAGAACGCGGCAAACCACAGGGATGTCACCACCGGAAACATCGGATGCGCGGTGATGGGCTTTGGCTTGCGCTTTGTCGCGGTCACGTGGGCGTCGTCCTGTCTGTTTCGGTCATCCTGCCGCCACCGGAAACGCAGCTCAGGCCGCGACTGATGGCAGTTCGTGATTCGGTAACAGGGCTTGGTAAACAGGTAGATAACGCCTGACGTTGCTAGCCCAGTCGTGGCTTTCACGGACGAACGCCCTGGCAACGTCGCGCTGGATGTCCCAACCGGCGCGGGACCCAAGCAGATCGGCAAGCGCCATGGCAAGGCCGGCCGGATCATCAGGCGGGAACAGGATTCCGGTCCTGCCATGCTCGATCAGCTCGCGATGTCCACCGACGTCCGAAGCGCTGACCAGCTTGCCCTGCGCCATTGCCTCGAGCGGCTTCAAGGGGGTGACGAGATCGGTCAGCCGCATCGCCTTGCGCGGATAGCAGACCACGTCGACCAGCGAGTAATAGCGGTCCACCTCGTGATGCGGCACGCGGCCCACGAAACGGATCGCATCTGCCACCGCAGAAGTCTGTGCCTGGGCGCGCAAGTCTGCTTCGGCAGGGCCGCCGCCGACCATGAGCAGACGCGCGTCGGGGACGCGGGCGACGATGGCCGGCATTGCCGCGATCAGGTCGTCGAGGCCTTCGTAAGGGTAAAAGCTGCCGAGGAAGCCGATCACCGGCCCTGCCCCCAGCCCGAGTTCGCTCGCCAGCCCGGCATCGCGCGGCAACGCTTCGCCGAACAGGTCAAGGTCGACGCCGTTGGGCATGATCGACAGCTTTTCCGGCGCAAAGCCGCGCGCGACAAGGTCTGCACGCAGACCCTCGCAGATCGTCACGACGCGATCGGCGCCGCTGACGACATCGTTCTCCAGCACGCGCGTCAGCCAATACTTGGCCGAGCCTTCGCGCCCCGTTCCGTTGCCGACCGCGGCGTCCTCCCAGAACGCGCGAATCTCGTAGACAACAGGGATACCGAGCTTGCGCCCGGCCCGCAGTGCCGCGAGGCCGCATAGCGCCGGCGAGTGCGCATGAAGCACGTCGGGCTGCCATTCACGCGCGATGGCGACGATACGATCGGCCAGCGCCGCGACTTCCGACCATTCGCGCACAAGCGGAAGGCCACCCGCAGTGCCGCCAGCGCGGTAAAAGGTCAGGCCATCGGCGACCTCGGGATCGCTCGGCATGGGCGCAGTGTGGCGCTGCCCGGTCACCCCGCGCACTTCCAGCCCCATCGCTGCCTGCGCCTTGAGGATGGCGCGGGTGCGGAAGGTGTAGCCGCTGTGCATCGGCAGCGAATGGTCGAGAACGTGGAGCACGCGTGTCATGGGCAACGCTCTGCCATGGAAGGCTTAACGCCGCGTCAACCTCGATCGGCTAGCGCAAGCCCTGCAATGATCGACAAGTTCACGATAATCCTGCCGCACGTGCTGATGGCGATTGCCATCTGGCGCTTGCTGCAGCGTGACGATCTGAACGACGACCCTTCCCTGCCGAGCCGCAAGACGCCATTCCGCAAGCGCCGAGAACAGGCGCCGGGCGGTGGCGATGCTTGACCTGTTCCTGCTGTCCTGCGTGCTCGCCTTCATCGGCGCGGGCTTTCGCAAGCCGTTCATCTTCGTGCTGGCCTACAGCTACATCGATATCGTCGCGCCGCAGAAGGTCAGCTGGGGCATCCTCAGCCACATTCCGGTCTCGCTGATCGCGTTCCTTTGCGCTTTCCTCTCGTGGTTCGTGGCCGAGGACAAGAACGGCATCCGCATCTCCCTGCGCCAGTTCCTGCTGCTGACCCTGCTGGTCTACTGCGGGTTGACGACGCAGGCCGCCGACTTTCCGGTGGAAGCGGCGGAGAAGTGGGCCTGGGTGTGGAAGGCGCTGCTGTGGGCCCTGTTCCTGCCCCTCACCCTGCGGACCCGCCTGAGAATCGAGGCCATCACGCTGATCCTTGCCCTGTCGATCGGGGTGATCGTGATCGGTGGCGGGATCAAGACGGCGGCGGGCGGCGGCGGCTATGGCGAATTGCGCCTGCTGGTGAACGACAACACCGGCCTATACGAAGGTTCGATCATCTCGGCTGTGGCCATCGCGGTGATCCCGCTGGCGCTGTGGCTGTCGCGCTATGGCACGATCTTTCCGCCCGACTGGCGGGTGAAGATCTTTGCCTGGGCGCTGTGCTTTGCCTGCGCGCTGATGCCGATCGGAACAGGCGCGCGCACCGGCCTGGTCTGCGTCGTCGTTCTGGCAGCCATGATCCTGCGCACGGCCAAGCGACGCCTGCTGATCGTCTCGGTCATGGCGGCCGGTGCGCTGATCGCGGTCCCACTCCTGCCCAAGGAGTTCACCGACCGGATGAGCACGATCAGGAACCACCAGTCCGATCAATCCGCATCGACGCGCGTGGCGGTATGGAAGTGGACGATCGAGTTCGCCAAGCGCCATCCCTTCGGCGGCGGCTTCGAGGCCTATCGCCAGAACAAGCTGACCTACGACACCGTCAAGGCGGACTACGCCGGCGACAACAATGCCGCGCTCGAATACCAGCCGATCGTCGAGGAGGGCCGCGCCTATCATTCGAGCTACTTCGAGATGCTGGGCGAGCAGGGCTATCCCGGCCTGGCGCTATGGCTGTCGCTGCACCTTCTGGGGGTGTGGCAGATGGAAGTGCTGCGACGACGCTATCGCAAGGAGACCTCGGAAGAATTCCGCTGGGTCGCGCCGCTCGCCGAAGCGTTGCAACAGGCGCAGGTCATCTATCTGGTGGGCTCGACCTTCGTCGGCATCGCGTTCCAGCCGTTCTGCTACATGCTGGTCGGGCTGCAATGCGGGTTGTGGGCCTATATCAAGCGGGTGCGGACAGCGCAGCCGCAACCTTTCCGCAAGCCCGCTCAACAGTCGACACCGCACCCGGCCACCGCTTAACCATCCACTTAAACGCGCTTGCTCCGCGTCCGGCTTGCCGCCATTGTACCGGCCAAGAGACATAAGCAGGAGAGCGCATCGCCATGACGACATTCCTTCCGCCCGAGGAAATCAAGGCCCGGATCGGCCAGGTGGTCGGCACCTCGAACTGGGTCGAGATCACGCAGGAGCGCGTGAACAAGTTTGCCGAGGCGACCGGCGATTTTCAGTTCATCCACGTTGACCCGGAAAAGGCGAAGCTGACTCCGTTTGGCGGCCCCATCGCCCACGGGTTCCTGACGCTGTCGCTGATTCCGCTGCTGACGATGGAAAGCGATTGCCCGCGACCCGAACATATCAAGATGGGCGTCAACTACGGCGGCAACCGCACGCGCTTCCTCGCACCGGTGCGCGTCGGCAAGCGGGTGCGCGGCGTTTTCAAGCTGCTCGAAATGGATGAGAAGCGCCCCGGTCAGTGGCAGCAGACGATGGAAATCACCATCGAGATCGAGGGCGAAGCCAAGCCGGCGCTGCAGTGCGAATGGATTACGCAGTTCTTTGTCTGAGTCCGGCAAGGCTGGCGGAGATTGCGCGCACCAGATGAAATAGCAGGTGTCGCGCAATTGCCGGGGCCTTGGCCAGACTAAGCCCGGGGCGCGCCTTGCACGCCTGCCACAGCATGCCCAGCCGCGCGTCGAGGCGGCTTGCCAGGCCGTGCTGCAGCAGCACCCGCGCCCGCGTGCCGACATCGTCCACCGCCGCCAGTTCGCGCCGGATGATCTGACCGACGAGCCGATGAATCCTGAGCGCGCGGGTATCGGTAAGGCTGCCTTCATGGCGACGGTAGAGGTAGAGGTCCTCATCCAGCGTGACAAAGCGGAACCTGCGCGCTGCCCGCAGCCAGAAGTCGTAGTCCTCGACGCCGAACAGCGCGGTGTCATACCCGCCCAGCGCATCGGTCACTTCCGCGCGATAGAGAAACGCCGCACCGATGCGGTTGCCGAACAGGATCTCGGAAGCTGGCCCCACTTTCTGGAAGCCGATCACGCGGCCCTGCCCGTCGATCACGCTGTAGTTGGCGTGGGCAATCGCCGCATCGGGGTTGGCATCGAGCGTCTGGACCAGCCGTTCCAGCATGTGCGGACGCGCGATGTTGTCGTCCGATGTCCAGGTGTGCAGTGCCCCGCGCGCGGCTGCGAAACCGGTGTTGAGGGCGCCGGGCAGGCCCTTGTTGGGCCGGTTGGTGATGATGCGGATGCGATCGTCGGCCGCTGCATAACGCGCGAGGATCACCGGCGTGCTGTCGGTGGAGTCGTCATCGACGCAGATCAGTTCGAAATCGGTGAAGGTCTGGCCGAGGACCGATTGCATCGCTTCATCGAGAAAGGCAGCGCCATTGTGCACCGGCAGCACGATGCTGACGCGAGGCGATGCTCCACATCCCGGTTCGCTGGTACGATGCGCTTCCTTGTCCACAAGGCCACCTCTGCCAGTTCAAGGCATCCGCGATCTTGCCGGAAAGTTGCGCATTATTGCAGAGACGTGGAAAGCCGACCTGTGCCGGATTGGCACGGTCGGCTTCGCAAGGTTTTTAACGAGTTTTTGCCGCCGTTCAGGCGACGACGCTGAGCTTGCGGCCCTTGGCCTTCTTCTCGAACTTGCCGATCCACTGTTCCACCACCGGGGCGATCGACGCGCGCCAGCGCGAACCGTTGAAGATGCCGTAATGGCCGACTTCGGGAGCGAGCAGATACTGCTTCATGTCCTCGGGCAGGTTCGGCGTGACCTTGAGCGCGGCCTTGGTCTGGCCGATGCCGGAGATATCGTCACGCTCGCCCTCGATGCACAGAATCGCGGTGTCGGTAATTGCGCCAAGGTCCACGGCCTGGCCGCGGTGAATGAACTCGCCCTTGGGCAGGGCGTGGCGCTGGAACACGACATCCACCGTCTGCAGGTAGAACTCGGCCGGAAGATCGCACACGGCGCGGTATTCGTCGTAGAACGCCTTGGTGGCATCGGCGCTTTCGTCGGCGCCGGCATTCATGTGCTGGAACAGCTTGTAGTGGCTCATCATGTGGCTGCCGAGATTCATCGACATGAAGCTGGCCAGCTGCACGAAGCCCGGATAGACGCGGCGCCCCTCGCCCGGGTAGTTGGTCGGCACGGTGGTGATCACATTGTGCTTGAACCAGACATAGGGCTTGGTGATCGCGTGATCGTTGACCGCGGTCGGGCTTTCGCGGGTATCGATCGGCCCGCCCATCATCGTCAGGGTTACCGGGCGGCAGGGGTGCTTGTTGGCGCCCATGATCGCCGTCGCGGCGAAGGCCGGGACCGACGGCTGGCACACCGCCATCATGTGCGCGCCTTCACCGATGTGCTCGAGGAAGCCGGTCAGGTAATCGATGTAATCATCAAGGTCGAAGGTGCCTTCGGCCAGCGGCACATACTTCGCATCAGCCCAGTCGGTGATGTAGACAACGCAGCGTTCGAGCATGCGTTCGACCGTGCCGCGCAGCAGCGTGGCGTAGTGCCCGCTCATCGGTGCGACGATCAGCAGGCGCGGCGCATTCTTGGGCAGGCCATCGTGGGTGAACATCTTGAGGTCACCGAACGGACGGGTGACCACCGTGGTTTCCTTCACGGCATGGGCGGTGCCGTCGACGTGGATGACCTTGAGGCCGAAGGCCGGCTTGCCGCGCGGCGCTGCTGCATGCGCGAACACGTCAAGCGCGTTGGCGATGGTCTGCGAGGGACCGACGCCGGCCCAGGGATTGCGCGGATCGGTCAGCGCGTCGGCCATCATGGAGGCCCAGGCGCTGCCCGCATTCATCAGCGAGCGCTGGATTTCGTAAGCCTTGTAGAGCACTGCGAACACCTTTTGATTATGGCCTGCCCAAGGGGCGGGAGTCGTTTGTATACAGATTGCCGCGATTCGATCGTTTGTGCAACGCAACAAATATCCGGTCATATTGCGGGTTCCCTAACCGCCCCCTTTCGGTAATCCCCGCCATCGGCTAGGCACGCGGCCATGGACGAGGAAACCCGGAACCCGCCGCCTGCTGCCGAGCCCGCACCCAAGGCCAAGACCCTCGGGCCGCTGCGCATGATCTGGCGCGAGGCGCTGAAGTATCC
>JBEQCK010000064.1:0-17353 GCA_041639335.1 Novosphingobium sp.
CCGGAAGGCATCGAATTCCCGCCCTGCCGATGGGACAAGACGATGAAATCCCGCCACAAAGGGCATACGTCATTCGACGCGTATACCTCTGCCACTGACGCTCCATAGTGCTGACCTGAAGCGGGGCCTTTTCCCGCCGCATGGCATGCAGATCGAGGGTCGGCAGATGGCAGGTGTTCAGGTTGGCAATCGGATCATCGGCGCGGACGCGCCAGTGACAGTCGGTTGGGAGAACGTGCCCAAGGTTGAAGGCGGGGCATTCAAGCGGGCGTTCTTCACCTGGTTCCAGCCGGTCACCTTCTTCGGCTTCCTGCTGTTCTGGTACTATGCGCCCAACGAGTGGGCCGTGGCATCCACCGGCATTGCCATCGGCATCGGCTTCAAGGTGTTGCTGCTGGCGCTGGAGTGGGTCAACCCGCGCTTCCGTTCATGGCAGCTGACGTGGAAGGAGCTGGTCACCGACCTGTTCTATGTCGGCCTTGGCTATACCGTGTTGCGCATTGTCGACCAGTTCATCGGGTCTGACGCGATCATCAGCGCGCTGCAGAGCAACTTCGATTTCGGCAAGGTAGCATGGTTTACCGGGCTGCCGCTGCTGCTGCAGGCCTTCCTGATCTCGTTCGTGTTCGACTTCGGCCAGTACTGGATGCATCGCGGCATGCACAACTGGTACCCGCTGTGGCTGACCCATGCGCCGCACCACTTCATCACCCAGCTCAACATCAACAAGGGCGCGGTGGGCAATCCGGTGGAGCTGTTCCTGATCGGCCTTGGCATCGGCGGCTTCTTCGACTTCCTGCCGCGCGCCTTCCTGATCGCAGGCACGTTCGGCCTCGCCGTGAGCACCTACCAGCACATCAACGTGCGCTTCAACACGCCGCGCTGGTGGCGCTTCCTGTTCAACACGACCGAGCATCACAGCGTCCACCACTCGCTCGACTATGAAGCGACGCGCAGCAACTATTCGGGCACGTGGATCATCATCGACCGCATGTTCGGCACTTGCGTCGATGGGGAAGCCGAAGTGCTGGGCATGGAAGGCGGGCGCCGCATGCCGATCCGCGAGGTGATGCACTATCCGTTCAGCGAGGCATGGAAGACGCTTCGTGCGAAGTTTGGCGGCGGGATGGGTGGCGTGCAGTCGGCAGTTCCGGCGGAATGAACGGTCTGGCTGCGACTTCGCCCTGGACGCACAACATGAAGCCCGAAAAGCCGCGCTCGGCAAAGCGCCTGATCGACTGGATCTGGACGGTACGCGATGAAGTGCCGGTGCCCGAAGGCATGGGTGCGGATGAGGCGATGGCGCGGATCGCACCCGCATTCGCCGCCGATGGCTACAGCGTGCAGCCGCAGGGCGAAGGGCTGGCCTATGCCAACCCCTCCCCCGCCGCGCAGGATACGCTTTCCACGTTCGAGAAGGGCGCGCTGCGGGTGGAAGACACGGCAACGGGCCGTGTCGTGCGCTACCGCCTGACCAGCCGCTTCATGCTGTTCTGCTTCCTGCTGCCATTCGTGTTCATCGGCTTCGGGCAGTTGACGCTGGCGGTGGGCGCCTACCAGAAGGCGCAGGCCGAGGCGAAGGAGAAGGCCGGGGCAGCGAAGAAGGACGAGAAGAAGAAGGACGAGCCGGTCCTGACGCTGCACCCGATCGACAAGTTCCTCGGCGCGCCCGCTCCGGAAAAGCCCAAGGACGGCGAAAGCGGCAGCCGCAAGCGCAAGCCTTCGGCTACGGCGGCCTATGTGTTCTCCGGAATCTTTGCGTTCCTGTACCTCGTCGGGCGCTTCCTCGAGCCTTGGCTGGTGCGGCGGATGTTCCGGCGGAAGCTGGCGGGTGAGATTTAGGGGCCGGGCTTGCAGAGCGACCGCTTTTGGGTGGTTCGACAAAGGTGTTAAATTGCTGGAATGGGGTGGAAAGCTGACCTTACGAAACCGTGTGCGCGTCCTCGATCCATTTATGCAACTCCGTCAAATACGGTTGGCCGTGAATGGCCACACCTTCGACGAGTGCCTTGGTCGCCCAAGTCGCGTCACGTTGGAATTCATCAGGTCGATAGGCCAACGACATGATGAAACCAGCCAAGCGATGCACGAACTCACTTGAACGGTAGAGCCGCTCAGCACTTTCCGAGTGATCCCGGCTATGGATTGTTTCCATGTGAATGGCGCGAGCAAGAACGGCGATTTTTGCTCGGTCAGAGAGGCCTGCAAAGGCACATTCGATTTCAGCGTGCATGGCCCTGACTGACGTTTTCAATACTGGCGGTCAATGACCGTAATGGGGTCGTGTCCTGACAGGCAGCTTTTCAGCGCAAAGTAGGGTTAGCGGACGTCTACGCGGCGCGCCTGCACCAACGGCGGCTTTCGAGAATTGGCAGTGGTGACGGCAATGACTGCTTGGGGTGGTAAAGCTGCAGTTAGGCCGCACCTTCGACAAGAACTGTCGATAATTGCGCCAAACCGTCCGGAGCGTCTTTCCAATAAGGGGAGAGATTTTGCGGGTGACGCTGGCGCAGGTCTGCCAAGATCGGCTCGTAGGTTGGTTCAGTCAATCGAATGAGCCAATCGGCAAGTGGCAGGCCCGCGCGAGCCATTCCGCATAAAATGGTCTCGGTTTGGTCAATCCAACCGTTCTCTCCGGGCACCAAGTCTTGCTCAAGCGCCGCGGAAAACCACGCGTCGATAAACTCAAGAATGGCCTCTTTCTCAGACGTTTTCCAAGTCTCCCATCGAGCAGGAGCGAGCTTTCCAAGCACGATTTCCGTGTCAGGAACTGCGAATGGGTCAACAGCGGCCAATTCAAAAATCCGGGGCATCAAATACCGAAAATCTCGGTCGTCCCCCAAAGTCAGATATGCGCCAGTGATGTAGCGCCACAACTGATCCCCGTTCAATTCTCGGAGGGGATTCGAGAGCAACACATCGACGTTCCGAGTGTCGATACAGCAAGGACAACCCTCGATAAGGGGCGGAGCCTCGGCAGAGAATACCTGATACAGCTCTTCAATTGAGGCCGCCAATCTTGCTTGGCTCGAGTTTGGTGGCAGGCTAACCATTTCCGAAGACTATGGCGAGAGTCAGACTTCAGCAATGGCGTCGCAAGCGGAATGGCGGTTTGCGGTTCGGCCGATCTCGATAGCTGCCGTCTGCCTGAGCAAGCTGCGCCCTAATCCTTCACCCACCGCGCGGCGAAGAAGCCATCGATGCCGCCGGCTTCGCTCAGCATGCCGGGGTCGGAGCGGAAGTGTCCGTTTGTGGGGGTGAGGCCTTCGGGGAGTTCGGCCTCGGTGACTGGCGCGGGGGTCAGTTTGTCGAAGGCGAGCGCCTGCAGTTCGCCTTCCTCGCGCTCCAGAGAGCAGACCGCATAGACCAGCGTGCCTCCGGGCGCGAGCCAGGTGGCGGCGCGTTCGAGCATGGCGGATTGCAGCGCGGTCAGCTCGGCGATGTTGGCGTGGCGGTGGAGCACGTCGGGGTGGCGGCGGCAGGTGCCGGTGGCGCTGCACGGGGCGTCGAGCAGGATGGCGTCGAACTGGTGGTCGGGCTGCCACGTGAGGGCGTCCGCGACGACGACTTCTGCGGTAAGGCCGCTGCGCTTGAGGTTTTCGGCAAGGCGCTCGGTCCGGCGGGCGGACTTGTCGAGCGCGGTGACGCTCCAACCGGCGGCGGCGAGTTGCAGGGTCTTGCCGCCGGGCGCTGCGCAAAGGTCGAGGGCGCGGCGGCCCTTGCCTTCGCCCAGCAGGCGCGCGGGCACGCTGGCAGCGAGGTCCTGCACCCACCATGCGCCTTCACGGAAGCCTTCGAGCGCCTCGATGGAACCGGCGCGGGCGAGGCGGACATGGCCGGGGGCGAGCGACTGGCCGCCGAGGCGTTCGGCCCACTGAGCAGTCTGTGCGGGATCGCGCAAGGTGAGATCGAGCGGGGGCGGTACGGCGAGGCCTTGGGCAATAGCGCCGACGCGCTCGGGCCACGCCAATTGCCAGCGCGCCGCGACGGCGGGCGGCAGCGTCGGGGCGTCTGGCAGATTTGCGCCGCTCTTGGTGACGGCGGAGAACACAGCATGGGCCAGACGGCGCGGGCCGCCCATCAGCAGCGGCAGGCCGGTGGCGACGATGGCGTGGCCGGGAAGGTCAAGGCGCAGCGCCTGGGCCAGCATGATGCGCAGGACCGAGCGGGCCTTGGCATCCTCGGGCAGCGGTTGCCTGGTTGCGCCATCGATCAGGGTATCGAGATCGGCCATCCAGCGCAGCGATTCCTGCGCGATGGCGAGCGCGAGTGCGCGGTCATCGCCGCGTTCGATCGCGCGCAGGATCGGCGGGGCGGCCTGATCGAGCGGATCGCCCCGATTGAGCACGGCATCGAGCATGCGCAGCGCGGCGCGGCGGGCGGGAACGCCGGGGACTTCATCGGCAGGAGTGGAACGGGCCATATCCCGCAGCCTATCGGCGCTTGTGCCCCAATATGCAATTGCAGTTCGGTGCGCGAAGCCCCATCTGCAGGGGCATGGACAAGCCCACTCCCCGTGCGACGCAGCGCCCCGCGGACTTCACCCCGCCCGCGCACTGGACCAACGACCCCGCCCCTGCCCCCAGGGCGATCGAGCGGGGGGATGACCCGGACGGCCTTGATCCCACGCGCTTCGGCGACTGGGAGAAGAACGGGATTGCGATTGATTTCTGAGACTGCAGGCGCGGCGCGCGTCGGCGTTGCAGCCGGGGGACGGTCAGCGTAAGCTCCGCCCATGGGGCTGTTCGATCTTTTCCGGCGCAAGCGGGGGCCAAAATCCGGCAAGGAGCAGAGCCGGATCGAGTATCTTCTCGATAGGCGGCACAACCAGCTGGAAGCGCCGAAAGACGCTTTTGGCGGCGTGAACTTCCTTGGCTTCGTCGAGCGGCAGCTTGTCGATGGGCCGTTGCATCTGGCGCTGTGGAACCTCGGCAGTCAGGTCAAGGATTGCTTCGAACTCGCCAATCTCTACTGGGGCCAAGGAGACCTGGGCCGGGCCGAGAGCTATATGCGCCAGTCGCTGGAGCGGCACCGGCGGCTGTTGCGGGCGATGGCCGAGCATGGCGAACCGGCAAGGGCCTATAGCGGCATCGAGTATGCCAAGGCGGCGGCCTGCCTGCTGGGGGCCACGGACGAGGTCTTTCCGACCGAGGGAGGCCTTGAGCACTGTTACGAGCCCTGGTTCATCAACACCCTGCTCGATCGCTGCCTTGACACCGAACCGTTCGACATGGCCGAGTGGTCAGCAGCGGCGGATGCCTGGACGCGCAAACGGCATCCGCGTTATCGGCTCGACGAGTTCGGGTTTTACGTGAAGGCACTGACCGGCGGGTTTGCCTCGACGGCGCAGATGTTGGCGGCGCACGAGGCAATGTTCACCGGACGGGCGAAGCGCTCGCCCGATGCCGACTTTCTGGCGGGCTATCGCGACAACGACCTGATCATCGACTTCATCTTCGCCGCCGTGCTGAAGCGGATCGGGTGGGAGGGAACATATCGGCATAGCTGGCCTGCGACCGACGTGGTGGGTTCTCCAGCGCGCACGACGCGGGAGCCGGATCGCTATCTCGATGTCAATGCGGCGCCGGTGCCGCAGCCCGATGCGCAAAGCGGTGTGATTGCCGACGCCGCCGAGGCGCGCAGGTTCATCGATTCAACTTTGGCGTGCATGCCGCAATTCGAGGACTATCCCGTTGACGCCCGCCGTCCGGCAAAGGCGCGCAGCAAGGTTTCCGGCGAACTGGCCGCGCTGGGATGGAGCAATGACCGGGCATCGCTGGAGCTGATGCGCGCCTATCGGATAGACTGCATTCCCAATGGCAGCACCCATATCTCGCTGTGCGACCCGCTGCCCGGTTCGGCGATCACCTTGAAGGGCTGGACGCAGTTGCTGGTGGACGAGTTCGGCCTGCATCCCGATTTCATTGCCGTTGCCGGGAGCGAGGAGCGGTCGGACTATGCCGACCCGCAAGGGCGCTGGTACGTCTACTGGAAGCAGGACAAGCGGATCTATGCTGTCGAGCGGGACGATTGGGACAGGCCCGAGATTGCGACGCAGGATGCGCGCATCGGGCTGACGTGCTGGCCTTCGTACTGCAGTTTCGTGGCGTGGTGGATCTCGCAGCATCTGCGCGCGACAGGGTAATCGCGCGCCATGCCTGCCGAGCGCTCAGCCCTGCTCGTCGCCCTTGCACTCGCCCTTGTGCTTTGAGGTGAGGGCCATTTTCATGACCATCTGCTTGCCGTTGGGGGCAGTGCCGTTCATGTCCATGGTCATGTCGTAGGTATCGGGGCTGTAGGTTCCGGCGAGGGTCATCTTCGCCATGTTGCCGGCGTCCTCGCCGGTGCCCTTGCAGGTCATGGTGGCGTCGATCTTGCCGCCCCCCATGGTGAACGTGTCGTACTTGCAGTCCTCGCCCTGCTGGCCGAAGAACTTGCCATCGGGCTTTTCGGCTTCTTCCTTGGTCAGGCACGAGGCGAAGGTGCGGGTTTCCCCAAGCATCTTCTGCATCGCCGCCTTTGCCTCGGGCGGCATGCCTTCGACCTCGAACTTCTTGAACTGCATGGTCAATTCCCAGCGACCGGGATTGAGCTTCATGCCCGCGTCGGCGACCGACTTGGCAACTTCGGCCGTGCTGGCGTTCTTCTTGTCGACGGTGTCGCCATCGTTGCAGGCAGCAAGCAGGGCCAGCGGGATCAGGGCAATTGCAGCGCGCATCGGGTCTCGTCCTCTCTCGTTCCGACCCGCAGGCTAACACCCTGGCGAAAAAGCGCCAGTGCGCCACGTCACCGCCTGCCGCGAGGTTGTATGGGCGCGGTTTGTTCCCCATATTCGCGCGATGGCCGAACTCGTTATTCGCAGGGGACTCGAAGAGCCCGACACTTCCGGCACTTTCGTGCCGCACAAGCCGCAGCGCCCCGACAAGATCGAGGGGGGCAGGCCTTTCAAGGTCGTGTCCGAATACCAGCCTGCGGGCGACCAGCCGACCGCGATTGCCGACCTTGTGGCGGCAGCACGCGATGGCGACCAGACTCAGGTCCTGCTCGGCGTCACCGGCTCGGGCAAGACCTTCACCATGGCCAAGGTGATCGAGGAACTGCAGCGCCCTGCGCTGATCCTTGCGCCGAACAAGATCCTCGCCGCGCAGCTCTATGGCGAAATGAAGAGCTTCTTTCCGGAGAATGCGGTCGAGTATTTCGTATCGTACTACGACTATTACCAGCCCGAAGCCTACGTGCCGCGGTCGGACACCTATATCGAGAAGGAAAGCTCGACCAACGAGGCAATTGACCGGATGCGCCACTCGGCGACGCGATCGTTGCTGGAACGCGACGACGTGATCATCGTCGCCTCGGTTTCGTGCATCTACGGCATCGGCTCGGTCGAGACCTATTCGGCGATGATCTTCGATCTCAAGGTCGGGCAGACGGTCGACAGCGGCGAGATCATCCGCAAGCTGGTGGCGCTGCAGTACAAGCGCAACGATGCAGGCTTTGCGCGCGGCAACTTCCGCGTGCGCGGCGACAATCTCGAAATCTTCCCCTCGCACTATGACGATACCGCCTGGCGCGTGAGCTTCTTCGGCGACGAGGTGGAGGAGATCGTCGAGTTCGATCCGCTGACCGGCAAGGCGGGCGCGAAGCTCTCGAACGTGCGCGTCTATGCGAACTCGCACTACGTCACCCCCGGGCCGACGATGCAGCAGGCGGCGCAGGCGATCCGCTTCGAACTGACCGAGCGGCTCAAGGAACTTGTCGAGGAAGGCAAGCTGCTCGAAGCGCAGCGGCTGGAGCAGCGCACCAACTTCGATCTGGAGATGATCGCCGCCACCGGATCATGCGCGGGCATCGAGAACTACAGCCGCTTCCTGACGGGCCGCCTGCCGGGCGAGCCGCCGCCGACGCTGTTCGAATACCTGCCGGACAACTGCCTGCTGTTCCTGGATGAAAGCCATCAGACCGTGCCGCAGATCGGCGCAATGGCGCGCGGGGACCATCGGCGCAAGCTGACGCTGGCGGAGTACGGCTTCCGCCTGCCCTCGTGCATCGACAACCGCCCGTTGCGTTTCAACGAATGGGACGCGATGCGCCCGCAGACCATCGCGGTTTCGGCAACGCCGGCGCAGTGGGAAATGGAGCAGGCCGGCGGCGTGTTTGCCGAACAGGTGATCCGTCCAACCGGATTGATCGACCCGCCGGTGCTGATCCGCCCGGTCGAGGACCAGGTGCAGGACTGCATCAACGAGTGCAAGCTGACTGCCGCCAACGGCTATCGCACGCTTGTCACCACGCTGACCAAGCGCATGGCCGAGGACCTGACCGAGTTCATGCACGAAGCCGGGCTGAAGGTGCGCTACATGCACTCGGACGTCGAGACGCTGGAGCGTATCGAGCTGATCCGCGACTTGCGGCTTGGTGTTTATGACGTGCTGGTCGGCATCAACCTGCTGCGCGAAGGCCTCGACATCCCCGAATGCGGGCTGGTGTGCATTCTCGATGCCGACAAGGAAGGTTTCCTGCGCAGCGAAACCTCGCTGATCCAGACCATCGGCCGCGCCGCGCGCAACGTCGATGGCCGCGTGATCCTCTATGCCGACCGCATGACCGGCAGCATGGAACGCGCCATTGCCGAGACCGATCGCCGCCGTGCCAAGCAGGAGGCCTACAACCTCGAACACGGCATCACCCCGCAGACGATCAAGCGCAACATCCACGATATCGTTGCCGACACGGCGAGCCGCGATGGCGTGCTGGTGGATATCGACGCGGATGGCGCCAACAACCTCGTCGGCCACAACCTGCGCGGCTACATCGAAGAGCTTGAGAAGAAGATGCGCGCGGCTGCGGCGGATCTGGAATTCGAGCTGGCCGGGCGGCTGCGCGACGAGATCCGGCAGCTGGAGGCGTCGGAGCTTGGTCTGCCTGAAGGCGAGCGCAAGGCGCCGATTGTCGGGCGGAGCAACGAGGGCAAGCCGGGAACGCGCAAGACGCGGTATGGGAAGAGCCAGAAGACGAAGTGGGGGAAGTGAGCTGTGCGACGCCGCAATTGGAGCTGTGGATAACTAATCAATATAATTCATATATTTATATATGACGCCATGTCCATCGTCGTCTAAGCACTTGTTGCTCTCCACCGACAGGGGGTTACTAAGTTAGCTGCATTTTGGAAACGCAGCCATGACTCAACTCGACAAACTCTTCGCCCGCCTGCTCGCCAACCCGCGACAGTCCATCGCGTTTCGCGATTTCGAGCGGTTGCTGTCTGCTTTCGGGTTCACCCCTGTGCGGACCAAGGGCAGCCATCAAGCATGGCACCACCCTGATGCCACGCGCCCCCTCATCGTCCAGCCGCGCGGCAAGGACGCGAAGCCCTACCAAGTGCAGCAGTTTCTTGATATGATCGAGGAATTGGGTTTGAAGCTGGACGAATGAACGCGCACCACTACCATATCAATGTGTTCTGGTCGGTCGACGACGATTGCTGGATCGCCGACGTCCCTGATTTGCGCCCATGCTCTGCACATGGCGAAACGCCATCGGAAGCGCTTGCCGAGGCGGAAGTTGCCATTGAACTCTGGCTGGAAACCGCGCGCGAGCACAACATGGCGATCCCCGAACCGCGCTATCGCCCGGCGATTTACGCCGCTCGTTGAGGTTCCGATGGCTCGCAGCCGACGCCATACCCAGATCTGTGGGCACACCACCGCGACCAGTGATGCGCCATGGAAAGCTGCCGCTGCACGCAAGCTGCGCCGCCGTGTTCGACAGGCGCTGACGGCTGGACAGGAACTGACCCGTTTCGCTGGAAAGCGCTGGGATTTGGTCGATCCATGGACCTCGGAAAAGGACGGCAAGGGCTGGGTCCGCAACCCGACACCGGATTTCTGGCGGAAGTAACATGCGCTTTACACCATTGGCTCTTCTGGCCTTCACCCTTGCCGCTTGTTCGAAATCGCCCGCGATGCCCGCGCGTGAGGGGGCGCCGGATGGGGCGGTGCGGATGGCCATGCCTGAAGGCGAAGCCTTGCCGGGAGTGCGCGATGGGGAAGCGCAAGCGTCTTGGGCGGCCGGCTCGGATGGGCTTTCGGTGCGCTATGGGCATCCGGGGGAGCCGCCGCTGGTTTCGCTTGTCTGCCGCGAGGGCGTGCTGACGGTGACGCGCCATGCCGCCGCGCCGGTGGGGGCGCAGGCGCTGTTCGCGCTGGTCGGGAGCGATGGAATCATGCGGCTGCCCGTGGACGCGACATCAGTGCCAGGGCAGCGCGGCTATATCTGGCAGGGCACGATCTCGGCCGATGACAGCCGGACCAAGGTGCTTGGCGGCTCCTACAACGGTACGCTGCCGGGCGCGGGGATGATCAAGGTTTCGGCCGGAGCCCCGGTGCGCGACCTTATCGCCAAGTGCCGCCGCTCTGCGCCGACTGCCGCGCCGGAGCCCATCGCCCCGGCGCAAGTCTCAGAATAAGTCAGACCTTGCCGAACCTCGCTTCGTAGGCAGCGGTATCGCCGCTGGCGAGAAGCTTGGCCTGCTCCACCCAATTGTCGCGCTTGGCACGACCGGCGAAGGTGCCGAGCTGGGCGTCGATCCGCGCGATGTCCTCGTCGGTCCACGCCGCAATCTGCGCGTAGCTGGTCACGCCAAGCGAAGCGAGGAGAGCCTTGAGCTTGGGGCCGACGCCCTTGATGCGGCCGAGGTCATCGCCGCCTTGCGGTACGGGGGCGGGCGCCGAAACGGGCGCAGCCTCGATCACTTCCTCGGCAGCGGCGGCAGCCACCACTTCGCCGATCCCGGCCATGGTGCCGACGCCCGGCGGCGGCGTGACGAGGGCAGCGGCGCTCGGCGCGTCGATCAGCGCCGTGTTGCGGGCGGCCTTTTCGGCACCTTCCGAAAGAACGTCGGTGTATTCGCGCCGCTTCGGGGCCGGCTTGGTGCGCCCCCACACCCACCACACCACGAAGGCGACGACAAGAACGATGCCCGCCAGCAGGATCTGGTTGGCTTCGAGCGATTGCAGCATCTGCATGACCCCCAAGAAGAAAAAGCGCGCGAAAAGCTCAGGCCGGTTGCTGCTTGCGGAACAGCACGCGGTCCTCTGGCCCGAACGCGCGGACCCACAACATGTAGCAGTAAATACCGAGAATTGCGGGAATTCCAACGGCCAGTTCGGCCCATTCGGGTGCCCAGGTCATCGCAACACCCACAGCGATGGCGGGTATGATCGCCCAGGAAAGGCCCCAGCGCCAGTTGCTGATCGAATGGCCGAGAATGCGGGTCAGCACCCGTGACTTCACTGCCGAGGATAGTCCAAGCGAGATGGCAAGGGCCAGCGAAGCCGCAGCGGCCACGTACATCGGCCCCGGCGTCACCTGCCTGGCGACGAGGATCAGGGCAATGGTCAGCAAGGCCTGCAGCGCGATCGTGGCCAGACTGATCCACAGGTTGCGCATGCGCGCGAGGTAGACCAGCGCCGCCTCGCTCACCACGGCCTTGGACGCGACGACTTCGGCCACCAGCAGGAACACCAGCGCCGCCGTGCCCGAGACGAAGGCCGGACCGCCGAGGCCCATCAGACCCTCGCCCGGAATGCCCAATGCCAGAGCGATGCCGATCTGCGCCGCGCCGATCCAGAAGCCGACCTGGCAGACCTGCTTGGCGATCGCGGCGTAGTCCTTGTCCTTGACGCTGCGGGTGATCACGGGCCCAAGCACGGGTTCGAAGCTGGTCTTGAGCTTCTGCGGCAGCGAGGCGATCTGCTGGGCGAAGTAGTAGATGCCGACCGGCGCCTCGCCCACGAAGAAGCGCAGGATGAACACGTCGAGCTTGCGCGTGCCCCACTCCACGGCGTCCGCGCCTGCCAGCGGGATGTTGCGGCGGGCGATCTGCCACAGCGGGCCGGGACGCGGCTTCCACGCGCGGGGCAGGCCATAGGTACGCAGCAGGACGAAGACCGCGACGCCCGTCGCCGCCCAGACCGAGGCGAGATAGGCGAGAGTGAGGCCGGAACCCGGCCAGATGAAGTAGAATGCGCCTGCCGCGATCGAGATCGTCCAGGGCTCCACCACGGAACGGGCCCGAACCGTGGTCGCCACGTCAAAGCGGTAGGCAAGCGCCGCAAGGGCAAGGTCGCCAAGCGCGAGGCCGGGGATCGAGAGCACCAGCAACCGGTCGGCCAGCGTGAAATTGCCGCTCGGATACATCGATTGCGGGAACAGGTAGATCAGCGCCCCCATGCCGAGCGCCAGCGACATCGCCAGCAGCACGGCGTCGCCGACCACGTTGGCGGGGTGCTCGTCGTTCTCGGCAAGGCGCTGGGCAAGGCCGCGCTTCTGGCCGAGGGTGGCAAGCATCCCGGCGAATTCGACCATCACCAGTGCCGAGGCGAAGCGCCCCATGGCGGGTGCGCCGTAAAGGCGGCTGGCGATGAACAGGAACGGGATGCGCGCGAGAAGACGCAGCAGGAAGCCGAGGAAATTCGTCCGCCCGCCCTTGGCCAGCGCGGCGATATCCTGTTGCGGGGGCTTGGTTTCAGACAAGGACTGTTTCTGCCTTGAGCGGGCGCGACAGCAATCCTGCGACCACGTCCCGCGCCGGGGCAGCGCCTTCGAGGAGCGTCACCACCGCCTCGACGATCGGCATGGAGATAGCCCGACTGCGCGCAATTTCGGCGAGGACCGGCGCGGTAAAGGCGCCTTCGGCCACCGAGTTCCTTGCGCCCAGGACATCTGCCGCGCTGGCGCCCTCGCCCAGCGCCTTGCCGAGCGAGAAGTTGCGGCTGGAAGTGGAGGAGCAGGTCAGCACGAGGTCTCCGAGGCCCGAAAGGCCGGACAGCGTTTCCGCCCGGGCGCCCAGAGCGAGGCCAAAGCGCTGCATCTCGGCAAAGCCGCGGCTGATCAGCGCCGCACGGGCGTTCTGGCCAAGGCCGAGGCCGTCGACCACGCCGCAGGCAATGGCGAGGACGTTCTTCACCGCGCCGCCGATTTCGGCACCGGCCACATCGTCGGAGTAATAGGGCCGGAAGGTCGGGCGGGCGATGGCGTTGGACAGCCGCTGCCACTGCGCTTCGCCGCCTTCGCAGGCGAGCGTCACAGCGGTGGGCAGACCGGCTGCCACCTCGTGCGCGAAGGTCGGGCCGGACAGCACCGCGATTTCCGCGCCGGGCGCTGCAGCCCGCGCGACATCAGCCATCAGACGGCCTGTCCCGGCCTCTATGCCCTTGGAACAGAGCACGACGTCACCGCTCTTGCTGCCCATCGCGCCCAGCACACTGGCGAGGAACTGCGCCGGGGTGACCATCAGCAGGACTGGCAGGGACGCCATCTCGGCAAGATCACTGGTAGCGCGAATGGAAGGCGCAAGCTTTGCCGAGGGCAGGAACAGGCTGTTGGTGCGCCTGGCGTTGATTTCCTCGACCAGTTCGGCCTCACGCGCCCAGAGCAGGACTTCGCGGCCGTCACTTGCCAGCATCTGGGCGAGCGCGGTGCCCCATGCGCCTGCGCCAACGACACCTACACCAGCGGTCATGCCTTCACCCCTGCGCCGCGCACCGGCGCGGCATTGTCGTCGAGCGGCCAGCGCGGGCGCGCTGCCACGTCGAGCGGGTCGGTATATCCCAGAGCGAAGCGCTCAGCGCCAGCCCAGCCGATCATCGCGGCATTGTCTGTGCACAGTTTCGGCGGCGGGGCGACCAGCGGCAGGCCGTGCGCTGCAGCCAGAGCCTCAAGCGCGCCACGCAGCGCCGCGTTGGCGGCAACGCCACCTGCAACGACCAATGCCGTCATTCCCGGCGCAGCAGCGGCGAGCGCAATGCGCGTGCGGTCCACCACGCAATCGAGCGCGGCCTGCTGGAACGAGGCGGCGATGTCGGCATCGGCGTGGAGGCCGGCATCCTTGGCCCGCATCACCGCGCTCTTGAGCCCGGCGAAGGAGAAGTGCGGTTCGCCACTGCCGACCAGCGGGCGGGGAAGCGGCACGGACTTCGGATTTCCCTCGCGCGCCAGCCTTTCGACTGCGGGGCCACCGGGATAGCCGAGGCCGAGAATCTTTGCGGTCTTGTCGAAGGCTTCGCCCAGCGCATCGTCGATGGTGGTGGCAAGGCGGCGATACTGGCCGACGCCTGCGACTTCGAGGATTTGACAATGCCCGCCCGAGACCAGCAGCAGCAGGTACGGGTATTGCAGAGCGGGATCGGCAAGTCGCGGCGACAGCGCGTGGCCTTCGAGGTGGTTCACCGCCACCAGCGGCTTGTCCGCCGCCATGGCCAGCGCCTTGGCCGTGACGAGGCCGACCATAACGCCACCGATCAGGCCGGGGCCAGCGGTTGCCGCGATCGCATCGACATCGTCCAGCGTCATGCCTGCATCGGCCAGCACCGCCTCGACCATCGGGCCAAGCACTTCGACGTGCGCGCGCGCTGCGATTTCCGGCACGACACCACCGTAGGGGCGGTGCGCTTCGTCTTGTGAAGCAATGCGTTGCGCGACGATGCGCGCAGCCAACGTCGTGCCATTGCCGTCAATCACCGCGGCGGCGGTTTCATCGCAGCTGGATTCTATGCCAAGGATCAGGGCCATCTGGCGCTTTCCTCTAATGATAATCCCCGTTACGGCAAGCAAAGCATGAACACAGCCACTCCCCAGAAGCCGCTGAGGCTCGGAACCCGCCGCTCCCCGCTCGCCATGGCTCAGGCGGAGGAGACGCGTGACAGGCTGTGCGCCGCCCATGGCTGGGACGACAGCATGGTCGAGATCGTGCCGGTCACTGCCAGTGGCGACAAGATCCTTGACCGCCCGCTGGCCGAGATCGGCGGCAAGGCGCTGTGGACCAAGGAACTCGACGCCTGGCTGTTCGAAGGTGAGATCGACTTCGCGGTCCATTCGATGAAGGACGTGGAAACGCTGCGGCCTGAACAATTCTGCATCGCCGCCGTTCTTCCCCGCGCCGACGTGCGTGACGTGCTGGTTGGTGCGGCCTCCATCCATGCCATTCCGCCCGGCGCGCGCGTCGGCACCAGCGCGCCGCGCCGCGCCGCGCAGATGCTTCACGCCCGGCCGGACCTCAAGATTGTCGGCTTTCGCGGCAATGTCGCCACGCGGCTGGCGAAATTGCAGGCGGACGAGGCGGACGTGACGCTGCTCGCAGCCGCGGGCCTCCAGCGGCTCGGCGAAACCGGCGTCGGCACGCCACTGTCGGAGTTCGAGTGGCTTCCAGCCCCGGCGCAAGGCGCGATCGGCATCGAATGCCTGGTTGCAAGCGATGACGTGCGCGGCTGGCTTGCGGCCATCGACGACAGGCCGACGCATGAGGCGGTGCTGGCGGAGCGCGCGCTGCTGGCGGCACTGGGCGGCAATTGCCACAGCCCGATTGCGGTGCTGACGACGCATCACGAAAGCTCGCTCACCGTGCGCGCCGCGATCTACAGCCCGGACGGAGCAGAACGGATCGAGGCGAGCGAGACGTTCGCGCCTGCCGACGCCGACGGGCCGAAGCGGCTGGCGCATCGCCTGCTGTCAGAAGCGCCGGAATCGGTGACGGTGCACTTCTCCGGCGCATGAGCCGAATTCACCCGCTGCCGCTGGTGGTGATCCGGCCCGAGCCGGGAAATGCGACGACCTGCGCGGCGGCGCGGGACTTGGGGCTGGAACCTGTCGCCGCGCCCCTGTTCGAGATCGAACCGGTAGACTGGGACGTGCCGGACGAGCGCTTTGACGCCATCCTTGCCGGCAGCGCCAACGTGTTCCGCCATGGGGGCGCGGGTTTGGCGGCCTTCGCGGAGGTGCCGGTGATCGCGGTGGGGGAGACGACGGCGGCGGCGGCACGATCTGCCGGCTTTGTCGTTTCGCGCATCGGCCAAGGCGGATTGCAGCCGGTGGTGACCACGCTACCGCCGGGGAATTACATCCGAATCGCAGGTGAAGATCGCGTGACGCTGGCCCCGCCCGAAGGGGTGCGAATCGTCACGGTTGTAACTTATGCGTCCCGGAAACGGGCAGTTCCTGCAGCGCTGAAACTGGCGTTGGAGCGCGGTGCGGTGGTGCTTCTGCACTCCGGCGAAGCTGCACGCCACTTCGCCCAAGAATGCGAAAGACTTGGAATCTCCAAGGAAAGTCTCCATCTGGCATGCTTGGCCCCACGCATAGCGGAACTCGCTGGCAATGGCTGGGGCACAGTCGCAGTGGCTGCCGGAAGGACCGACAAGGAGGTTCTGGAACTCGGCGCGCGGATGTGCCAGACAGTGTGACATCGGGGCGACAGGACAAGCGAAAACGCATGGAGGATCTGGTTTACAGCGCGCGGGGGCAAAGCCCGCGAAGGAGCGGCATAGGCGGCCGCGGCATTGCCGCGCTGGTCGCCGGGTGCCTGCTGGCGGGTGCTGCCGGTGCGGCTTGGCTGGGATGGCATAACGGCCTGATCGACGTGCGCATGGACGGCTCGGGCCTGCCGCAGCTGGTTACTTCCCCCACCACGGAACCCGCCCCGGGCCCCTCGGCCGCCGAAACGGCCGCAGCGCAGGCGCAGATCGGCGCGCAGATTGACAGCACCGCCGCCAAGATCGCCATGCTTGAACAGCGGCTGGCGGAATTGAACCAGCAGGCCATCGCCGCATCGGGCAACGCCACCCACGCCGAATCGCTGCTGCTCGCCTTCGCTGCGCGCCGGGCACTGGAGCGCGGCCAGCCTCTCGGCTGGATCGAGGCGCAGTTGCGGGCGCGCTTTGGCACCACGCAGGGCGCGGCGGTGGACCGCGTGATTGCGGCAGGCGCCGCGCCGGTGACGCTCGCCCAGCTTGGCGAACAGTTCGAACTGCTCGCGCCCGAACTGGTCGGCGGCAAGGCGGATGAGGGCACGTTCGACTGGCTCGGCCGCCAGCTGTCAGACCTCTTCGTGATCCGCCACGACGATTCCCCCTCGCCCGCGCCTGAAAGCCGCCTGCAACGCACCCGCGCGTACCTAGCGGGCGGGAAGATCGAAGCCGCTGCGGCCGAAGTCGAAAAGATGCCCGGCCACGACGCTGCCGCTGACTGGCTGGTTCGTGCGCGTGATTATTTGGCGACGCAGCGGGCCTTGGACCAGCTTGAGGCTGCGGCGCTTATGGGCGCGCAGCCGGTCAGCGCGCCTGCACAGGCGGTTGCGCCGGAGCCGTCGGCAAGCGCTTCGCCTGCGGTGCCGCCGCTGCCACCGGCGGGGTCTACGCCGCAGATTTGAGGGTGGGAGTTAGGGGCGGCGGCTTAGGCCGTGAACCCATAAACGGTTCAAGCAATGTTGCTTAGCACGACGTTCGGGTGATATCCGTATGGCATGAGCCGAAGCATCCACCAGACTACCAAAAGCGTTTTTCGCGGAAAGTCGAAAGCG
>JBEQCK010000065.1:0-17346 GCA_041639335.1 Novosphingobium sp.
GGGGAGCGGGTTAATCCTGCTCCCCCCGACGATACAGGAGCGTACGTGTCCAAAGCCTCGCAGGAAGCATACCGCAAGATCCGCGCAGGGATCCTGTCGGGGCACTTCCCTGCCGGGCAATTCGTGCCAGAGGACGAATTCGCGCATTACTGCGGATTGTCCCGCACCCCGGTGCGCGAGGCGATCGCCGAACTTGTGGCAGAGATGCTGTTGCAGCGCTCGGGCACCAACCGCGTATTCGTACCGGTCTGGTCGGATGAGGATGAGGAAGAGCTGTTCACGTTGCGCGCAATGCTCGAAAGCCATTGCGCCACCCGGGCCGCGCGGCTCATCACCGATGAACAGATCGCCCAGCTCAAGGCGCATTGCGACTTCATCGACGATGCGATCTCCGCCCCCGATGGTCCGGATGTCTCCGGGTTTGTCGAGGGCAATCGCCATTTCCACGCGGTCATCCTCGCTGCTGCGCAATCGGACCGGTTGGGGCAACTGATGAAGTTCGTGGTCAGCCAGATCGTCGTCCACCGCACGGCGGAACAGTACAGCCGGGCGGACATGGAGCAGAGCCAGCGCGACCACCGCGACCTCGTCAGCGCATTCGAAATGCGTGACGAGGATTGGGCAGGCGCGGTGGCAAACACGCACATTCGGCGCGCGGCCAACGCCTACCGCACAATGCGGCAGGGCAGCGAGGCTGCTCAGGCCGAGGCCTGAAGCACGCGCAGTTCAGCCTGGGGCAGGGCTTCGGTCTTGGCCTGGGCCATCAGTTCCTGCTTGCGCGCCATCATCGCATCGCGCAGCGCGACCATGTCGAGCCCGGCGTCACGTGCTTGCGAGAACATGCCTTCCGAGCGGGCTTCCTCTTCGTGGACGTGGTGCTTGATCTCTTCGCTCAGCACCTTGACCTTGGCATCGAAGAACTCGTCCTCCGGCGAAGTGGCCATGATGTCATTGATCAGCAGCTTTGCCGCATCGTGCTCAACATAGGCCTCGGTATAGGTCTCTTCCTCGATCTTGCCCTTGAGCGCGGGGTAGAAGATCTCTTCCTCGATGATGGTGTGGATCTTCAGCTCGTTGCAGATCTGCAGGGCCAGCGCCTGCTTGCGGTCCGAGCGGGCGCTCTCGAACTTGTCGAACAGCGCCTCGACATTGCGGTGGTCGGCCTTGAGCAGGGCAATGGCATCGGTGAACTTTGCTTGAGCCATGGGTCTAAGTCCTTGAAAATGAGTCGATTGATCGCTCAATCCCCCAAGTGCGGCGAATGTTCCGGAACCATCCCCTGCGCCTCGCGCTTGGCTTTTCATGACCGGACTTCGCACACTGCCGCAACCGCACGAACGCTGGCCCCAGGTGCTGTGGCTGATCCGCCACGGCCAGAGCGCCGGCAACGTCGCGCGCGATGCTGCTGACGCCGCGGGTGATCTGCGCATTGCGCTTGACCATCGCGATGTGGACGTGCCGCTTTCCGCGCTCGGCCGCGAGCAAGCCCGCGCGCTTGGCCACTGGTTTGCCAGCGGAGAGGAGGGCGGACGGCCCGAAGTGATCCTCGCCAGCCCCTATGTTCGCGCGGTGCAGACGGCCGAGATATTCCGCGAGGCGGGCGGCTGTGCGCCGGACTTGCGCATTTGCGTCGACGAACGCCTGCGCGAGAAGGAATTCGGCATCCTCGACGGCCTGACCACGCCGGGCATCCGGCACTACCAGCCCGATCAGGCCGAGTTCCGCCGCGTTCTGGGCAAGTTCTATCACCGCCCACCCGGCGGTGAGAGCTGGGTGGACGTGATCTTCCGCCTGCGCGCGGTGCTCGACACCGTGTCGCTGCACTATGCCGGCAAGCGGGTGATGATCGTCGCGCATCAGGTTGTCGTGCTGTGCATGCGCTATATCATCGAGCATCTCTCGGAAGCGGAGATCCTTGCCATCGACAAGGCCGGGGACATCGCCAATTGCGCGATCACACAGTACCGGCTCGACAGCTCTGGCAAGGGCGACGGGGAACTGGTGCTCGAGCATTATAACATGGTCGCCCCGATGGTTCGCGAAGGCACTGAAGCGACCCGCGAGCCTGACCGCATGGTGGCCGCCCGTGGCTGAAGCGCGGGTGCTGGACGGCGCGTGGTTGCGCGAGCAGCCGTTGCCGCAGCCGGACGAGGAAAGCGACAAGAATGCGCGCGGCCGCGTGCTCGTCGTCGGCGGTTGCACCATGGTCCCGGGCGGCGTGCGCCTTACCGCCGAGGCCGCCCTGCGCGCTGGCGCGGGCAAGGTGCGCATTGCGACCGTCGAATCGACCGCCATGATGATCGGCGTATTGATGCCGGAAGTGGCGGTCCTGCCGCTTGCGCCTGATCCCAAGGGTGAGATCGACGCCTCCCGCGCGAACCTGGCAGGCGAAGTGGACAAGAGCGATTGCTTGGTTCTCGGCCCGGCAATGAGCTGCGCGGAACAGGCCTCTGCACTCGTCGGCCAGCTGATGAGGGCGGCGAACGAAACGCCGCTGGTACTCGACGCTGCAGCGCTGATGGCGATCTGCGACCACGCCGGGCGCTTGCGCGAACGACGCTCACCGGCTGTCCTGACCCCGCACATCGGAGAGATCGCCGCGCTGCTGGGCGAGGATGCAGACGCGATAGAGCAGGACCGCGCCGCCGCAGTGTGCCGATGTGCCGAGCGCTTCGGGTCGGTGGTCGTTCTGAAGGGTGCAGTCAGCCTGGTTGCAGCTCCCACCGGTGAGCTGTTCAGCTACAGCGGCGGCAACGTCGGGCTGGCCACCGGTGGCTCGGGCGATGTCATGGCCGGGATCGCGGCAGCCTTGCAGGCGCGCGGAGCAGACCCATTGCAAGCCGCGCTCTGGTCAGTCTGGCTTCATGGCGAGGCCGGACGGCGGTGCGCGGAGGCGATTGGCCCGCTGGGCTACCTTGCCAGCGAGCTTCTCGGCTTCATTCCGCGGGTGATGGAACGGGCTGCTTGAGCCGGTAGTCTTCTACCGGAACGCCGCCGATCACATGCTCCTGAATGATCCGCTCCAGCACCGGCGGGGTGCATGAGTGGTACCAGACGTTGTCCGGATAGACGACAGCCACCGGCCCGACCATGCACACGCGCAGGCAGCCGACCTTGTTGCGCAGCACTCCTTGCGCCCCGCCCAGCTTGAGTTCGCCCAAGCGCTTCTTGAGGTAGTTCCACGCCTCGTCACCGACATCGCGCGGGGCGCACTTGTCCTTCTCTGGCCCGGCGCACAGCAGGAGATGGCGCTGCGGGTTGAAGCCGCCGAGCTTTTCGAGGGCTATTTCCGCAAGAGCAATCTCGGCGGCATCAGGGATCATTCGGCCTTGCCATTCTTTTTCAACCAGCGTTCGAGCCAGTTGAACGAAGTCTGGTGCCACTGCAACGAGTTCTTGGCCTTGAGCACCCAATGGTTCTCATCCGGGAAGACCAGGAGTTCTGACGGGATGCCGCGACGCTGCAGCGCCGTGAATGCTGCCAACCCTTGCGTATAAGGAATACGGAAGTCCTTCTCGCCAGTGATCACCAGCATCGGCGTTTTCCACTTGGCGACGTGGTTGACCGGGTTCCACTTCTCGAACTCTTCGGGGGCTTCGTAATAGGGATGGCCTCCGTGCTCCCACTCGTCGAACCACAGCTCCTCGGTTTCATAGGCCATGGCGCGGGCATCGAACACGCCGTCATGCTGGACGAGGCACTTGAAGCGGTCGGGCCAGTTGCCGGCGATCCAGTTCATCATGTAGCCGCCATAGGAAGCGCCTGCCGCGCAAGCATTGTCGCCGTCGATCTGCCCATCGAGCGCAATCGCGGCGGCAAAGCCCTTCTGCAGGTCCTCCAGTGGCTTGCCGCCCCACTGCCGGTTGATGCCGTAGGTGAAGGCTTGGCCATATCCGGTGGAGCCGTGGAAATCGACCGAGACGATGGCGTAGCCCTGGCTTGCCCAGACGCGCGGATTCCAGCGGTTGGACCAGCTGTCGTTGTACGAACCTTGCGGCCCGCCATGGACGAAAAGGACGGACGGCAGCTTGCCCTTGATCCAGCTCGGCTTGGTAATCTGGCCCCAGACCGTATCGCCATCCGCCCCCTTGAAGCTGAAGCGCTGCGTGACGACAGGCGCGCGCTGGGTCAGCGCCGAGGTGGCCACATCGGTCAGCCGCATGCCAGCCTTGCCCGGCTTGCCCACGAACAGTTCGGCCGGCGCGTCGATCGAATCGCGGGTGTAGACCAGACGGTTGTCCTTGAGCGGCACGACATTGCCGATGTGCCCTTCGCGGCCGGGGTTGAGAACGAGGCGCGTGACCTTGCCGTTCATCGGATCGATGCGGAAGGCGGGCGTATCGAGAACGTCCTCTGCCGTCGCGATCAGCGCCTTGCTGTCCGGCGTCCAGGTCAGCGAGGCGACCGAGCGGTCCCAGCCACCGGTCAGCTCGCGCTTGTCGCCGGTCTGCAGGTTGATGAGGTGGACGACCAGACGGTCCGCCTCGTAGCCGGGGCGTGCCATTGCGGCATAGGCCAGCCACTTGCCATCGGGCGAAGGGGCAAGGGTATTGTCGGTGGCCTTGTTGGCCGCCGTCAGGTTCTTTGGCGCTGCCCCATCCAGTCTGGATTGCCAGATGTCGAGATTGGTCGAGGTCGGCTCGTTGCGGTCGGCCTGCCGGGCGACGAAGAACAAGGACTGCGAATCCGCGGCCCATGCCACGTCCTCGCCGCCGCCAAAGGGCTTGCCCGGGCTATCGCCGGTGAGGGTGCCCACAGGACCATCGGCAGCCTTGCCCTCGCCCATGATCTTGCCATCGGCGCCAAGATCGAAGGCGAAGACGCGGCTGTAGTTGCCGGGCGTTTCCCATGCGTCCCAGTGGCGTACGAAACCCGCGCCATCCTTGTAGTGGCGACCGGTGCCGGGGCCGGGCAGCGCGGTGTTGCCGTCGCTGTCGCAGCCGAAAGTCGGGCAATCGCGCGCGATATCGCCCCACACGGCAATCCGCCTGCCATTGGGCGACAATTCGAACCCGGAAACTTCTGCCTTGAAGGCGGTGACCTGCGTCGTCACGCCCGAGGCGACGTCGACCTTCCAGACTTGCGTGGTCTCGGCCTCACCAACCTTGCGGTCCGAGAGGTAATAGAGCGAGCCGTCCGGCGCGAAGGCGGGATCGCTCGCACTGCCGCCGGTGTCGATGCGGCGCGCAGCACCCTTTCCGTCGGCACTGCGCACCCACAACGTCGGGGTTCGCTTGTAACTGGCCGGATCGGTCGTGGTGAGGACATAGGCGATGGTCTTGCCGTCGGGCGAAACCGCCGTGCCGCCGAGGCGGCCAAGCGTCACCAGATCCTGCGGGGAGATGGGAGCAGCCTGCTGGGCAAGAGCGGGAGCGGCTAATGCGACAGCCAGCGAAGCGAGAGCCAGCGGAGCGACCGGCAGCAACAACGAGTTGGTTTTCATGGAAACCGGATTAGCGCCGTAAGCCTACGGCGCAAACCGCAAAATCAGCCGCGCTTCCCGGCGATACGCGCAATCTCGGCGGCAACCATCTTCTCGACCATGGCGGGCAGGTTCTTGTCGAGCCATTCGGCCAGCATTGGCTTGAGCATCTCGCGCACCAGCCCCTCGAGCGAAGTTTCGCCCGAGCGGACGATCTGCGGCGCAACGCCGGGCTGCGCCAGCATCGAAAGCGCTGCCAGCGATTCGCGCATCGACGCAGCAGCCGCGTCGGCAATCAGGCCGCCTGCGGGCTCGGCTTCGTCCTCCTCGGCAGGATCGGTCAGTTCGAGCACGTCAGGACGCGGGGCGGGCTTGGGCTGCAGGCGCGCTTGCGCCTCGACCTTGTTGTCGCGCGCGATCACTTTCTTGATCGATTCGAGGATTTCCTCGACGGACGGTTCACCGGCCTGACGCATCGCAACTTCTACCCCCAAATGCCCCTGCTTCACCGATTCTCTCAAGGAAGCGGTGAGGGCGGAATTGTCGCATCCTGCGCGGGCGTGTCAACGGTGCGCGTGGAAACCGCCGCAGGCTTGGGGTCGCGGTCCCAGTCCCAGAAGCGGCCCTTCACGCGGTCATAGTTGACCTGCGGATCGTAGAGCGCGCCGCCATCAAGGCCGAGGTCATTGGCATCGGCCTTGCCCATGGCCGACAGCAGGTTGAACCCGGCGACATAGGCATTGCGCCGCGCCGCAACGAGCTGCACCTGCGCCCGCAGCAGTTCCTGCTCGGCATCGAGGATGTTGAGGATGGTGCGATTGCCGACGGTGTTCTCCGCCCGCACGCCCTCAAGGCTCAGCGCTGCGGCATCGACCGCGGTCTGGTTCATCGCGATGATCTCGTTCGCGGCAAGCCAGGAAGCATAGGCCGAGCGAACCGTGGCGATGACCTCGCGTTCGACGCCGATTTCCTGCTCGAGCGTCGCTGATTCACGCGCCTGCGCCTGCCGGGTCTGGGCGGCAGGTCCGCCACCCTGATAAAGCGGGATCGAGACGCTGACGCCGGCCTGCGCAGTGGTGTTTGCCTGCTGCAGGGTCTGACTGGACCCGAGGAAAGTGCCCTTGAACGCCTGGCGGCTGCCGTTCGTGGAGAGCGACACTGTCGGCAGCTTTGCTGCGTCGGCAACCTTAACGTCAAAGGCAGCAGCCTTGCTGCGTTCGCGTGCGGCCATGAGATCGGGGTTGTTCTCGAGCGCGAAGTCGACAGCGTCGTCGGGGTTGCCAGGCAGGCCCGGCAGCGGCGGCGGCGGCTGTAAATCGGTTGGCGCCTTGCCGACGACCTGGATGTACCGCTCACGGCTGGCGATGAGGTTCGCCTGTGCCGTGCGCAGATCGCCACGGGCGAGAGCCAGGCGGGAATTGGACTGGGCGACATCGGTGCGGGTCACGTCGCCGATCTCGAAGCGGTCGCTCGTGGCCTTGAGGTTCACTTCCAGAACCTCGACGTTGCTCTTGTTGAGCCCGACGATCGCGGAATCGCGGATCACATCCATGTAGGCCGCAACGACTTGCGAGAACACGCCGGATTCGGTCGCGCGCAAGTCTTCCTGGCCAGCCTCGACCCGGGTCTTGGCGGCCCGGATCGAATTCTTCACCGATCCGCCGGAATAGACCGGCACGCCCAGGCTCAGGTCGATGCTGTTCGACCAGTCGGTGATCAGGAATGAATTGGGGTTGGCGCGCAGCACTTTCGTATAGCTGGCCTGCCCCTGCAGGCTCGGCAAACCGCGTGCGCGGGCCAGAGGCACGCCTTCGTCGGTGGCCCGCTGGGTCGCGCGGGCGGCCTGAAGCGTGGGATTGGTGCTGTAGGCGCTGGTCAGCGCCTCGCGCAGGTCGTCGGCGAGAGCGGGGGTGACAGCGAGGCTTGCGGCGCTGGCCGCCAGAATGAGGCGTAGCGCCTTGCCCGTGACCATGGGGCTCAGAAGCTCCATTTCTTCGGGGCGGCAAACTCGGCCAGCACGGCGAAATCGGCTTCGGCGAGCGGCGTTGCCACCACCTTGCCCAGCGCCTTGCGGGCCATGGCGAGGCGGGTGACGCCGCGATCGGCGATGCCGGTGACGATCCGGCCATCATCGGCCAGCAAGCCGGCGAGCGAATCCGGCAGCACTTCAGCGGCGCCATCGATCAGGATCAGCGAATAGGGACCGCCCTGAGCCGATGCCAGCGATTCGGCACAGGTCACGCTGCCGGCAAGCTGCCCGGTCAGAGCGGCGAGGTAGCCGTTCGGGGAGATCACGAGGACGGCATCCTCGCGCACGGTCTGGGCCGCTTCGAGCATCTGGCCGTAGGTCAGCGCCGGAGATAGCGAGCGCCCATCCCCCAGCGGAACTGCCCGGTCGATGTAGGCAACCGCGCGACGTTCGGCAGGGACAAAGTCCTCGCGCGGCACGGCGTTGAAAGCATTGAGGATTGCCGGCGAATTGACGCCGCTTACGCGAAGCTGGCTATCGATCATCGCACGACGGGCAACCAGCATTTCATCCGCTGCCGGGCGATCTTCAACCACGGTCATTCGAAACCCTCATATCCGCTAGAGGCTTCCACCCGCACCCGGGGAAGCCTGAATGTTGCCAAGTGCCTGTAGATTATCGATCTGCTGTTTCCAAGGGATTTGCTTGTCGCAAATTGCCGCGTAATGCGCCCATCGCAACCAAGGCCTCTGGAGGGAGTCGGCAACATGGCAGAAATGGTCACGATCCGGGAAGCGGACCTTATCGATAGCGTCGCGGACGCGCTGCAGTACATCAGCTACTTCCACCCGATGGACTACATCCGTGCGCTGGGCGAGGCCTACAAGGCCGAACAAGGCCCGGCGGCGAAGGACGCGATTGCGCAGATCCTCACCAACAGCCGCATGTGCGCCGAGGGCCACCGCCCGATCTGCCAGGACACCGGCATCGTCAACGTGTTCATCGAATGGGGGCAGGACTGCCGCCTCGAATCCGACATGAGCCTGCAGGACGTCGTCGATGAAGGCGTGCGCCGCGCCTACAACAATCCCGACAACAAGCTGCGCGCTTCGGTGCTGGCCGATCCCGCCTTCACCCGCCGCAACACCCGCGACAACACGCCTTGCGTGCTCCATGTCGAGATGGTCAAGGGCAACAAGGTCACGGTCGACGTCGCGGCCAAGGGCGGCGGCTCGGAAAACAAGTCGAAGTTCAAGATGATGAACCCGTCGGAAAACATCGTCGACTGGGTGATCGAGATGCTGCCGCAAATGGGGGCAGGCTGGTGCCCGCCGGGCATGCTCGGGATCGGCATCGGCGGCACGGCGGAACATTGCGTCCTGCTCGCCAAGAAGGCGCTGATGGAACCGATCGACATGGCCCAGCTCAAGGAGCGCGGCCCGCAGACCGATATCGAGCGCATGCGCATCGAGATCTTCGACAAGGTCAACGCGCTCGGCATCGGTGCGCAGGGCCTCGGCGGTCTCTCGACCATCCTCGACGTCAAGATCATGGACGCGCCGTGCCATGCAGCGGGCAAGCCGGTGGCGATGATCCCCAACTGCGCCGCCACGCGCCACGCGCACTTCACCCTTGACGGTTCCGGTCCGAGCTATCTCGAGCGTCCGAAGCTCGACGAATGGCCGCAGGTCCACTGGGCGCCGGACTCGGCGGCCAAGCGCGTCAATCTCGATACCCTGACCCAGGCCGAGGTCGAAGGCTGGAAGGCGGGCGACCGCCTGCTGCTCAACGGCAAGATGCTGACCGGTCGCGACGCGGCCCACAAGCGCATCAAGGACATGCTGGCCAGGGGTGAGGAACTGCCGGTCGATTTCAAGGGCCGCGTGATCTACTACGTTGGCCCGGTCGATCCAGTGCGTGATGAAGTCGTCGGTCCGGCGGGCCCGACCACTGCCACGCGCATGGACAGCTTCTCGGACACCATGCTCGACCTCGGCCTGCTCGCCAGCGTCGGCAAGGCAGAGCGCGGTCCGGCTGCCACCAAGTCGATCGCCAACCACAAGAGCGCCTACCTGATGGCGGTCGGCGGCGCAGCCTATCTTGTTGCCCGCGCGATTAAGGAAGCCAAGGTGGTCGGGTTCGAGGACTTGGGCATGGAGGCGATCTACGAGTTCACCGTGGAAGACATGCCGGTAACCGTCGCGGTCGACAGTTCGGGCGAGAACGTCCACCAGGCTGCCCCGCTCGTTTGGAAGAAGAAGATCGCCGACGAGGGCCTGCTGCCCGCGTAACCTTGCTCTTCGATGAACAGCATAGGCCGCCCGACCGCCGTTATGGCGCGTCGGGCGGTTCGCGTTTAGGGTCGACGGGATGACGTCGTCGCAAATCGATCCCGGTATCCCGCGCGTTCCGGCCCGGCAGGTGATCCTGTCGGCTGCAGCGCTGTGGCTGTGCTACTTCCTGCTGATCACGGTCCGCGGTCTGGTGGTGGAGTTGGGTGACTTTACCGACCTTCTGTGGCGGCGCGCGCTGGTGACTGCAGCCGGGATCGTGGTGACGGTCGCCTGCTGGCCGCTGCTGCGCCGGTTCGACGCTCGTCCCCTGGCAACGCGGGTGGCCGCAGCGCTCGTGATCATGCTTCCGGCGGCGCTTGCTCTGGCAGCGGTCAACCAGTGGGCTTTTGCGCCGGTCGAAAAGCGCATGATCGAACGGATCAGCACTGATCAGGGCCAGCCACGCACCACAACCACGACCCAAACTACCGTGACCACCGGTCAAGGCAAGCCGGGCGTGAAGATCCGCCACGACATGGCGGGCAACGTCCTCGTCGATGTGCTGGATGAGGGTTTCATCCCTCCGGCACCACCTGAACCCGACTTGCCGGAACCGCCGCCCCCGCCGGAAATCCCACCAGCTCCCAGGGCGGCTCCGTCGATGGAGCCTCTGCTCAGCGCAGAAGACATTGCCGAGCTGCGCAAGGTCGGCGACGAAGCGACGATCCAGGCGCTCAAGAACTTCGGCATCAAGCAGGACGCCGATGGCAGCATGGTCATTTCGCAGCCCGGCCTGTTCGTCCGCCAATATGCCGATGGCCGCTCGGAAGTGCGGACCGGGGGCAAGGTCTACACCGTCGACGAGGACGGCGACGTCGAAAGCATCAGCGATGCAGTGGAACCGCCGGCATCGGCGGCATCAGCGGCGCCCCCGGCACCGCCAGTCCCGCCGATGCTGTCCGCCGCGGAAAGGGAAAAGATCCGCGAAACGGCCCGCCGCGAGGCGGACAAGGCCCTCAGGAAGGCGCAGGCGGCGCGCAAGCTGGCTCTGGAAAAGGCACAGGCCGTGCGGGCCCGTGAGGTCGCCGCAGCCCGGACAGCGGCGGAGCAGCGGAAAGCGGAATCAGCCAGGGCTGAGTCAGGCAGGGCTGAAGCGGCAAAGAATGATGCAACCACGCCGCAGCCCAGCGCGTCAGAGATTGTCACAGAGGACCTGCGCGGCCCCGATCACGTCACCATCATCCGGCAGACGGTGGAAAACGAGGGGTTGTGGCGACAGCTGACCGATGTCGCGCTGGGGCGCTACTTCCTGCTGATCGCATGGGCAGCGCTCTATCTGGCGCTCGGCAATGGCGAACAGTTGCGCGCGGCGGAATATCGCGAGGGGCAATATGCCCGCGCTGCCAAGGCGGCCGAACTGCGCAGCTTGCGCTATCAGGTCAATCCGCACTTCCTGTTCAACACATTGAATTCCTTGTCGGCTTTGGTCATGGTCGGGCGAACCGAACAGGCCGAGCGGATGATCCAGTCAATCTCGCGTTTCTATCGCCACAGCCTTGCCGGCGATCCCACGGCAGACATGCCGGTGGAGGACGAAATCGCGTTGCAGCGTCATTACCTCGACATCGAAGCGGTGCGCTTTCCCGAACGCTTGCGCTGCGAGTTCGACATTCCGGACGATCTAATGACTGCCTGCGTGCCGGGCATGATCCTGCAACCCTTGGTCGAAAATTCGATCAAGTATGCAGTCTCGACCACGATCCGGCCCGTGACCATTCGCATCACCGCCCGGGAGGCAGGGGGCTTTCTGATCCTGACGGTGGCGGATGACGGACCTGGCGAGGGCTTTGCCAATAGTGGTACCGGTATCGGCATTGCCAATGTCAGAAGCCGTCTCGCCGCCCGCTTCGGCGAGGATGGAGCCGGCGTGGAAAGCGGGCCGCTACCCGCTGGCGGCTATGCAACGGTGCTGACCATGCCGGTCGTCCGGAACGAGTGCTGAGGGGACTTGAGTTGCGCACGCTGATTGTTGACGACGAACCGCTGGCCGTAGAGCGGATGCAGATCCTGTGTGCGCGGATACCGGCATTGCAGGTGGTGGGGACCGCCAGCGATGGCGCGGCGGCCTTGCGCCTGATCGAAGCGCTCCATCCCGATCTCGTCCTGCTCGACATGACCATGCCCGAGCTCGACGGGCTCGGCGTGGCGCGGGCGCTTGCAGGACAGGCCAACCGACCTGCCGTCGTATTCGTCACTGCTCATGATGATTTTGCGGTCGAGGCGTTCGATTGCGATGCCGTGGACTACGTGCTCAAACCTGTCGCGCAGGAGCGGTTGGAGCGGGCGGTGGAGCGCGCACAAGCGCGCCGCAGCTCGCCGGCCGAAGCTGCCCTGACACCCGAAAAACCGCAAAGCGAGTGGATCGAGGAGTTCTGGGTGCCACACCGCTCGGAACTGATACGCGTTGCCGCCTCGGACCTCGAACGCATCGATGCCGAACGCGATTACGTCCGCCTCCATGTCGGGCATCAGAACGGACCGGGTCAAAGCGGGGGCCGCAGCTACATGATGCTGCACACCATCGCCGGGCTCGAAGCACGGCTGGACCCCGAGCAGTTCATCCGCCTCCACCGCTCCACCATCGTCCGGCGCGACCGGATTGCCGGGCTCAAGCACGATGGTCTTGGCGTGTGGTCCGCTGAACTGGCCGACGGTTCGGTGCAGCGCATCGGCCGTACCTATCTTGCGCGGGTCAAGGCGATGGCGGGACGCTGAGCTTCAGGCCTTGTAAAGCCCGTCGATCCGGGCGCTGTAGCGCTCCCTGATCTTGTGGCGGCGGATCTTGAGGCTCGGCGTCATCTCGCCGTTGTCGATGCTGAAGGCCTCGTCGGCAAAGGTGAACTGGCGGACCTTCTCGATCACCGAAAGGTCCTTGTTCACCCGGTCAACCGCCGCGCGGATGGCATTCCGGAATGCTGGGAGGTCCTGCAGTTCCTTGAAGTTGAAGTGCTCGCCCTGCGCGCGTGACCACTCCAGCGCCCATTCCGGATCGGGAACGATCAGGCCGACAATGTAGGGCCGCTTGTCGCCCGATACCATCGCCTGCGCGATTTCCGGCTGCAGCGTCAACATGCCCTCGATCTTCTGCGGAGAGACATTGTCGCCCTTGTCGTTGACGATCATGTCCTTCTTGCGATCGGTGATGACGATGCGGCCCTTCCCGTCGAGATGGCCGATGTCACCGGTGTGCAGCCAGCCCGCATTGGCGCCCTCGCGCGGAATGGCGCGCGCCGTCTCGGCATCGTTTTGCCAGTAGCCGTGCATCACCAGCTCGCCCTTGACGAGAATCTCGCCATCCTCGGCGATCTTTACCTGCACACCCTTCATCGGCGGCCCGACGGTGTCCATCTTGAGGCCGACCTTGGGGCGATTGCACGAGATCACCGGCCCGGCCTCGGTCTGGCCATAGCCCTGCAGCATCGTCAGCCCCATCGCTTCGAAGAACACGCCGACATCGGGGTTGAGCGGCGCGCCGCCGGAAACCATCGCCTTCATCCGCCCGCCAAAGCGCGCACGAATCTTCGGGCGCAAAGTTCGCTCAAGGATCAGGTTCATCGGCGCGTCGATGATCCGCCCCTTGCCAGCCGCCTTGCGTCCGCCGATCGAAAGGGCGCGGTCCATCAGGTAGTTCGCCAGCTTGCCCTGCTTTTCCACCTGCTTCATGATTCGCGTGCGCAGCACTTCGAACAGGCGCGGCACCACCACCATCAGGGTCGGCCGCACTTCCTCGATGTTCGAGGCGAGCTTTTCCAGGCCTTCGGAATAGTAGATCTGTGCGCCCATGCCGATCGGCAGGTACTGGCCGCCGGTATGCTCATAGGCGTGGGACAGCGGCAGGAACGAGAGAAACACTTCCTCTCCCCAGCCAAAGTCGTTGGCGAGAATCTCGGCCGCACCCTCGACATTGCACAGGATCGAGCCGTGATGCAGCCGCACGCCGCGCGGGGAGCCGCCGGTGCCGCTGGTGTAGATGATGCAGGCCAGGTCATCGCGGCCCATGGTCCTGAGCCGCTCGTCCACCGCCGCCCGTGCCGCCGTTCCATCGCCGCTGGTCATCGACTGCCAGTCATGGAACGATAGCTTGCCGGCCTGCATCTGGCGCAGCGGTTCGATCCCGATAACATGCTCCACGCAAGGCGCGGAAAGCGCTGCTGGCAGCAGCGGTTGCGAGAGCTTCGAGGTCGAAACGATCACCGCCCGCGCGCCCGAATTCTCGAGGATGTGCAGGTGATCGCGTTCGGTATTGGTGATGTAGGTCGGCACGGTGACCAGCCCTGCCGCCATGATCGCGTGATCGGCGATGCACCATTCGGGGCGGTTTTCCGAAACCAGCGCCACCCGATCCCCGGGATGGAGCCCCAGGGCGCGCAGCGATTGCGCCAGGACACAAACCTGCCGCACCGCCTCGTTCCATGACAGCGATTGCCACTGGCCCTTGCCTTTGGCCCACAGGAACGGGGCGTCTCCCCGGGCGTCTGCGCGGTCGAGAAACATCGAGACCAGATTGGGAAAACCCGCGAAATCGGAAAGCTGCACGTCTTGACCCTCGCCCGTTTCGGCTGGACGGACCGAGGTCCGGCACGCCTGTTAACGGGAACCTAGTGGCCTCGTTCCGCCTCGGCAACCGGGCATCCCATTCGTGCGGCCTAACGTGCGCAATGACGCCTCATGGCACCACCGCTGCGCCTTCGCTCCGGGGGTCGGCTGCGCCGCGCCAGCGGTTGCCGACGCGCTCGATGGCATTGGCCTTGAAAGACGGCGGCCGCGCCAGAACCTGCGCATGGCCAAGCTGCTGCAAGGCCGGGATCATCACTTCGAGGGTGGTGCCCTTCTCGACGAAGATCGCGTCTCCGCCCGGAGCAAATATGACCGGCAAGGCGATGGCCTCGCGCGCTGACAGGTTCCAGTCGAGCACGCCGATGATCGCCTTGGCCACTTGCGCGGGGATCGTCACGCCACCGGCCGCGCCGATGGCAAGGCGCAGCTTGCCGTCAGGTCCGTAGATCAGCGTCGGCGACATGGAACTGCGCGGGCGCTTGCCGGCTTCGACCCGGTTCGCGGTGGGCTTGCCGTCCTTGTCGGGCACGATGTTGAAATCGGTCAGCTCGTTGTTGAGATAGTAGCCCCCCACCATCAGTCCCGATCCGAACGGACCTTCGATGGTCGAGGTATAGCTTGCGGCATTGCCCCACCTGTCCACTGCGACAAAGTGCGTCGTGCCGTTCTCTTCCTGCGGATCGGCCTTGGCGAAAGCCAGCCTGGCTCCCGGCGGGGTGCCGGGCGACACGATGCCGAGCGACGTGCTTTCGGAAATGAGGGCTGAACGCGCGGCGAGATAGTCGGGATCGGTCAGCCCTGCGACCGGGACCGAAACGAAATCGCTGTCGGCTAGGTACTGGTCGCGGTCGGCATAGGCGAGGCGCTGTGACTCCGCGATCAGGTGCCACGAAACCGGGTTGGCGGCCCCGAGCGCCTTCATGTCGAAGCGTTCGAGCTGCTTGAGGATGGCAAACACGGTAGTGGCGCCCGATGAAGGCGGCCCCATCCCGCAGATGCGCCAGGCGCGATACTGTCCGCAGACAGGCGGTCGGGCGACGGCCTTGTATCCGGCAATGTCTGCTGTCGTCATCGGTGCCGGATTGCGCGGCGCCGTGCCCACCTCCGTCGCAATCAGAGTCGCGTTCTCGCCGGCATAGAAACTGTCGGCACCGCGTGCCGCGACCGTTTCGAGTGTGGCGGCCAGCGCGGGGTTGCGCACAAGCGTGCCGACGGCAAGCGGCTGTCCGTCCGCGCCATAGAACAAGGCCCGTGCCTCGGGATCGAGCGCGCCGGTGCGGCTGGCCGCAGCCAGGATCGCCCGCAGACGCGGCGTAATCTCGAACCCTTCGCGGGCCAGGCGGATCGCCGGCTGGAACAGCGTTCGCCACGAAAGCCGACCCTTGCCATTGTGCGCCAGCGCGGCGAGCCGCAAGTTGCCCGGCACGCCGACGCTGCGGCCGCCCGGGATGGCGTCGCGATAAGCCAGCGGCTTGCCGTCGGCGTAGAACCACTGCGGTGTTGCCGCCTTGGGAGCCGTTTCGCGGCCATCGATCGTTTCGACCTGTCCTGCCGCATCGCCCAGCACGAGAAAGCCCCCGCCGCCAATGCCCGAGCTTTGTGGCTCGACCACGGTGAGCGCCAGCATCGTGGCTATGGCGGCGTCGGTCGCGCTGCCGCCAAGCCGCAGCATCTGCACGCCAGCTTCGGCAGCGCGCGGGTCTGCTGCGGACACCAGGCCCGCGCTGTCTACCGGGACGCCCTCGGCCGCAGCGGCCATCGGCGCCGGACGGGATGGGGCAATTGTCGCGCTGGGCGGAGGAACGCAGCCGCTGACGATCAATGCAACGAGCGGCGTGGCCAGGCTGGCGGATTTCAGAATGCGGGGGAGTGACATGCCCCCTTGCTATTCGGTGCCGACCGCCTCGGCAATGGACGTCATGCCGGCTTCGCGGACCTTGCGTTCAAGTCCTGCGACCAGGCGCTTGGCAAGGCCGGGGCCCTCGAAAACCATCGCGCTGTAGATCTGGATCAGGCTGGCCCCGGCCCGGATGCGGGCCCAGGCATCGTCGACCGTTGCAATCCCGCCCACGCCGATCAGCGGAATAGCCCCGCCGCTCGCCTTGCGGAAATCGCGCAGGCGCTGCAGCGCAAGCTCGCGCAGCGGTTCGCCCGAGAGACCGCCAGCCTCCCCGGCATGGGCCGAGCGCAAGGCCGGACGGGTGATCGTGGTATTCGAAACGATCAATGCGGCCAGCCGCTTTTCAAGAGCGATGCGGCAGATCGCATCGATGTCCGACGGCTCGAGATCGGGCGCAAGCTTGAGGAAGATCGGCACGTTCATGTTGCCGCGCGCCTCGATCACCCCGTCCAGCAGGGCCGAAAGCGCGCCTTCATCCTGCAGCGCGCGAAGGCCCGGCGTGTTGGGCGACGAAATGTTGACGGTGAGATACGATGCCAGCGGGGCCATGAGCCGCGTCATCTGCGCATAGTCGGCAATGCGGTCGGCCGAATCCTTGTTCGCGCCGATGTTCACGCCAACGATGCCGGGCAGGCCGTGCTTGCCCGTCTCGCGGCGGCGGATCAGGCGGTTCGTCACTGCCTGTGCGCCTTCGTTGTTGAAGCCCATCCGGTTGATCACGGCCCGATCCTCGATCAGGCGGAACAGCCGCGGCTTCGGATTGCCTTCCTGCGGAAGCGGCGTGACCGTGCCCACCTCGACAAAGCCGAACCCCAGCCCGAGCATGGCGTCGGGCACTTCGGCGTTCTTGTCGAAACCGGGGGCCATGCCCAGCGGGTTGGGAAAGGCGATGCCGGCGATGCGCTGGGCGAGATTTGGCGTGGGCGCCAGTCTGCCCGAAGGCGGATTGATCGCGAGTGCGCGGATGGTCAGGCGATGCGCAGGTTCGGCAGGGATCCGGAAGATCAGAGGGCGCAGCAGCGAATATGGCGTCACGGGCAAACGGTTCCGGGTTCTGCAAATGGTGAAGGACGAATCGGGGCCAATCCCGATGCGCCATGCCGCCGGACTGCCCCGCCAGAGTCTTTGCGATGTTATCTTCTGTCGGCCAAGCCTGTTCTTCTCG
>JBEQCK010000066.1:0-16879 GCA_041639335.1 Novosphingobium sp.
CTTCGAGATCCAGCTTGTTGGAATGATCGTTGGAAGGATGTTGGAAGGATCAAGGGTTTTTGGCGCTAAACCCTTGATTTTGTTGGAGCGGGTGAAGGGAATCGAACCCTCGTATTCAGCTTGGGAAGCTGCTGCTCTACCATTGAGCTACACCCGCGCGGCCGTGGAGGCTGCCTGATCCGGGGCTGCCGGATGCGCAGCCTCTGGCATGATCGAGGGGCGGTCGTCAACCGTGCGCCTTCGGTTCGCCGCATTTGCACGATGCACTTGCCGGCTTGCCACTGAACCATGTGCGCGATCAGCGTATGGCTCCTGCCCTGGTCATGCGCGAGGATCATCCAATACGGCGCCAAAACCTTTTCGCACCCGCAAAAACAAAGGCGTTGACGAACTTTTGACACCTGTCCAGTCTTCGTCCTGACACCGCGTTCGACTCGTTCCGGACACGGCCTGCCAAGGGGGAAATCGCGACCATGACTTTGGCCGAAACTGCTGCCCGTGATCTTGCCACGGATGTTAGCCAGACTGGGGCAAAGCGCCCGCACCGTCGATATCTTCTGCAATTCCTTGCCCTGACCGCGCTCCCCGCTTCGATCGTTCTGGCACAGTCCGCCAAGGAGGCGCCGCGCGATCCTTCGAACCCGGTGGAAACCGAGGCCGGCATCGCCATCAAGGACGCGCTGGTCGTCGAAAAATGCGGCACCTGCCATACCGCAGATGCGAAGGGAAACCTCTCGCGCATTTCCTGGGTGCGGACCACGCCCGAAGGCTGGGCGCAGGTCATCCGCCGCATGGCCTCGCTCAACGGCCTGTCGATCACGCCGACCGAAGCCAAGGCGGTGATCCGCTCGCTCTCGGCCAGCAACGGGTTGTCGCCCGAGGAGGCAAAGCCCGTCTCCTACCTGCCCGAACACCGCATCGTCGTCGAAAGCAGCATCCCGAACGAGACGATCCGCCAATCCTGCGCAGCCTGCCACGCCTTTGCCCAGCCGCTGTCGTGGCGGCGTTCGAAGGCGGAATGGAGCCTGCTGCGCAACCTGCACGTTGCGATGTATTCGCAGGCAGACGCGCAGTTCCGCAAGCCTGTGGAAGACCCGACGCAGCCCGTCCCCGCCAATGGCGCGCCCAAGCCGCTCCCGGTCGAGGTCGCGCTCGATTACATGAACAAGAACGCGCCGCTGATGACGCCCGAATGGACGAAGTGGCAGGCGCGGCAGTCGTCGGCCAAGCTCGGCGGCAAATGGCTGGTCAACGCCTTCCTGCCCGGCAAGGGGCTCTATGTTGGCGAGATGATGCTGACGCCCGCCGGCGCCGATGACGACTACACCACCGCCATCACGCTGACATCGCTGGCCGATGGCTCTACCCTCACCCGCAGCGGCAAGGGTCTGGTCTACACCGGCTATTCCTGGCGCGGCACCTCGTCGAGCGGCCCCGCCGGTGCCCGTCCGGATGCCCCGCAAGACCACGAAACGCGCGAGGCGATGCAGTTCTCGCCCGATCGCAAGAGCGCGGAAGGCCGCTGGTTCTGGGGTGACTACACCGAGTTCGGCTTCAACGTGAAGCTGACCCGCGCCGCCGCCGAACCCACCGTCTCGGCGGTCTGGCCCTATGCGCTGAAGGCCGGAAGCAAGGGCGCATCGCTCAAGCTGATCGGCGATGCCTTCCCGGCAGGCCTGAAGGCTTCGGACATCGACCTCGGCAAAGGCGTGACGGTGACCAAGGTGGTTTCCGCCAGCCCGACCGAGGCGGTCCTCACCGTCGATGTCGCCCCCGATGCCACAGTCGGCGCGCATGACGTCGGCGTGGGCGGCTCGATCCTGGCCGCTGGCCTGCCGGTCTACAAGAAAGTCGACTATATCAAGGTCACGCCAGAAACCGCCATCGCCCGCCTCGGCGGCAGCGAGAAGCATACGCCCGGCTACCAGCAGTTCGATGCGCTTGGCTACGACGCCGGGCTCGACGGCAAGCCCTACACGGCGGACGACGTCTCGCTCGGGCCCATCGACGTGACCTGGGCGATGGAGGAACTGCCGACGGTCTATTACGACGACGATGTCAACTACGTCGGCAAGCTCAGCCCGACCGCGCTGTTCACCCCGGCGATCGACGGGCCGAACCCCGAGCGCAAGTGGGGCCGCAACAACTACGGCGAAGTCTGGGTCGTCGCCACGGCCAAGACCGAGAAGGACGCGCTGGGCAAGCCGCTCAAGGGCAAGGCCTTCATGGTCGTGTCGGTGCCCGCCTACAAGCGCTGGGATCAGCCGGAGGTAGCCAAGTGACCACCGCCCTCGTCCCCAAGTATCGCCGCGGCGACATCCACCTGTTCGAAGCCGATGGCGCGGGCTTTGTTTACCTCGCCTCGGCCGGCGCGATCTTCGCGCTGGATGAAGGCGCGGCCAGTGTCATGGCCGTGCTCGGCGAACGCCAGATGGCTTATGGCGAGATGGTGGGCGCGCTGGTCGAGAAGGGCTATTCGCGCGCCGATGCCGAAGACCTGATCCGCGAGCTGCGCGCCGTTCGGGGCATCGTCTCGGACGAGATCCGCGAGGCCCCCCTCGCCCCGGCGGCTCCGCCCGAAGACTATCCGCTGCAGGCGCTGGTGCTCAACGTCACCAACCAGTGCAATCTTGCCTGCACCTATTGCTACGAATTCGGCGCCGACAAGATCGCCACGCCTGCGGGCAAGCCCAAGTACATGACGCTCGAGACGGCCAGGACCTCGGTCGACTTCCTGCTGAAAAGTTCGGGCGAGCGTGAGGTGCCGCACATCACCTTCTTCGGCGGCGAGACCTTGATGAACTTCAAGCTGCTGCGTGACGTGGTGCTCTATGCCAACGAAGCCGCTGCTGCGGTGGGCAAGCGCATGACCTACAGCCTGACGACCAACGCCACCCTGCTGACCGACGAGATCATCCAGTTCCTTTCCGACCAGGCCATCGGCGTCACCGTCTCGATGGACGGCCCGCCAGACTTGCAGGACCGCCACCGCGTCTACAAGAACGGCAAGGGCTCCTACGCGGTGATGGAGCCGCGTCTGCGAAAGCTTATCGCCGGGCACAAGACCCGCGCGATCACCGCGCGCGTCACGCTGACCGAAGGCGTGACTGACGTGATCCGCATCTACCGCCACCTCAAGGACGACCTCGGCTTCCACGAAGTCGGCTTCGCCCCAGTTACGGACTCCGGGCAGCAGGCCTACACGCTCGATGACGAGGGCATGGATACGGTTGTCGCCGCGTTCCACGAGCTCGCCGCCGAATGGCTCGCCTATGCCCTGCGCGGCGAGATGCATGGCTTCTCCAACGTCTCGGAGACGATCAGCGAGCTGATCCAGGGCACCAACAAGTCGCACCCCTGTGGCGCTGGCCTGGGCCTCGTCGGCGTCAGTCCTTCGGGCGACCTTTCTCCCTGCCATCGCTTCACCGATGCCGACACCCACGTGCTCGGCCACGTGACCACCGGGCTGGACAACGAAAAGCGCACCGATTTCCTCACGCGCGGCCATGTCGGCGCGAAGTACGAATGCGCGTCCTGCTGGGCCCGCCCGCTCTGCGCCGGTGGCTGCCATCACGAGGCCTTCGTCCGCTATGGCGACACCGGCCACGCCAATCTGCACTACTGCGACTGGATCCGCGAATGGACCGAGGCCTGCCTCAAGATCTACGGCACGGTGGCCCAGCGCAATCCTGAATTTCTTGAACGCTTTGCCGCACGAAAGGGCTTGTCATGAAGCACCTGAAACCCCTCAACAAGAAGGCTCTGCGGATCGAGGAAACCATCTCCTCGACCGAAGAAGACGTCGTCGCGCTTCAGCAGAAGCCGATGCACACGCCGATGGGCTGCTCGATCTCGTTCTCGCCGGGTTGGGAAGTCGATGCGGGCGGCGGCACTGCGGGCCTGTGCCAGCCGGCGGAGCGCGACATCTACGACTGCTATGTCACCTGCTTCTGGCCGGTGCAGGTTCCCGATCACGTCAACTACTCGCCCGACTGGGCCAGCAATTGCGCGACCGCAGCCAAGGACTGGCGCAGCCTCGACATCATCTTCCCTTGAGGACGCCCGTCCTCACGTGACCTCACTGCATCGGAAGACCCGACCCATGAAGAAACTTGGTCTCGCGCTCCTACCCCTTCTTGCGACCGCCGCCCCGGCGCACGCATCGACCGTGTTCATGGGGTCCTACCCCGACAAGATGCTGATCGTCGACGAGGCGACCGGCGAGATCAAGGATCGCATCACGCTGGTCTCAGGCCTGCCCACGGCGATGCGCATCTCGAACGACCAGAAGAAGATCTACGTCTCGACGATCACCACCAGCGGCATCGAGGTGATCGACACGGCGACGAAGAAGGTGATCAATTCCTTCAGCCTCAACACGCCGACCGTGCGCTATCGCTTTGGCGGCGGCGTGCCCGATCCGACGGGCAAATACTTCTACACGATGATCCAGAAGTTCGAGAAGATGCAGGACCGCTGGACCGTCAGCCCGCAGATGTTCGGCGTGATCGACCTGACCAGGAAGGCCGTCGTCCGTACTGCCGACGTGCCCGACGAGGACGTGCGCAACGGCGCCGGGCGCGGCAACTACATGCTGTCAAAGGATGGCAGCACGCTGTTCCTGATTCGCGACAAGGTGCTGGTGGTCGATACCGCGTCGCTCAAGGTCAAGGACCGGCTCGAATTCTCCAAGCCCGAAGCCACCGGCATTGAAGGCGTCAGCTTCGGCGGCGGCGTGGAAGCGCTGCGCAATCCCGATCAGTACGTCTCGATGTTCACCGCGCAAGACCCCTACATCCGCAACAAGGTCTATGGCGTGGGCCGGTTCGACCTCGTGTCCAAGACCTTCGACTTCCGCCCGATCGGCCCCGCCCCGGTTGGCGGCGGCATGGCCGGGCTGCAGGTGTCGAAGGACATGAAGGAAGGCTGGACCGTCGTCACGCAGGAGAAGGTCGGCAACAAGCGCTGCGAATTCTGGCACCTCGATCTCACCACCAACCTGGTCAAGAACAAGGCCGAGTTCCCCTGCCGCACACGCTTTCAGTTCGGCATGTCGGGCGATGGCAAGCTGCTCTACATCTATGGCGCGAGCTACGACATCGAGATGTACGATGCGCAGACCCTGCAGCACGTCAAGACCATCGACCTCGGCAACGACACCACCGGCGCGGGGATGATCATCACCCAGTGACCGCCAACGTGCTCATGAGGGGGCAGGGCGTCGCGGTGGCTACGGCCGCGCACCTGCTGGACCGGGCCGGGTTTGCGTTCCAGCGCGAGCCCGGCCTGCGCCGTCCCGTGCCGGTGATCATGCTGAGCGATCCGGCTTTGGCGCTGCTGCGCGATGTGTTCGGCAAGCCTGCGCTGTTTGCTGACAGGCCCCGGATCGAACGGCGGGTGGTGAAGTGGGGCAGCGCCGAGGCCGTCGCGATGCCGCACGGTGCGGTCGTTGTTTCGGAGGACGACCTTGCCGCGGCGCTCGATCCGGCTGGCCGGTGCGACCCAGTGCCGGTGCAGCCTGCTTTCACGATCGAAGCTATGGCACCGTTCTCCTGCGGCGAAACGCTGCGCTTTGGTGAGCGGATTTCAGCGACCGCGCGGGTCACTCTGAAAGCAGATGCCCCCGCCCGCACCTGCTGGATCGAGGCCGTGGATGCGGGATGGCTGTTCCTGATTCCCGATGGTTTCGGGCAGGCGTGGTTGCTGGCTGTTGGCGGCGAACCACAGGTGCTGGCAAAGGGCGCCCCGCTGATCGGCCCGCTTATCCGCACGCTGGAACCCACTGGCGGCCAGTTCGACACCAGCCCGCGCATGCTGGCGCAACTGGCCGGGGACAACTGGCTCGCCTGCGGCACAGCCGCCATCGCCTTCGACCCGATCTGCGGCGACGGCACCGCACAGGCCGCGCGCGAGGGCATCCTCGCTGCCGCCGTGATCGGCGCACTGGCGCGGGGCGAGGACGCTGCCCTGCTCGCCACGCACTACCACTCGCTCCTGCTCGCCGCGCTGCGGCGTCACCTGCAACTGTCGCTGCCATTCTATGCCAATGGCGGCACGGACCGCTGGTGGCACGAGCAATACGCCGCCGCAAAGGCTGGCTACGAACAAACCACCGCGCTGCTGGCCAGGCTTCCCGAGCCGCGCTTCGCCCTCCATGGATTCGATCTCGTCCGGCGTGAGCAGGCAGCATGACCGAGGCGCCAAAAGTTGCCCCATGGAGCACCTACAGACGGCTCTGGCCCTGGCTCAAACCCTACGCGCCCCACCTGATCCTCGTCCTCCTTGGCAGCCTCGTCGCCACCGGCCTCACCCTCGCCCAGCCGTGGATTTCCAAGCTGATGATCGACGAGGCGCTGTTGAAGCGTGACTGGTCGATGCTGGTGCGGATCGCCGCGCTGATGATGGGCGCGACGGTCGGCGGCTTTGCCGTCAACGCACTGGTTTCGTACCGCTACGTCTCGCTTTCGGCGCAGATGCTGTTCGACATGCGCGTGGCGCTGCTGCGCCACCTCCAGCGCCTTTCGCCGCGCTTCTACGGCAGCTTCCGGCTGGGCGACCTGATGTCGCGGCTCAACTCCGACGTTTCCGACGTGCAGCGGGTAGCGGGCGATACGCTGCTTTCGGTTCTGAGCAACGTGCTGTTCTTCACCGGCAGCGTGGCGATGATGCTGTGGCTCGACTGGAAGCTGTTCCTCGTCGGCACCGTGCTCGTGCCCTTCGCGGTCCTGAGCTTCCTCCACTTCCAGCGCCGCATGACCGACCTCACCCGCCAGATGCGCGAGCGCGGCGCGGACATCGGCAGCCTGCTTGCGGACACGATCCTCGGCATGCGCACGGTCAACGCGCTGGGGGCGGAGGCGCATGAGGCGGAGCGCTTTGCCAAGGCCAACAGCGGCTTCGTCGCCACGATGCTGCGCATGCAGACCACCTCGTACCTTACCGGCGCGCTCCCCGGCACGATCGTCACCGCATCGAGCGCGGCGGTGATCCTCTATGGCGGCAAGCAGATCATCGATGGCACGATGACCATCGGCGCGCTCGTCGCCTTCATCACCTACCACGGCCGCCTGCTCGCCCCGGTCCAGTCGCTGATGGGCCTGACTGCCAGCCTCGCGACTGCGCGCGTGGCGCTGGCCCGCATCTTCGAACTGTTCGACACCGCGCCCGAAGTGGTCGAAGCGGCGCAGCCCTGGCCTCTGCCGCTGGTAGCGAACGAAATCCGGCTTGAGAACGTGACCATGCACCATGGGCGTGAGCCGGTGCTGGACAATGCCAGCCTTGCCATTCCGGCCGGTTCGCTCACCGCCATCCTCGGCCCCTCCGGCGCGGGCAAGTCCACGCTGGCGGACCTGCTGGTGCGCTTCCTCGATCCGGTGTCGGGCAGCGTCACCGTCGACGGCACCGACTTGCGCGAGTTGTCGCTCACCGAGCTCAGGGCCCGGATCCTGCTCGTCGATCAAGCCCCGTTCCTGTTCAACGCCAGCATTGCCGATAACATCGCCTTTGCCCGGTCCGAGGCAACGCCCGACGACATCGCCGCAGCCGCCAGCGCCGCCGGCCTTGATCGGCTGATCACCCGGCTACCCGAGGGCCTTGCCACCCGCACCGGCGAACGCGGCCTTGCCCTCTCGGCAGGAGAGCGCCACCGCATTGCCATCGCCCGCGCCCTGCTGCGCCAGCCCGACGTGCTGATCCTCGACGAGCCTACCGCCGCGCTGGACGAGGAGACCGAGCGCTTGGTCGCCCTCGGCCTGCGCCGCGCCCTGCCCCATGCCACGCTCATCGTCATCACGCACAAGCCTGCGCTGGCAGAAATGGCGGACCATGTAATCCGGCTGGAGAACGGCAAGGCGCGGATGGAGCCGCAGGTGACCGCACATGGCTAGAATCGCGGTGATCGACAGCGGCGTCCACCCCACCCACCCGCATATCGACGCGGCGCGGCTCCTGCCCGGCTGCTCGATCCTCGCCGATGGCACCGTGCTGACCGACCCGCTCGAAACGCTCGACAAGCTCGGCCACGGCACCGCCGTCACCGCCGCCATCCAGGAGCTCGCGCCCGAGGCCGAGATCATGACCATCCGCGTCTTTCGCGAGTCCTTGCGCGCCTCGGCCCGCGCACTGGCAACGGGCATCCGGCAGGCACTGGAAGCCGAGTGCGGCCTGATCAACCTCAGCCTCGGCACGGCCAACCCCGCCCATGCCGAAGTCTTCGCCCTGCTGGCCGAGGAAGCAACGGACCGGGGCGCCCTGATTGTCGCCGCCTACGAGGCCGAGGGGCAGCCCTGCTGGCCGGGGTGCCTGCCGCAAGTCCTCGGCGTCGGTCTCGACTGGGACCTGCCGCGCGGCACCCCGGCCCTTTGCGCCGACCAGCGCATGGTCATGGCCTCCGGCTATCCCCGCCCGATCCCCGGCGTCGAACCACGCCGCAACCTCTACGGCGTCAGCTTCGCCGTCGCGCAGGTGACCGGCTGGGCCGCAGCGCGCGGCGTCAGACGGCGCGACGAAGTGCTGGAAGCGCTGGCGGAGTGTGCGGTCTGAGGGCGTGGAAGGTTTCACGCAGAGACGCAGAGAAGAAAGAGAGACGGGGGGAGTGCCTGCGGCGCAGCCGCTCTTCCCATCTCTCAATCGGAGGAAATGCCTTGCGGCCCAGCGCAAGTCCTCTGCGTCACACTTCTCCTCCGCGCCTCTGCGTGAACCAGTCCCAGCCCCTCCAACCTTGCGCCGATTCACGTACACCCAAGCCCCCGCCTCCGGCCTAGTCTCAGCCCATGATCCAGCCTTTGCGCGCGCCCTCGCCCCAGCAAGCCCTCGCCGAAGGAGAAGCCCTGCTGGCAAGCGCACCGCACAAGGCGCTGACGCAAGCCGAAGCGATCCTGCGGCAGGCTCCGGGCTATCCGGCTGCAGAATTCCTCGCGGCGCGGGCACTGCGCAAGATGGGCAAGGGCAAGCAGGCCGTCGCCAGGCTTGACGCCCTGGCGCGAGCGAATGGCCGTGTCCCCGCCGTGTTGTGGGAACTGGGCCAGGCCGCTGCCGAAGCGAAAGACACGCAGCGCGCGATTGCCGCCTTGCAGGCGCTGACGCAGATGCAGCCGACGGTTCCCGGTGGCTGGTTCCTGCTCGCCAGGCAATTGCGCAAGGCAGGACGCGCGCAGGACGCGTGGCGGGCCGACCTGTCCGGCGTCCACGCGTCCTCGCGCGATACCGGCCTGCTCAAGGCAGCGGTCGCCGTGCAGGATGGCGATCTCGAGGGCGCGGACCGGATGCTTGCCGAGCGGCTGGCGCGCGATGCTGACGATCCGCCAGCGCTGCGCCTCCACGGCGAAATCGCGTGGCGCAAGGGCGAGATGACGCCGGCCATCGCGCGCGTCGAACAGGCCGTGGCCAGCGCGCCGGGCTTTGACCTCGCGCGCGATTTCCTGATCCGCCTCCTGCTCCAGACCAACCGCCTGCCCGAGGCACTCGAACACGCCGAAGTGCTGCAGGCCTCGCCGATCCCCTCCCCCGGCCACAAGCTGATCCTCGCCTCGGTGCTGGTGCGCCTTGGTCATCAAGAGCGGGCGGCAGCCCTCTATCGCGAACTCCTCGCCGACGATGCGGACCAGCCACAAGTCTGGCAGAACCTTGGCCACGTTCTCAAGACACTGGGCCGACAGGCCGAGGCGGTCGACGCCTATCGCGCCGCCGTGACGCGCCAGCCGACCATGGGCGAGGCATGGTGGAGCCTTGCCAATCTCAAGACGGTGAAGCTCGGGCCAGCCGACATCGCGGCGATGGAAGCCGCTCTAGCATCCCTCGCCGACACCGCCGAGGAGCGCCGCGAGGACGTGTTCCACCTGCACTTCTCGCTCGGCAAGGCGCTCGAGGATGCCAAGGACCACGCCGCCTCGTTCGCCCATTACGACAAGGGCAATGCGCTGCGCCGCACGCTGGTCCTGCACGATGCCGATGCCTTCTCGGCCGATGTCGCGGCGGCCCAGCGCACGTTCACCACCGCCTTCATCGCCGCGATGGGAGACGGCGGCTGCCCTGCCCCTGATCCGATCTTCGTTGTCGGCCTGCCGCGCTCGGGTTCCACGCTGGTCGAACAGATCCTGTCGAGCCATCCGATGATCGAGGGCACGATGGAACTGCCCGAGATGATGATGATCGGGGCGCGGCTGCAATCGCGGGTCGACGAGGGCGAGTTTGCCGACCTCGCCACGATGATCGCCTCGCTAACCCCGGCCGATCGCCAGCGGCTCGGCGAGGAATACATCGAGCGCACCCGCGTGCACCGCCAGACCGACCGTCCGCTGTTCATCGACAAGATGCCCAACAACTGGCAGCACGTCGGCCTGATCCGGCTGATCCTGCCCAACGCCAGGATCGTCGACGCGCGGCGGCACCCGCTGTCGTGCTGTTTCTCGGGCTGGAAGCAGCACTTTGCGCGCGGCCAGACCTTCACTTACGACCTGACCGACATCGGGCGCTATTACAGCGATTACGTCGGCCTGATGGCGGCTTGGGACACGCAAGCGCCCGGCCACGTCCACCGCGTGATCTACGAGCGCATGGTCGCCGATACCGAAAGCGAAGTGCGTCGCCTGCTAGGTTACATCGGGGTGCCGTTCGATCCCGCCTGCCTCGAATTCTACAAGACCGAGCGCGCGGTGCGCACCGCCAGCTCGGAACAAGTGCGCCAGCCGATCTTCAGGGACGGGCTCGAGGCTTGGAAGCCCTACGAGCCGTGGCTGGAGCCGCTGAAGGCCGCTCTGGGTCCAGTGCTGGAAAGCTATCCCGACGCGCCGACCACCTGAAGCGCTTTCCAATACATGAAACTCTGATCCCCCGCGAAGGCGGGGGCCTCAGTCGGTCTGCGCCAGTGTTCCGCAAGATCACCGAGGTCCCCGCCTGCGCGGGGACGCCAACGTTTTGCTCCACTTAAAAAGGCCCCCACGATCTCTCGTGGGGGCACAGTCGCTTACGCAGGGTAACGACTTGAAACCTCAGTACTTCTGCCCCCAGCGGATGCCGAAGAACTGCGGCTTGATGATGAAGGTGCGCGACGAGCCCGAGCAGAAGTCGATCGAACAGAAGGTGTTCTTGGTCAGCTGACCGCGCTTGTCGAAAGCGTTCTGGAGGAACACATCGAGCGTCCAACTTTCCGTCTTGATCCCGGCCGAGAAGTCGAAGCTGACGAAGCCGGGGGTGTTGCCGTAAAGTGCGTTCTGATCAACGTTGAGGTCCTGCGTCGCGCCGGTCTGGTAGAGCGCAGCACCCTGCACGTAGAAGTCCTTGTCGCCCCAATCGCCGTCATAGCGGACCGACGTGGTGCCCTTGAACTTCGGCTGGCGCGGCAGGCGAGTGCCGTCGATGGCGGCAACAGAGGGCGTCTGGCCATTGGTACCCGGTACCGGCGTCCCCACGGCGCAAGTGGCAAGCTGCGTGATGGTGAGCGCGGCACGGTCTGCGATGAAGTTGCAGAAATTGCCCTTCAGCTTGCCATCGTTGAACGCCCCCGATGTGGAGATCGTAACCGCGCCAAGCTTGAGATCGGCGTCGTACTCGATCCCCTTGACCTCAGCCTTGCCGGCGTTGCCGGTGTAACCTGCACCTTGCGCACCCGCCACGACCACCGAATACTGGATATTGTTCCACTTCTCGAGATAGATCGCGGCGTTCAGGCGGAACATGTTGTTCCAGGTACCCTTGAAGCCCAGTTCGAAGTTGGTCAGCTCTTCCGACTTGAACGGCGGCGCCGCCACGATCACCTGCGGCAACCCGCCCGAAGCGCGAATGCGCAGCGGTCGGTTGAAGCCACCCGGACGGAACCCGGTCGAGTAGTTCGCATAGATCATCTTGTCCGGCTGGAACTGCCAGTTGAGCGCAACCTTGTGCGTCTCGCCCTGTTCCCGGTAGCGCCCAACGCTGAGCGGATCGAGGCGGTTGAAGTTGCGGCACTGCAGACGTTCCGCTGGCAGTGGCAGCGGACAGCCTGTCGCCCCGGTTGGCAGGAAGATGGATGGAGCATTCTGAGCCGATGCCGCCACCCCGCCGAACCCGGTAACGTCATAGCGCGTCCAGAAGTAGCGGATGCCGCCGGTCAGCTTGAGTTCTGGCGTGATATTGTAGTGCCCTTCGGCAAAGACCGCATAGTCCTTCCAGTGGTTGGTCTGTTCCGAAAGGTAGAAGGCATCGCGCTTCACCGCGGGTGAGCCAAGCACCATCGTGCCGCCCTGGCTGACCGGAATTCCGAAACCTGCAGGGTTGCTGTCACCACCTCCGGACATGGTATAACCAACGATGTTGCCAAGGCCGTGGATGCCGTAGTCATTGTTGATTTCATTGGTCTGGTGATGGAGAAAACCTCCGATCGTAACGTCGAAGGGCCAGGACTTGGGCGTGGTCAGCCGCACTTCCTGCGTGAACTTCTTTTCGTTGCGCAAGCCGCTGTAGAACTGCGTCGGATTGAGCAGGCTGTTGCACTTGAGTGACGCACCCGAACCCGTGCAGCCGTCCTTGCTGAAGAACTGGAGATAGTTCTCGTAGCCGGGGCCGAAGCCGTCATAGGTTACGGTGTAATATGTGTAGTCGTTCAGCAGCTTGATCTGGCGCTGGTAGTAGCCGGTCGCCGAAACAAGGTCGAAATCGCCGATGTGGCCGTGGATGCTCAACGCGGCCTGGTAGAACCTGTCGTTCTGGCTCGTCTTGTCATAGTCGTGCACCTCAAGGTCGCCCACGCGGGGATCGAAACCGAAGTAGCCATTGGCGATCTGCTGCTGGGCGGTGATCTGCGGCATGATATCCCAGCCGTCGAACGGCTGCCACAGCACCTGCAGGCGCCCACCGTATCCTTCGATCGTGTTGTAATCGTCCTGCGCGATCGACGCGTTGTCGAGCGTGAAGCTGGTGTTCGGGTTGTCGTCGCCCAGTGTCAGGACCGAGGGGCGACCATCGTTGAACTTGCCGTTGTTGGGCGTGTTGTCGATGTAGCCGCCATCGCGCCGGTAGAAGCCCATCGCACGGATCGCCAGCGTATCGGTGACCGGCACGTTGATATAGCTCTGGTACTGGCCGCCGAAATCGCCCTTGCCGTACTTGTTGACCTCGGCATCGTAGCCGAATTCGAACTTGTCGAGACTGGGCTTCCTGGTGATGAAGCGGATCGTGCCGGCCAGCGAACCGGCGCCATAAAGCGTGCCCTGCGGCCCCGAGAGCGCCTCGATGCGCTCAAGATCGTAAGCCATGATATCGGGCAGGCCAGTGCCGGTGATGGGGATATCGTCGATGTAATAGCCGACCGATTCACGTCCGCCGCCCGCCGGCACGATACCGCGGAAATAGGGCGTGTTGCGGCCCGGCCCGATGCCGGCAAATGTCACAGACGGCAGTAGCGAGGCAAAGTCGGTCAGGCCCTTGACCTGGCGCTGGCCAAGCGTGTCGGCACTCAGCGCCTGCATCGAGATCGGGACCTTCTGGATCGAAGTGGCAGTGCGCGTCGCGGTCACAACGATCTCGCCCAGGCCCTGCTCCTCGGCCGCCTGCGGTTCGGCAGCAGGCGCAGCGGCTTCCTGAGGCTCGTCAGCGGCGCGGGCGATGGTGGGCAGGACCATCGTCGAAAGGATGGTCGAAACGCCCAGCGCCCGCATGGCTTTGGATTTGAACCCGATCTGCTTCTTCATCTCGTCAACCCCCTGTTATGGCTGGCCCGGACAGGTCTGACCCGGCCCTTGCTTCTCCCCGTGCATCCATCCCCAATTCCATGGCGCGTCTTCGCCACATTGCACCGCAACATGGCCGGACCGCCGCGCAAGCGGCCCAGATGAAAAGGCAAAGCATCCCCGCCAGCCGAAGACAGCAGCGTCTCCGGCCCCGTCGCGTCGGCGCGACAGACATCAGGTTGTCAGCAATACCCCTTCGACCGGCGCGGCCTTTTGGCCATTCCATGACGCCTGTCCGGGATTGATAATGCTGCACAGCAACATGGAGTCAACGCCCTTTTGGGCAGGTAGTTCACCCTTTTCAGATCGGGGCCGGAAACCCGTTGACGCACAAAGCAAACGGCGCCCGGATCACTCCGGACGCCGTTTCGGACAACAGCAAGGTCCTGCGCTTACCAGGTGCCGGTGTTTGGCATGCTGGCCCAAGGCTCCTGCGGGGGAAGATGCCCCTCCTGAAGCAGTTCGATCGAAATGCCGTCAGGCGATTTGACGAAAGCCATGTGCCCGTCGCGCGGGGGGCGGTGCACGATGTGGCCCGCATCCATGATGCGCTGGCAGGTCTCGTAGATATTGTCGACGCGATAGGCGAGATGGCCGAAATTGCGCCCGCCGCCGTAGACTTCGGCAGGCGATCCGTCTTCCGGCGGCCAGTTGTAGGTCAGTTCGACTTCGGCGACGCCCTCCTGCCCGGGAGCGGACAGGAAGATCAGCGTGAAGCGCCCCTGCTCGCTCGAGAAGCGGCGCGTCTCCTTGAGACCGATCAGTTCGAAGAAGGCGATCGTCGCGTCCGGGTCGGTCACGCGGATCATGGTGTGGAGAAACTTGGTCACGGCTAGGCATTCCGTTCAAAAGCGGTTCATCGACAGAATCGCACAACTCGTCGCAGGCAAGCAAGCCCGGGAGATGGCGATGCGAGATGAAGATAGTGACGACGCGGCGGAAACCCAAGGGCGGGTCGCACGCATCCTGCCGCAAGGTGGAATGGCGCTCCTGCCGGTGGCGATCCTGGCGGCCGGACTGGTCACCGGCGGCTGGTTCATCGGCGACGGGTTCCGCCGCGCCAAGGTTGCCGACCGTTCCGTCACCGTGCGCGGACTTGCCGAACGCGAGGTGACCGCCGATCTCGCTACATGGACCCTGGCCTATTCCGCAACCGCACCCGACCTTGCCAGCGCACAGGCCAGCGTCGACCGCGACAGCCAGGCGATCCGCGCCTTCTTCGGCGAACTCGGCTTCCCGGCAGACGCGCTGCAGCCAACCGGGGTCAACGTCCAGACGATGACCAGCGAGGGCGTCGTCAGCTTCTCCGTGCGCCAGCGCATGACCTTGCGCACCACCGACATCGACCGCGCGCAGCGGGCAGTGAAGCGCCAGTTCGATCTGGTCCGCCGCGGCGTGATGCTCGAGGAAGGCTCGGGCATGGCCTACACCTTCACGCGCCTCAACGCGATCAAGCCCGAGATGGTCGCCGCCGCCACCAAGGACGCGCGGGCCGCCGCCGAACAGTTCGCGCGTGACAGTGGCGCCTCGGTCGATGGGATCAAGACCGCAAGCCAGGGCTATTTCGAGATAACCGCGCGCGATGGCGATGGCGGCGGTTGGGGCGTGTCGGACACACCCTACAAGAAGGTCCGGGAGGTCACGACGATCGACTTCTACTTGCGCTGACCGGGCCGGGCTGCGGGCCGAGATGCGGGCAAGCCCCGAGGGCCTCGGCAACGCATTGCATGGCAAAGGTGTTGCATGATGCACAGGCCGGGGCCATATCGCGCGCTATCGAGGATCCATGTTCAACAAGCTTCGCTCGCTGTTTTCATCTCCTGTCGCCGAAGAGCCCCTGCCACAGCAGGCCTCCCTGCCTGCCGGGCAGCGCGTCTATGCGATTGGCGACATTCACGGACGGCTTGACCTGTTCGAGCAGCTGCTCGCCCGGATCGCCGCCGACGATGCGTCGCGCGGGGCCGCCGAAACGACGCTGATCCTGCTGGGCGATCTCGTCGATCGCGGCCCGGACAGCCGCGGCGTGATCGAGCGGGCAATGCAGCTCATGGCCACGGGCAAGGTCCGCATTCTTGCCGGCAACCACGAAGAGATGATGCTCGGCAGCCTGCGCGACAAGGAAACGATGCGCCATTTCCTGCGCCACGGCGGCCGGGAAACACTGTTCAGCTATGGGCTGCGGGGCGAGGACTACAGCCGGGGCAATCTCGAGGAGATCATCGAGCAGGCGAATGCGCTGATTCCCCCCGAACACATTGCCTTCATGCAGGCCATGGAAGACCAGATCGTGATCGGCGATTACCTGTTCGTCCATGCCGGCATCCGCCCCGGTGTGCCGCTTGACCGGCAGATGCCTTCGGACCTGCGCTGGATCCGCCGCGAATTTCTCGATCATGCCGATCCGCACGGCCACCTCGTCGTCCATGGCCACACGATTACCGACGAGCCGGTCCTGAGGCACAACCGCATCGGCATCGATACCGGCGCCTTCGCTTCGGGAAAGCTGACCGCCTTGGGTTGCGAGGGGGATCGGCGCTGGCTGCTGACAGCTTTCATCGCACCGCAGGAACGCGAAGCCGCCTGAGCCGTTAAGTCGCTGTATTTCGCTGCAATGCAACAATTTTTGTTATGTGTTGCAACATCGCCACGACTTCCGGAAAATAGCCGGAAATGAGTGATCTGCGCAATCTTTGGATACGCGCAGGCAAACTCCACGACAGTTTTTTACGCAGGCGCAAACCACGCCGCCGCATTGTCGTAACCTCGTCATTATAGTGTCACCTGAGACCGGTTTGGAGCCAAGGCAAGGGCCGCTAAGGCCGCTCGCGAAGGTTCGGCGCACCGGGTGATTCCCGCTCCGGCCTAAGCATACGGCGGGGAACAACCGCGCCACAAACCGCGCCCATCGGCGCCTTGAAACGGGGTCAGATAATGCAGATGAAGTTCCTGGTCGCAGCCTCGACCATTGCCTTCGGCAGCGTCGCACTCGCGAACGCAGCCCACGCCCAGTCCACCGGCTCGGTCGACTTCGAACAACCAATCATCGTCACCGGCACCGTCGCCAAGTCGGTTGCAGGCGTCGAAACGCCGAACACGACCCGCGCCAAGCAGGTGCTCGATCAGGCGATCATCAGCCGCCAGGCTCCCGGCCAGTCGATCAACGACATCATCAACCT
>JBEQCK010000067.1:0-16832 GCA_041639335.1 Novosphingobium sp.
CGGCATCGGCCCTTTCCCTTATGATGGCGAGGCCGATCCGGACCTGATCAACGCGGGCAAGCAGACCATCACCGCGCTGCCCACGTCGAGCTTCTTCTCTTCGGCCGACAGCTTCGCGATGATCCGCGGCGGTCATATCGACATGGCCGTATTGGGCGCGATGGAAGTTGCCGCAAACGGCGACCTCGCCAACTGGACCATTCCCGGCAAGATGGTGAAGGGCATGGGCGGGGCAATGGACCTCGTCGCCGGGGTCAAGCGCACTGTCGTCGTGATGGACCACGTGTCAAAGTCCGGTGCGCCCAAGATTCTCGAGGCGTGCGGCCTGCCGCTGACCGGGCGTCGGGTGGTGGACCTGATCGTCTCGGACCTCGCTGTGATCGCGGTTGACCGCAAGGCGGGCGGACTTACGCTCGTCGAACTGGCGCCGGGGGTTACAGTTGCCGAGGTCGTCGCCAAGACCGGCGCACCGCTCGATGTTTCGGCCTTTGTCGAAGGGGCGCAGGGCTGATGCCTTTCAGCGGGGAAGCGGGAAAGCGCGTCTATTGGAAGCTCGAAGGGCGTGACGATGTGCCCGCGCTGGTTCTGCTCAATTCCATCGGCACGGACATGGACTTGTGGGACGGCGCGCTACCGCTGCTGCGGCAAAGCCACCGGCTCCTGCGCGTTGACACGCGGGGGCTTGGTGCATCGGATGTCGCAGACGAGGACTACGCCATGGCAGGCCTTGCTGCGGACATCTTTGGCGCCATGGATGGCGCCGGGATCACAGTTGCAGCGGTGGCGGGTGTATCGCTGGGCGGAATGATTGCGATGGAGATGGCGCTCGCACGGCCCGATCGCGTCGCCGCGCTGTCTTTGGTCTGCACTTCGGCTACGATGGACAAGACCGCGTGGAGCGACCGCGTGGCAAAGGTGCGCGGCGAAGGCATGGCCGCTATCGTCGATCTGGCCATGGGGCGGTTCCTTTCACCCGAATTCATTGCCGCCGAGCCTGCATTGGCGCAGACGATCCGCCGCCAGCTGGTGAATATGGCAGCTTCGGGGTACGCCGGATGCGCGGCAGCCATCCGCGATATGGATCTCGCATCACGGATTGGCCAGATCGGCTGTCCGACGCTGGTAGTGACGGGCGACCGTGACACCTCCACGCCCTTTGAAGGCCACGGTGAATACCTGCTTGCCCAGATTCCCGGAGCAAACCACGCGGCCTTGCCCGCTGCGCACCTCGCGCCGCTTGAGGCGCCGCGGCTTCTGGCCGAGACCATGCTCGAATTTCTGAAGGATTGAACCGCTCGATGACTGACGCTTTCATCTGTGATGCCATCCGCACCCCTGTCGGGAAGCTCAACGGATCGCTGGCAAGCGTGCGCGCCGACGACCTCGCAGCGCTGCCGCTTCGCGCCTTGGCGAAGCGCAATCCGGACCTCGATTGGGCACAGGTGGATGATGTCATCCTCGGCTGCGCCAACCAGTCGGGAGAAGACAACCGCAACGTCGCGCGCATGGCCGTGCTTCTGGCCGGGCTGCCCGAAACGGTTCCAGGCGTCACCGTCAATCGGCTCTGCGCGTCGGGTCTGAACGCCATCGGCATTGCCGCGCAGGCGATCCGCTCGGGCGATGCAGACCTGATGGTGGCCGGCGGCGTCGAGAGCATGACTCGCGCGCCTTACGTCATGGGCAAGGCAGGAAGTGCGTTCGACCGGGCCCAGAAGATCGAGGATACCACGCTTGGCTGGCGCTTCATCAATCCGGCGATGAAGGCGGCTTATGGCGTCGACACGATGCCGCAGACCGGCGAGAACGTGGCCGACCAGTGGCAGGTGAGCCGCGAGGATCAGGATCGCTTTGCGCTGGCAAGCCAGGACAAGGCTGCTGCGGCCATCGCATCGGGCCGTTTCGACGTGGAGATCGAGCCGGTCGAGGTTTCGCAAGGCAAGGCACCGCCCAAGCTGTTCGAACGTGACGAGCATCCGCGCGCGACGAGCCTTGAGGCGCTGGCCAAGCTCAAGCCGGTCGTGCGTACAGATGGAACCGTGACGGCGGGCAATGCCTCGGGCCTGAACGATGGCGCCGCTGCGATGATCATTGCTTCGGACGCCGCTGCCAAGGCCAACGGGCTGACACCGCGCGCACGCATCATTGGCATGGCGGCCGCCGGGATTGCTCCGCGCGTTATGGGAGCCGGCCCGATTGAAGCCGCGCGTAAGGTGCTCGCCCGCGCCGGGCTCGGTGTTGGCGACCTGGACGTTATCGAACTCAATGAAGCCTTTGCCAGCCAAGCAATTGCTACGCTGCGCGATCTTGGGATCGATCCGCTGACAGACACGCGCGTCAACCCCAATGGCGGCGCGATTGCACTTGGCCATCCGCTCGGAATGTCGGGTGCACGCATCACGATGACTGCGGTGGAGGAGCTGCAGCGCACCGGCGGGCGTTATGGTCTGGCTTTCCTGTGCATCGGCGTAGGCCAGGGGCTGGCTTTGCTTATCGAACGTGTCTGATCTCAAGTTATTCAAAGGAAAACCGCGATGCAGGGCGAACTTTACAGCATCTATCACTGCGCGATCGAACCGGCTGACTTTCCGGCTTTCGAGGAGCTTGTCGCGAAGATCGTGGCCGAGACGGCAAAGGAAGCCGATACGCTCACGTATGAGTACGTGGTCAATGAGGCTCGCACGCAAGTCCATATCGTTGAGCGCTACCGCATCGAGGGCCTGTTGCCTCATGTACAGCAGACCTTCTCGCCCTTCGCTGAGGAATTCCTGGCGCTGGTGCGGATCGAGAAGCTTTACGTCTATGGTGAGACGACGCCCGAAGTGCGCTCAGTGCTTGACGGCTTCGGCGCGATCTATCTCACGCCGTTTTCCGGTTTCACTCGCTGATCCTGCAGTGGTGTCTGGGCGTGTCGGCGATCATTCGCAGGCAAAGCTGTCGGCACGCTCGGGGTCGCCGCCACGATAGCGCGCGATCCTTGGCCAGGCGCAGACCGGGCGCGTGCGGCCCGGCCATGGCGTGTGCGCATCCGCCGTGGCGAGCAGGCTGTCCGGAGCCTTGTGCTGTTCCACCCAGGCGACCAGCGCACCCAAGGCATCGTAATGGCTCGTCGCCGGCCCACCCATGCAGTGGGCCATGCCGGCAACGGGGAACACGCGCAAACCATCATCGGTCCGTGCGCCGTAGCGCTGCACAACGCGGTCGCGCCATGCCAGCGTGTCCATGACCGAGAACACCGGATCCGACACGCCATGCGGCACCATCAGCTTGCCGCCATGCGCAAAGAAATCATCGAGATTGGCCGAGTGCATTGCAATGTCCTGCCAGGCGCTAGTTTGGAACGGACCTGCGCGGCGGTAGATTGCTGCCTCTGACCCCGGGAACCGGTAACGCAGTTGCGTCGCCAGGATATCGTCAGGAGAGATACCCACCTTCATGGGCGGCACCGAGAACACCGTCGGCAGGGAAGCGCCGCCCAGCGCGACGTCGAAGGCGGGCAGTTGCTCGCTTCCGGTGCGCCACATCGACCACATCGGACTTCCGATGCCACCGTCCCACGTCCATTCCGCATAGATCGGCCGCCCGGCCGCATTGCGCGGGCCGGAAATCACGCGTGCCAACGTATCGACCTGCGATGTCGTGAGGCAGTCGGCGGTCATGCCGGGTCGGCAGATCTGCGCCTGAAGCCGGTTCAGAACGCGATCGCCCCGGCATTGGCGGAAATCGTTGGTGATGCCGTCGGCAATGCCGTCGGCGGCGTCGCAGGCATCGAGCACGGCCTTGCGCACGAGCATCATGCTGGCAGGCGAAAACGTTTGAGCCAGCGAGGCGACCGTGGCTGGCTTGCCGGTCTGCTCCTGCGCGAGGGCGGCGAATTGCTGCACGCTCCATGCCTGGTTCAGCGCGGCGCGGGGCAGCGCAAATCCGGGCGCTGCTGCCACGATGCCATCGAACAGCGCGGGATAACGCTGCGCCGCAGCCATGCCTTCCTGCCCGCCCTTTGAGCAGCCGAGGAAATAGCTGTGTTCGGGCCGTTTGCCATAGTAGCGAGCGATTACCGCCTTGGCTGCCCTGGTGACCAACGGCAACGATGCGTGGCCGTAGTTGGCGCGGGCGATGGGGTCGGTGCCGAACACGGTCTGACCGCCCCACGCAGGGTCAAAATTCACTTTGTTGTCATGGCCGCTGTCTTGCGCGACGACGGCAAAGCCTCGCGCAAGGGCAGATGGGCCACTTGTGTTGTCTGCCCCTACCGCGTTGCCCACTTCGCCATTGGTGCCGCCGCCGCCCTGAAACAGGAACCGACCGTTCCAGTTCGCGGGCAGGCGCAGCCGGTAATGGATGGCGTAGTGCTGGCCCAGCCGTCCAGAGCGCTCCTGCATCACGCCCTTGACCTCGCAGTGTGGCGCAAGTGCAAGCGCGGGCTGTCCGAAAGGGCCGGGGGGAAGCTCGGCGGGGCCGGGGGCCGCCGACGTGATCCGCCCCAGACCGGGAAGGCTGAGCCCCGCAAGGGCTGCGCAGCGATCGGCTTTGGAGCCGACCGTTGCGCTATCTCCGGTGTCGGCAACGGCACTGCTCCAGACGAGAGCACTGCCGATACAGGCAAAGATCGGGGCGACCTTGCGGAGCGAGGGCATGGTTCAGATTGCCTTGTAGAAACGGATGCGGACGGCCGGAGCGCCGGCTTCCTGAACGGGTTCGAGTGTCCCTACAAACGCCGATTTGCCTAGCCATTCATACTTGCCGAGCGGCGCTTCGAATACCGGTTGGGTGCGCAGGGGAAAGGGCTTTCCATCGGCGCCCCGGCAGGCGACACCCTTGTTGATGACGTTGATGACGACGCCATCATCGGTCTTGAGCATGTAGTCGGCCTCGATCTGCAGGCAGCCGTCCTGACGGATAAGCTGCCAGTCCCACCCTCCGGGAATGATCGTGCCCTTGATGCCGGGGCCTTCGAAGCGACCACCGGTGATTGGTATGATGTTGCGCCCGCCCAGCGATGTCGGCCCGACCCTGATGTCGGGCGCAAGCGTGACAATTTCCTCGAATGCGAATTCAAGGCGCGGAGCGTTGGCGTCTTCGGCGGCAATCGCCGGGAGGGGGGCGCCACCCGCGCATGCCAGGGCAAGCGCGAGCGCGGCGACGCGGGTGATGGTTTGCATAGGTATTTCCGATCAGAATTCGAGGCCGACGCGAACGCCGTACTGACGCGGTGCACCGTACCAGGTGTTATCGCCATCGTTGCCTGAGCGGTAGGTCTTGTCGAAGATGTTGGTGCCGAACACGGTCAGCGTCCAACGGTCGCGGCGGTACTGGAGTTGCGCATTAGCAAGCGTACGTGCCTCCAGCACGTCGACGACAGGGCGTTCGAACAGGCTGGTGGTCTGCCTGCCGAGATAGGCGACATCGATGCGCGGAACGATCTGCGCATTGCCGAGGTCAATTGCATATTCGAGCCCTGCACTGGCCGTCCATTCGGGCGAATAGAGATTCTGACGTCCGTCTAGTGTGGTCACGAACGGCAGGTAATTGAAGCAACCCGCAGGCGTCGGGGGCGAGTTGCTAACGCACTGACCGCCTAGATTGTTGGCGTTGCCGCCCGGCAGCGCGCGCGTGTCGATCAGGCTGAGCGCTCCGACGCGCGAATTGACATATGCGAGGCTGCCATCAAACCGCAGCGGTCCGCTATGCGCCTGGATCTGGGCTTCAAAGCCATAAATTCGTGATTTTCCCGCATTCGTGATTGAGCTCGCGCGAGTGTCCGGATTGAATATGTTAAGCTGCAAGTTCTTGTAGTCGATGTAAAAGCCGTTGATCTGCGTGGTGATGTGGCCATCAGCCATCGTCGATTTCCAGCCAGCTTCGTAGTTGGTTACCGTTTCTGCCAGGAACAGTCCGGCAGGCAGGTTCACGCCGCCCGGCTTGTATCCGGTCGCCACGAAGCCATAGAGCAGGTTGTTGTCGTCGACCTTGTAGTTAAGTGCTACCTTGCCCGTGACGCGCGTATCGGAATAGCGCGGGCTCGAAGGATCGACGCCAAAGCCGCCGACGGCAAAGGTGCCACGCTGCGTCTGCCGGTCATAGCTTAGCCGCACGCCCGTATCGAGCGTAAGGCCATCCGCAATCGGCCAGGTCACTTGCCCAAAACCGCCGAGCGAAAGCTTGGGATTGACCGTGTTTATCCCAATGAAGAAGTTTCCGCCGACAAGGTTGATCCCGAGATCGAGATCCGCAGTCTGATAGGCCGCCGAGGCGCCAAGAACCCATTTGATCGCGCTGGCATCCGACGAGATCAGGTTCACTTCGCCGCTGTAGACGTTGTCGTGGATTTTCTGGTCGTTCCACGAGAACGGAATGGGTGTTGCATCGGTGTCGTTGGTGAAGTCCTGCTTGCCGAACTGGTAGCCAAAGACGGCGCGCAGCCTGGTGCCGCCGTCGAAAGTGTAGATTGTCTCGACACCGGTGCGGAGACTGAACTCCTTTTGCTTCGTCGGGTGATCGTAGTTGATCACGAATGGCGTCGAGGGCGCAGCGGCAGCAAAGGCAGTGCCGGGTAGAGGGGTGTATGGATAGCCTCCGCCGCTGTTGGCGTTGACTTCGGTCTTCCATTCCACCTTCAGGTTTGTCGAAGGCTGCCACAACACGCTGAGACGTCCGCCCTGGGCATCGACCTTGCCGGGCTCCGAGCGGTTTGTCGGGTTGATCTGGTCGTAGAAGCTGTCGCGGTTTTCGAGATGACCAGCGAGGCGGATGGCGACCGTTTCGCCAAGCGGCACACTGATCCCGACGTCAGCGACGATGGCGTTGTAATTGCCATAGGATACTTCAGCATTGCCTTCGGTGACGCCAAGCTTGGGCGAGCGGCTGTGCTGGATAATCGCGCCGCCGGTCGAGTTCTGGCCGACGAATGTGCCCTGCGGGCCGCGCAGCACTTCGATCGAGGCGATGTCGAAGACGCCTTCGTTGAGGAAGATCGGGCTCGGCGCAAACAGCGAGTCGCGATAGAGTGCGACGCCCGAGACGACCGTGGGCGATTGCAGGTTCAGGCCGATCCCGCGGATGTTCGCAAACTTCAGGATGCCGGCGTCGGCAAACGAGAACGCGGGCGTGACGTTCTGAAGATTGGTGAGATCGCGGATGCCGCGGTCCTGCAGTGCATCGCCCGGAATCACCGTGACGGCGAGCGAGGTGTCCTGCTGATTCTCTGCACGGCGTTGCGCGGTTACCACGATTTCCGAAAGTGCGGCATCGGCGGCAGTGTCCTGCGCGAACGCGGGCGCTTGGAACATTGCGGCGAAAGTGGCGCCCGCCATCAGGCGAGCAAAAATGCGGCTGGTCATGCATCATCCCCAAATCTCGGGCGGCACCTCCCTGTGGCCCGCTCCGATATCTGCGCTCTAGGGGTTGTGTTTGGGCAAAAAGAGAGCCCAAAATAGACACCATCAAAGAGCACCTCGGGCCGGCCGTTTCAGATGTTCCCACAAAGCCTTCAGCGCGCGACAGAGATACCGATCAGCAAGGGCCGGACGGCCGCGCTGGCGCTTGCCGACAAGTTCGAGGCCGATATCGTTCGTCAGGACGGCACTTGCGGGAAGATATTCGGGCCCGAGCACAGGTTGCAGGCCGAATACAAGGCATCGGGCAATGTCGTGCGCCAGGCCCTGCGCATACTCGAGGCGCGGCGGATCGGCTCGATGCGGCGCGGCGTGGGCGGAGGCCTGGAATTGCGCGTGCCGGATCTAGCCGAAACCGGGCAACTCATCGCGCTCTATCTCAATGCAATAAATGCCGATTGCGGCGATGCGGCAAGTGCGGCAGCCTTGCTGGGGCACCAGCTTGGCGAACGCAACAGTTCGGCCTTCGCCTGGACGCGCGATCTGCTGAATGGCGTGAACCAGGCCCTGGACATGTCGTTGCAGTCCTCCGGTGCGGCCTCGGGCAACCGGGCTATGGTGATTGCCCGCAGGATCATCGTTTCGGCGCGCGACAGCGTGGGGCTGGTTGAGGGTGCAAGGCTCGGGTCGGTCGACGAACTGGGCGAGGCGCACTCGTCCGGTCGACCGGTGATCCTGCAGGCGCTGCGCATTCTTGAAGATCTCGAGATGGTGCGCGTGCAATTGGGGCGGGGAGGCGGGTTCATTCTGCGCAAACCCACACCGGGCGCGATCGTTCGCGCCGTCTTTCCGCATTTCCAGCTGAATCGATTGCCGGAATCGTGGTTGGGCGACCTCATCTGGACGATCAATGCCATCAATGCTCGAGCAGTCGCTGAACGGTTCGCAACGCAGGCGCACAAGCGGCTGGCGGCTGCAAAGAGGGCCTTGCGCGCGGACCAGTTCGAGAAGGGCGATTATTCGCACCAGCTGAGTATCTGGCGCATCCTTGCCGATCTCCATGGCAACGACGTGCTGCACGTCATCATCAGGACGCTGTTCTACTTTCAGGTGCACTCAAGCGAATCGACCCTGCCACCGATGACCGCGGCAGATGCGCAGTCGATTCATGACCTTACGATCAGGCTGATCGAGGCAATTACCTCCGGGGCAGTCGACGAAGTTGCCCACCTGATGCGAACTTACGAGTACGCATCGCGGATGATGAGGACCAGTTGACGGCCCTTACTTCGTCGGGCGTGCGGGCGTGATCCTGATCTTGCGGAAATGTGCGATCGTGCCGCTTTCGATCCAAAGTCCAACCTTGCCCTTGCGGTCCGCTCCAAGCTTGAGGTCGTTCACGATCAGGGTCGGATTGGCGCGGCGATCGAGGTATAGCTTTGCCTTCGCACCGGAGACTTCGATCCTGACATTGATCCAGCGGCCGGGTGCGATGTCAGCAGCGGTCTCATAACGTTCAGGAGATTCGGCGCGCAGACGATCGAAGCGAAAATCGGGAAAGGCCGCATACTGGACCGAATGATTGCGCCGGACCTGATCATCGGCGACGCCATTTGTCGGTCGAAGGTAGATCTTCTCGAAACGACCATCAGCAACGCGGAATGCAAAGCCCACAAAGCCGCGGGCAAAGTCCGGGGCCTGCGGATCGACAGTGCTCAAGATCTCGGCCTCGATCGTACCGTCGGTGAAGTCGACCGGAAGCATCGCCATGAAGTCACGGTCGGAAAGTTTCTCTCGCGTCGGGTCCTGCCAGAACTGGCGGGGCATCGAAACGCGCAGTCCGTCCTTGTCTTGCGAGACATCGACATTGTGCGGGGTGATGTCCGCAAGGGCGAACTGTCCGACCGGCGGCCTGGCCAGCGCCGTGGTCGCACCCAGCAACAATGCGATGCCAGCGATCCGGCGGGGGGCGAGCATTCCTGCCGGACGTGGTTTTGACTGGGTGCGAAAGATTGCCATGGGGACCTCGGGAATGAAAAGTGAGCCTTCGACGGGATCGCCAGGCGATCTTGTTCGGGTCGGGTTCCACATTTGCAGATATTTGTGGTTGACGGAATAGGGTCGTCACGCGGAACAGAGCGGACATGTTGTCCTCAATTGCCAGCGTCGAATCCATCTCCGGCCTCACCGCGTTTGTCGCGACTGTCGAGGCAGGGGGATTTGCTGCCGCTGCCCGAAGACTCGGTCTATCTGCATCTGCCGTCGGCAAGGCGGTTTCCCGAATGGAGGCCCGGCTTGGAGTGCGACTGCTGACGCGGACGACGCGGCAGGTGATGATGACGTTCGAAGGCGAGCAACTGTACAATCGTGCCAGCCGCCTGCTCGACGACTTGCGCGATATAGAGGGTATGCTGGCCGCACAGCGCGCGGCGCCAGTCGGGCGGGTGCGCGTCAGCCTGCCGGCAACGCTCGGGCGCATGCTGGTCGTGCCCAATCTTGGCGAATTCATTGCCGAGTATCCCGGCATCGAACTGGAAATCGGCCTTGACGATCGCAAGGTCGATCTTGTCGAAGGTGGCTACGATCTGGCTGTCAGGACAGGGAATCTCGAAGACAGCGGCATGATTGCCCGCAAGATGGCGCAACATCGCTTCCTGCTATGTGCCTCGCCTGCGTATCTGGCCAAGTGCGGTACGCCCGCAACCTTAGAAGAACTTTGGCAGCACAAGGTTATCCGCTTCCGTTATCCAACCACTGGCATGTTGGAGCGATGGTCGTTCGACGGCGTGGAATACGATCGCGAAATTCCCGCTGGGCTTGTGTTTAATGATGGCGAGGCGGTGGCACGCGCTGCAATGGCGGGCCTGGGGATAGCGCAGATGCCGGATTATGCCGTAGCCGACGAAGTGGCGGCTGGACGCCTGGTCCCCTTGCTCACCGACCTGCGCTGCGTGCGCGGCGACCTCTGGCTGGTCAGGGCCTCGCAGCGCGCCGAGGCACCCCGGGTAAAGGCCTTTGCAACGTTCCTCGAAGGGTTCATCGCGCGACGCGCCGGATCATGACATGAAAAAAGGGGACAGCCGGCAGGCTGCCCCCTGATTTCGTCGAGCGTTGCGTCGCGCGTGGATCAGACCGGGTAGGGTTGGTCTGATGGCTCGACCGTAACCCACTTGAGTTCCGTGAACTCGTCAATGACGGCGCGGCCATCGAAGCGCCCGTAGCCGCTGTTCTTCATGCCACCATAGGGTGCTTGCGGTTCGTTTTGCACGGTTGCGCCATTGACGTGGACGTGGCCAGCATCGATCTGGCGGGCAACGTTGAGCGCGCGCGTGGCGTCGCGTCCGAAGACGGCGGCGGCAAGGCCATACTCCGTGTCATTGGCGACGCGGATTGCTTCCTCGACGCCCTTGACGCGGACGATCGTGGTGACGGGACCAAAGGTCTCCTCGTCGTAGATCGTCATGCCCGGAACGACGTGGTCGACGATCGTGGCTGGCATGACAGCGCCGTTGGCCGAGCCCCCGACGACGACCTTTGCACCCTTGGCGAGGGCGTCGTCGAGCATGGCGTTGATGCGCGTGCCCGAGGAGGCGTCGATCATGGGGCCAATCACGCAGGCGGGATTGACCATCGGATCGCCTGCCAGCAGATCTGCAGCGCGCGCAGCGAAGGCTGCGACGAATTCGTCGGCGACAGCTTCATCGACGACGAAGCGCTCGGTCGACATGCATATCTGGCCCTGGTATAGGAAAGTACCGAAGATTGCGGCGTTTACCGCACCGGCAATGTCGGCATCGTCAAGCACGACGAACGGCGCTTTGCCGCCCAGTTCGAGCAGACAGCGCTTGAGATTGCGGCCGGACTTCTCGGCGATGATGCGTCCGATGCGGGTCGATCCCGTGAAGTTCACACGGCGGATTGCCGGGTGCGAAATCAGGCAATCGATCACATCGGCGGCGTCTTCGGGTGCATTGATGACGAAGTTCAGGACGCCTTCGGGCAGGCCAGCTTCGACAAAGGCATCGGCAATCAGCGCGTGGGTCTTCGGGCTCATTTCTGAGGCGCGGAAGACGACCGTATTGCCGCACGCGATCGGGTAGGCGATGGCACGGCATGCGAGAATGACGGGGCCGTTCCAGGGCACGATACTCAGGATCGCACCTACCGGCTGGCGCAGCGTCATCGAGAGCGTGCCGGGCTTGTCGGTCGGGATCGTCTCGCCCTGGATCTGGGTGGTCAGCGATGCGGCTTCGCGGATGAGGTTGGCAGCGGCCATAACGTTGAAGCCGCCCCACAGGCCCGATGCGCCGACTTCTGCGGCCATTGCCTGCGAGATATCACCGATCTTGGCTTCGAGACGGTCGGCAGCTGCCATCAGCACGCGACGGCGTTCGGTGGGGCCGGTTTTGGACCAAGACTTGAAGGCCTCGCCTGCGGAAGCAGCTGCGCGCATTGCGTCGGCGACGCCGGCGGCCGCCGAGCGCGTGACGACTTCACCGCTCACAGGATTGCGGCGTTCGAAGGTTTTCCCATCGCCCGCAGCGACCGCTTTGTTATCGATCAGCAGCTGCACTTCCATGATATTCTCCCACATCGGCCCGGGCCGTTTTTGCACAGACAAGGCAGCGCTTGGCCAACCTCTTACGGCTGGTCACGCTGTCGATGGGAGATTTGTATAATATAAAAAGGATTGCGCCAAATGAAAATTTCTGGCAGCGAACACACCATCTGGTGGCGACTCCCGATCGAACTGGGAGCGTTGCGGACGCAAGTCTTGCAAGCCGGGATATTGAAATCGGGAGAAGATCGTTGGGCATTCACGATAGCAGGATCATCAAGGCAGCCATCGTTCGCGAAAAGGGCGGGGAAATGTCGATCGAGGACGTCCGCATTGGCGAGCCCGCCGATGATGAAGTGCTGGTCCGCATCGTCGCAACCGGTATTTGCCACACCGACATTTCGGTGCGCGATCAGTTACTCCCGATGCCGCTTCCTGCCGTGCTCGGCCATGAAGGCAGCGGCGTTGTCGAAGCGGTCGGCCGTTCGGTGACCAATGTCGTCCCAGGCGATCACGTTGTGATGAGCTACGCCTGGTGTGGCAGCTGCGACCTTTGCCATTCCGGTCACCCCGCGCACTGCGAGAATGTGCTGCCCCAATGCTTCGGCGGTAGCCGCGCCGACGGTTCGACAGGTATCACGGATTCGACCGGCGCACCGATCCACGATCACTTCTTTGCGCAGTCTTCGTTCGCTGAATACGCGCTGGCCAACATGCGCAACGTGGTGAAGGTCCCCAAGGACCTGCCACTTGATCTGCTGGCTCCGCTTGGTTGCGGTCTGCAGACTGGTGCGGGCGCCGTCCTCCAGGCGCTCAAGGTCAAGCCCGGTTCGTCGTTCGTGGCGTTCGGCATCGGCGCAGTAGGCCTTGCTGCGATCATGGCAGCCAAGGTTGCCGGCGCGACCAAGATCATTGCGGTCGACATCAATCCCGATCGTCTTGCCCTTGCTGCAGAAATCGGTGCGACGCACACGATCAACGGCAAGGAAGTCGATGCTGTGGCGAAGATCATGGAGATCACCGGCAAGGGTGCCGACTTCGCGCTCGAAGCCAGCGGCGTTGGCGCAGTGCTTCGCCAGGCGATCGACTGCCTCGGCATCTTCGGGACCTGCGGCATCGTCGGTGCGCCGCCGCTCGGTTCGGAAGTGAAGGTTGACGTCATGGGCGTGATGATCCCCGGCAAGCGCGTAATGGGTATCGTCCAAGGCGATGTCATCTCCTCTACGTTCATCCCAACTCTGATCGAGCTCTATCGACAGGGGCGCTTCCCCTTCGATCGCCTGATCAAGCAGTACGATTTCGCAGACATCAACCAGGCCATAGCCGACAGCGAAACGGGCAAGACGATCAAGCCCGTCCTGCGCATCGGCACGGTCTGAACCCTTAAGTCAGACTGGGACAATGCTATGACTTCTAACAGGCGAGAAGGCCTGGACGGGCAGACCTTGCCTACGTGGGAAGGGGAGGGGTCCAGCCGGGTCCCTTCGCCCGTCTATACCGACGAGGGCATCTATCAGCGTGAGCTGGAGCGGATTTTCTACGGTCCGCACTGGAGCTATGTCGGGCTCGAGATCGAGGTGCCCGAAGCCGGTAGCTTCAAGCGCACCTCGGTGGGTGAACGCTCGATCATCATGATCCGCAACCGCAAGGGCGAGATCAACGTTCTGGAAAACCGTTGCGCTCATCGTGCCATGCGGTTCTGCCAAGAACGTACCGGCAAGGTGAAGACGCTTGTCTGTCCATATCATCAGTGGAATTACAACTACGACGGCAGGCTTCTGGGCGTCCCGTTCCGCAATGGCGTGAAGGGCAATGGCGGCATGCCCGAGGACTTCAGCCTCGATGATCACGGGCTCAACCGTCTCAAGGTCGCGGTCCGCAACGGGGTGGTCTTCGCCTGCTTCGATCACGATGTCGAACCGCTCGAGGAGTACCTTGGCGAGGACATCCTGTCCTGCTTCGACCGCACGTTCAACGGCCGCAAACTGACCCTGCTCGGCTACAATCGCCAGCGCATTCCGGGCAACTGGAAGCTGATGATGGAGAACATCAAGGACCCCTATCATCCGGGCCTGCTGCATACATGGTTCGTGACGTTCGGCTTGTGGCGCGCCGACAATGAATCGCGTCTTAAGATGGACAAGCACCATCGCCACGCCGCGATGATCTCGCGCCGCAGCGATGCGGTGACGAAGAACATTGAGGAAGGTGTCACCAGCTTCCGGCAAAACATGCAGCTCAACGAGCCTCTGCTTCTCGACATCGTGCACGAGCCTTGGTGGGGTAACGACACTGTCTGCATGACGACTGTGTTCCCCAACGTCATCTTCCAGCAACAGGTCAATTCGCTGTCGACCCGTCAGATCATCCCCGCAGGACCTGACAAGTTCGACTTCGTCTGGACGCACTTTGGATTTGAGGACGACGACGAAGAAATGGTCGAGCGTCGCCTCCGGCAGGCCAACCTTTTCGGTCCGGCGGGCTTTGTGTCGGCAGACGACGGCGAGGTGATCGAATTCAGTCAAGAGGGTTTCGAGCAGGATCAGGCGTTCAGCACGATTTGCGAACTCGACGGCCGTGGCGTGGGGCAGAGCGACCACATGGTCACCGAAACCCTGATCCGAGGCATGTACCGTTATTGGCGGGAGGTGATGGAACTGTGAGCGTTGACATCCAACTCCGCCACGCTGTGGCTGACCTTTATGCCGACTACGGCGCATGCATCGACGGGGCCAAGTACGACGAATGGCCCGAGTTCTTCACTGACACCGCGTGGTACCGGGTCGTGCCGCGCGAGAACTTCGATCGTGACCTGCCCCTCAGCACGCTTTCGCTCAAAGGCAAAGCGATGATGAAGGATCGCATCTATGGTGTGGAAAGCACGATCTTCCACGCGCCTTATTATCAGCGCCATGTCATCGGCCTTCCGTCGATCACTGTCCGAGAGGACGAAACAATTCATGTAGAGGCAAACTACGCGGTATTTCGGACAAAACGGGATTTTCCTGCCGAAATATTTAGCGTGGGACGTTACATCGACCGAGTGGTCTTTGAGGGGGAGACTCTTAAATTCTCGCAGAAGTTCTGCGTTTTCGACAATGATATCATTCCGAATTCGCTGATCTATCCAATCTAAGTCTTGGGCAAATAAACTAATAGGGGAGAGTACCATGAAAAGGACATTCCTATCCGGCACTGCGGTGCCGGCGCTGCTTTCTGCTGCCATTTTTGCAGGCTCCAGTGCTCCAGCTCTCGCGCAGGAAACCGCAGCCGAAGAAACCTCCGGCATCGGCCAGATTGTCGTCACCGCGCAAAAGCGCGCTGAGAACGTTCAGAACGTTCCGATCGCCATTTCTGCATTCGCCGGTGACTCTCTGGCAGAACGCAGCGTTGGCAATGTCAGCCAGCTTGCGGCACTGTCGCCGAACGTCAACCTGGACTCTGGCGTCTCTTTCACGGCCTCGACCGCCGTTCTCGCGGCCTCGATCCGTGGCATCGGCGCCAGCGACTTTGCATTCAACATCGACCCTGCGGTGGGCGTCTATGTCGACGGCGTGTACCTCGCGCGTTCGGTTGGTGCAAACCAGGACCTGCTCGACGTCGAGCGCATCGAAATCCTCAAAGGTCCGCAGGGTACGCTGTTCGGCCGTAACACCATCGGTGGTGCGGTCTCGATCGTCACGCGCGATCCGGGTAAGGAATTCAGCGTTCGCGGTGATATGACCGTTGGCCGCTTCAACCTGTTCCAAGCGCGGGCCTCGGTTGACGTTCCACTGGCCGAGAACCTCTATTCGATGGTCACCGTCGATGTGAAGACCCGCAACGGTTACATGAAGCGCCTGCCTTTCCCGGGTTCGCTCGCAGCCAATTCGCCGCCATACACGGTTTATCCTGCTGCCGGCTATGAATCGCCGTCTCGCGAAGGCGACGAAGACAACCGCACAATCCGCGGCAAGGTGAAGTACGACGGTGGAAACTTCCGTTTTACTCTGTCAGGCGATTATGCCTACACCAAGGGCACCGCTCCGACAGAGCTTCTACAAACCACGAATGGCGATCCGGGCGGGTTGTTTGCCAATCTATACAATCTCTGCATCGGAACCACGGTTGCTGATCTGACTGCCATCGGTCTGATCAACATGTGCAACTCATCCGGTACACAGTTGCCTTCGCGTCATAGGAATCAGACGTTCCCGGTTAACCGGCTCTACACGCTTGCCGGCGTGAACGTTGACGGAAACCCGAACAACGATTTGCTGCCGTGGGACAGTCGCTTCATCACTCCGGGTCTGGATTCGACTTACGCAACTGGCAACAACTTTTCGCATCTGCGCAACTGGGGCTTCACGGGCTTGCTCGAGTTTGACGTCAATGACGACATGACGCTCAAGTCGATCACTTCGTTCCGCAAGAGCAACTGGGTTAGCGGTCTCGACGGTGACGGATCGCCCGTCAACATGTCGACTTACAGCTTCAAGCAAGACCAGCAGCAATTCAGTGAAGAACTGCAGCTCATCGGCAATGCCCTGGATGGCAAGCTCAACTACGTGCTTGGCGGCTACTTCTTCCGTGAGTCCGGCTTTTTGGCCGACTATGTCATTTCCGGCGAAGGCATTTATGTGATCGACGGTCCGAATTGGCTTGAAACTAACGCCTACGCAGCTTTTGGTCAGTTAGACTACCGCATCAATGACCTGATCGGTATCACCGTTGGCGGTCGATATACCCACGAAAAAAAGAGCTTCGAAGGCGGTCAGCAAGAGCTTAGCGGATTGTTCTACAAACTTGCGGGTGCACCTTGCTCCGACCTAGCGGGCAATGTCTATCCCAACGCGATTATTGGGGGTCAATCCTGTCGGGTTGCCAACAATTATCCTGACCCGAACAATCCTTTGCGCATCTATCCGGCTGGCATCAACAAGCTCAGCTTTAACGATTTTTCG
>JBEQCK010000068.1:0-16772 GCA_041639335.1 Novosphingobium sp.
GATCTCCATCGTCCGCAACGAACGCCACGCGACGATCATCCTGCCCTGACGAACACCGCTCAGCGCAAGACGCCGGGCGCGCGGGCCGGCGGGGCAACAGTCTCATCCGCGTTGGTTAAATGAGTGGGAGGATAAGCTCATGAACATTCACAGGAAGACCCGGCTGATCCAGTCGGCATCAGTTGCAGCCATAGCGCTGTTCTCGTCCGTACCGGCCTTTGCGCAGGCTGCCGACGAACAGGCCGCCGAAGAAGCTTCGGCGCCCGGCGAAATCATCGTCACCGCGCAGCGCCGCAGCGAAAACGTGCTCAAGGTCCCGGTCAGCGTGACCGTGGTCGGCGCAGAACAGCTGATCCAGCGCGGTGCGAACGACCTGACCGCCGTGACCAAGCTCGCGCCGAGCCTTCAGGTGGCTCAGGACAACACCTTCTCGGTCCGCGGTGTCGGTACGGCGACGTTCTCGAACACCGTCGAGGCCAGCGTGTCGCAGGTCATCGACGATGTCGTTCTTGGCAACCGCGAATATGCCGCGAACGCCTTCTATGACGTGGCTCGCGTCGAAGTCCTCAACGGCCCGCAAGGCCTCCTGTTCGGCAAGAACGCCTCGGCCGGTCTGGTGAACATCACCACCAACAAGCCGAAGCTGGGCGAGTTTTCGTTCAGCGCCGATGGCGAGCTCGTGCAGCGTGCGCGCCCGGGTGACGACGGCACCGGCTATCAGATCCGTTCCACCATCAACGCTCCGCTGGGTGACAAGGCGGCGCTGCGTCTCAACGCCATCTACAGCGACCAGGACCCGATCACCGTCGGCAAGGTCAACCCGAACGTTCGCAACGACCTCGGTCTCGAAAACCTCGGCCTGCGCGCCAAGCTGCTGTTCGAGCCGACCGACAACCTCTCGGTCTATGTGATTGGCGACTACAACCGTCAGCGCGGCATCACTGGCCGCTACGACATCACCTTCCGCCAGTTCGGCCCCGGCAGCCAGTATCCGGCGCGAGGCCTTGTCGCCGGCACGGAAAACCTGAACTTCGCTGCCGAAGCGCCCAACTTCCGCGACAGCGACACCGGCGGTCTGCAGGCCAACATCAACCTGCAACTCGGCAACGGCATGGAATTGAGCAGCATCACTGCATGGAAGCAGGCCAAGGTCGACTTCCAGTTCGATTCCGACCAGACGCCGTTCAACTTCTTCAGCTTCAACGGCGCGAACCAGAAGTACGACCAGTACTCCCAGGAACTGCGTCTTGCCCTGCCGAGCGGCAATGCCCTGTCGGGTCAGTTCGGGCTCTACTACTACCGCTCGGTCGGCAACAACGCCGGATTCCGTGGTGGCAACAATGGCGTGCCGGACTTTGTCGCCGTCGGCTTCCCGTTCTGCATCGGCGCCACTGTCACGCAGGGGCCGCCGCCCGCGTGTGGTGTGAACAACCGCTCGTTCCTCGGTCAGGACTTCCAGTATCGCCTGCAGAACGACAGCTACGCGGCGTTCGGCCAGCTTGGCTACCAGCTGACCGACACCTTCAAGCTGACTGCCGGTGCGCGCCTGACCTACGAAAAGGCGCAGATCAACCTGCGCGAAAACTTCGGCAACTACTTCGTCACGCTGGGTGTGAAGAAGAATGTGGCTGAACAGAGCACCGACGCCACCGATCTCAGCTACAAGCTGGGCTTCGATTGGCAGGCGACGCCTGACCTGATGGTCTACGGTTTCTACGGCGAAGGCTTCAAGGGACCGGGCTTCTCGAATACGGCACCTGCTCCGAACGCAGACCTCGCGGTCCGTCCGGAAATCTCGCGCGGTGGCGAACTCGGCATCAAGGGCAAGGCTCTCGACGGCGCGCTGACCTTCAGCCTCTCGGGCTTCTACACGAAGTTCTATGACCTGCAGGTTCAGGCCTTCGTGCAGGCGCTGCGCACCTTCGTTCTGGGCAACGCGGCCACGGCAACGACCAAGGGCATCGACTTCTCGTTCCAGGCGCGGCCGTTCGAAGGCCTGACCCTGTCGGGCTCGGCGTCCTATGCCGATGCGACGTTCGAGGATTACCCCGGTGCGCAGTGCTACCCGACGCAGACGACCGATGGCTGCAAGGCCGACATCAACTCGTCGCTGCCCGGCTTCGTCGGCACGTTGAACGCCAAGGGTTACCAGCTGCCGCTGTCCTCGAAGTTCACCGCAACGCTCGGCGCTGAATACGCCGCGCCGATCTCGGAAGGCCTCGAAGCACAGTTCGGCGTCGGTTACTATCACCGCTCGCCGCAATCGGCCGGCATCGGCGCACCGTTCACCATCCCCACCTGGGACACGATCGACCTGCGTGCCGGCGTGAAGGCGGACAACTGGACCATCAGCCTGTTCTGCAAGAACTGCACGAACGAGATCCGTCCGATCTCGATCGGGTCTGACGGTGGCGATGCCAACCCGGTGGGCACCGCGTCGCCGGTGCTGACGCTGAACCAGCGCTTCAGCTTTGAATCGGTCCGCACCGTTGGCGTGCGGGCAGGCATCAACTTCTGATGCAAAAGGGGCCGCTGCCTTCGGGTGGCGGCCCATTATTCTACCGTATCCGCCGAAGAGCGGACCGGACCCTGTAGAGAAGGATGAACTGGATGATCATGCCCGCGCTTCGGCATTCGATGCTTGGCCTGAGCCTCGCACTCTTCGCAAGCTCATCCGCGCTCGCGCAGACCGGTATTTCGACCGAGACGGTTGCCGCGCCGCCGCAGCCCAACACCGTCACCCTGTCCACGGCCGAGAAGGTTGACCGCGAAGTCTGGCACCCTAGCGACCTGAGGCGTTACGCGGTGCGCAACGTCACCCGGCCGACGCTTACGGTGTTCCAGCCCGTAGGCAAGCCGTCGCCCGCATCGGTGATCATCGCTCCGGGTGGGGCATTCCTCGGCCTCGAGGTGGACAAGGAGGGCTGGGAAGTGGCGCGCTGGTTCGCCAATCATGGCGTTACTGCGTTCGTGCTCAAGTACCGCACCCTGCCGACGCCGCCTGACCAGAAAGTCTTCGTCGCCGAGCTGGACAAGATGATCAGCGGTCAGAAGGCCGCGTTTGCACCTCCTGCCGACACGCCCGCCGAGGCACTGGCCGATGGCATCGCTGCCCTGCGCCACGTCCGCGCCCACGCCGCCAGCTTCGGGATAGACCCGAAGCGCGTCGGCTTCATGGGTTTTTCTGCGGGCGGATTTCTCACCCGCAGCGTCGTCGAACATGGGGGTGGGGACCGGCCTGACTTTGCAGCCCCGATCTACCCGAGCATGGCGGCCATGACCGTGCCTGCAGACGCGCCGCCGATGTTCGTCGCCATTGCCGCTGACGATTTCCTGCTGGCGCGCGAGAAGGGCCTGCCACTGCTCGACAGTTATCGGGCTGCCGGAAAGTCGATCGAGTTCCACCTGTTTTCGGCCGGCGGCCATGGTTTCGGTGCGGGCCCTGCCGGATCGCCCGAGGAAGGATGGCTCGAGCTGATGTACCGCTGGATGCGGACGCAGGGCCTGTTGACAACGGAGAAGAAGTGAGATGATCGACCGTCGCAGCCTGATGGCGTCAGCCGTGGCCCTCGGCGCTTCCGCAATGGCCAGCAGCGGTGCGCTTGCGCGGGCTGCGAAGATCACGCCACTCGATCCCAAGTTCCCTGATGGCTTCCTGTGGGGTGCTGCGACTGCCGCGCACCAGATCGAGGGCAACAACCTCAACGCCGACCTGTGGGTGATCGAGAACGTCCCCGGCACGATCTTCGCCGAGCGTTCCGGCGATGCGGCCAACAGTTTCGAGCTGTGGCCGGCCGATCTAGATCTGGTGAAGGGCATGGGCCTCAATTCCTATCGCTTCAGCCTGGAATGGGCGCGGATCGAGCCGGACGAGGGGCATTTCTCCAACGCCATGCTCGATCACTACAAGGCGATGATCGAAGGCTGCCGGGCAAGGGGGCTGAAGCCGGTCGTCACCTTCAACCACTTCACCACGCCGCGGTGGTTTGCGGCCAAGGGCGGATGGCACAATCCGGAATCGCCGGCGCTGTTCGCGCGCTTCTGCGATCGCGCCGCGCGGCATCTGGCGGCAGGCATCGAGCTTGCGACAACGCTCAATGAGCCAAACCTTGCTGGCGTGATCGGAGAGATCCTGCCGCCGCAGCTGCTGGCGGGTGACAAGGCGACGCAGGAAGCCGCCGCGAAGCAGCTTGGCGTGCCGCTCTATACGCCAGGCGTCTCGCTCTACATCAAGGACCCGAAGACCTACCGCGGCAACATGATGGAAGGGCATCGCCGCGGCCTTGCCGCGATCAAGGCGGTGCGGCCTGACCTGCCAGTCGGCGTGAGCCTTGCGATGCTCGACGATCAGGCCGTCGGCAAGAACTCGATGCGCGACCGCATTCGCGAGCGTTACTACAATGAATGGCTGCGCCTTGCCGGTGAGACCTGCGATTTCATTGGCGTGCAGAACTACGAGCGCAAGGTGTGGAACGACAAGGGTCCGCTGCCAGCGCCCGCCGATGCCCGTCGCAATGCGGGCGGGATCGAGGTCTGGCCGGGCTCACTGGCGGGCGCAGTGCGCTATGCCCACGAGGTGACGAAGCTTCCGGTCTATGTGACCGAGCATGGCGTCAATTCCGAGGACGACGCCCTGCGGCAATGGCTGATCCCTGCCGCGCTTGCCGAACTGAAGCGGGCAATGGACGATGGCGTGCAGGTGCGCGGCTACTTCCACTGGTCGCTGATCGACAACTTCGAGTGGGGTTTTGGCTACCACCACCGCTTCGGGCTGCATTCATTCGACCGCGAGACCTTCAAGCGCACGGCCAAGCCCAGCGCCGAAGTGCTGGGCTCGATCGCGCGGAAGAACTCGCTTTAATCGTCAGGCCAGCGCCGCTTTGACGTATTCCGGTCGAAGCGGCAGCCGGCGCACCGGCTTGCCGGTGGCGTCGAGCACGGCTGCTGCTATCGCCGGGCCGGCCAGCGCATTGGCGCTTTCCGAACCCTGGCCGTAGTTGCCGGCAGCAAGGTTGGTCTCGAACACCACCTTGATGTCCGGCGCTTCGGCCATGGTCAGGATCGGGTAGCTTGCCCAGTCGGCTGCGGTGATCGCGCCCTTGTCGAAGCTGACTTCCTCGTGCAGCGCCTGGCTGACGCCCATCAGGCAGCCCGCCTGGATCTGGCGGCGCAACTGCAGCGGGTTGATGACGATGCCGACATCGGCAACCATCGTCATCCGCTCGACCTTGACCTCACCGGTCTCCGGCATGACTGCAACGTGCGCGGCGCAGGCCCAGTAGCCGTTGTCGCGCAGCATGATCGACATGCCACGGCCCTTTACCACGCCCTTGCCGCTGGCGCGGGCGCCGGGAGCGGGCGAGGGGCGGCTGTCCCACCCCGCTTCGGTCCGCAGCTTCGCGATGATCGCCTTGAAGCGCGGGTCGGTAACGTGGTCGAGCCGGAATTGCAGCGCGTCCTTGCCCGCAAGCATGGCCGCCTCGCTCATCGCCAGTTCGCGCGGGAAGTTCTGCTGGAACTGGATTGGCGTGCGCATCGAATGATCGCGCAGGCCCACGGCAATAGGCGATTCCTTCTCGCCGATCTGCCAGGTGCTCATCGCCTTCTCGCGCACGGCAGGGACGTTGCCGTAGACCCAGGTATCCTGCATCTCGTTGACGCCGTTCTGGAACGGGTCCTTGGTGACGGGGGCAGGGGAATCGATCACCGGCAGTCCTGCAAGGATCGCACCGACAAGGCGGTCATCCTGCATCGGCGGCACGCGGTGTTCGGCGCCGTAGCCTGCGATGCGGCCATCCTTGTCGAGCTTGATCGCGATGTCGGCGAGCGCGCAGGAGGATTGCGTGGTCCACTGCATCTCGTCAGCGCGCATCCACTGCACGCGCACCGGTCGGCCCAGTTCGCGCGAAAGGAGAACCGCCTCGTCCTCGCTCCCTGCGCTGCCGCCATTGGAGCGGCCATAGTGGCCCGATCCGGGATAGGTGCGCACCACCACCTTGTCTTCGCCCCCGCTCAGCATCTTGGCGATCATGTGGCGCAAGTGTTGCGGGTTCTGGCTGAGGGTGTGCAGGGTGACCGAGCCGTCCGGGCGGTAATCGGCCAGCGTCACCATCGGGCCGATCGGGGCGTGCTTGTGGTAGGGCAGGAAGTACGACGCCTTGTGCTCGCGCACGGCAGGCACCTTTTCCGGCTCGCCCTTGTTGGCTGCGCCATCGCGTGACGGGAACTTGGTCCAGTCTGCCTTCGAGCGCAGGTGGTCGGCCAGTCCTTCATGGCCGGGCAGGCCCTGCCAGTCGCTCCACTGCGTTTCCGCTGCGACGGCTTGAGCAGCCTGCACGGCCTCCCACTCGTCGGGCGAGACCACGGCGAGCAGGTTGCCGATCGTCACCAGTCGCGCGCCCGGGTACTGCGCACCGTCCAGCTTCCCGGCCTTGACCAGCTTCGAGCCGAGCGTCGCGGGGTGGATGGTGCGGGCGTGGAGCATGCCCGGCAGCTTGACGTCGCCGACCCAGACCGCTTCGCCCGAAACCTTGGGCCGGGTCATCGGATTGGCCGAAGGCTTGCCGATGATGGTGTATTCGGACACCGGCTTCAGAGGCGGTTCGCCTTTGACCGTGAGGCCCATCGGGCTGGTCAGTTCGCCCTCGACCGCGATCGTCAGCTTGAGGTCTTGGCCCTTGACGAGATCGGCATAGCTGATCGCCTTGCCGCCGCCAGAGATGACGCCGTCCTTCACGCTCAAGGCCTTGCGGTCGACGCGCAGCTTGTCCGCTGCGAGTTCCAGCGCAGCCTCGCGCATGTAGGCCGCAACCTTGCGCAGGTTCTGCACATAGCCGAGCAGCCAGAACGTGCCGCCGCCATCGGGCGTGCGGTCGGTATCGCCGGTGATCACGGTCGTCATCGCCGAGAGCGGGACGCACAGTTCCTCGGCGACGATCTGCCGATAGGCGGTGTTGACGCTGCTCTGGCCGAAATCGCATTTGCCGGTGCGGATCGTGACCGTCCCGTCGGCCTTGAGTTCGATCCAGCTCGCGGGGACGGCGGCGTCGAGCGATGCGGGCGCGGTGGTAGCCGATGCCTTCACCGGCAGGCTTACCGCGACGGCAAGCGCCCCGCCGGTGCCGATGAAAGCGCGGCGCGAAAGCCGTGCGCCGTGGATGTCGATCGGCGCGCTCATGCCGCGCCTCCTTCGGCCATCAGCTTGGCCGCGCGGTGCGCGCCTTCGAGGATCGCCGCATAACTGCCGCAGCGGCACAAGTGCGGGGAGGGGCCGGAGTTGGTCAGCGCCTCGCGGATATCCGCGTCGGTCGGCTTGGGGTTCGCCTCGAGCAGTTCCGTGACCTTGATCATCATGCCGAACTGGCAGATCCCGCACTGCGGCACCTGTTCGTCCACCCAGGCCTGCTGGACGGGGTGCAGTCGCTGCGGGTCGGGAGCAAGGCCCTTCTTCTCGGCCCAGCGTGCCGGCAGACCGTCAACCGTGGTGACCGGCTTGCCCTCTACCGCCGCAACCGGCGTCACGCAGGCGCGCACTTCCTCGTCGCCGAGCAGGACCGAGCAGGCGCCGCATTGCGCGAGGCCGCAGCCGAACTTGACGCCCATCACGCCAAGCTCGTTGCGCAGCACATAGAGCAGCGGCGTATCGGGCGAAGCCTTCACCTCGCGCTGCTGCCCATTGACGACGATCTTGGTCACACCAAACTCCCCCACCATGAACGGCCTGTTCTATCGGCAAATTCCACCTTTGAACAGCAAGGGAGGGCGCGGCCCTGTTCCTTTGTTCAGGCCGTCGCCGGGTCCTTGTGCAGCCATTCGGCGTGGCGGGGTGCGCGCCGGGTCCTGCTCCATTCCTCCAGCATGACCGGCGCGAGGTCGGCCAGTTCGGCATATTGCTCTGCCGTGCCGATATTGCAGGCCAATTCGAGCCGGTGGCCGTTGGGGTCGAAGAAGTAGATCGAGCGGAAAATGCCGTGATAGGTCGGCCCCAGCACTTCAACGCCCTCGGCTTCGAGATGGGCCTTGGCGGCCTGCAGGGCTGCCTCGTCCTCAACCTCGAAGGCGATATGCTGGACCCATGCCGGGGTGTTCGGGTCCTTGCCCATCTCGGGCTGGTTCGGCAATTCGAAGAAGGCCAGCACGTTGCCGCCCCCGCAGTCGAGGAAGACGTGCATATAGGGATCGTCTTCGCCGGTGGAGGGCACCTTGTCCTCGGCAAAGGCGGTGGTGTAGCGCATGCCCATCACGCGCTCGTACCAGTCGACCGTTTCCTTGGCGTCGCGGCAGCGATAGGCGACATGGTGGATGCGCTTGATCTGCGGGATCATTCCGCCGTCTCCGCAAGATCAGCGTTTTCTGGCTGCAGGACGCCCCGGCGCATCTGATCGCGCTCCATTGACTTGAAGAGCGCGGTGAAGTTGCCCTCGCCAAAGCCCTCGTCCTTCTTGCGCTGGATGAATTCGAAGAACACCGGACCGATTTGGGTTTCCGAGAAGATCTGCAGCAGGAGGCGCGGATCGCCCTGTTCGGTCGAGCCATCGAGCAGGATGCCGCGGCGCTTCAACTCGTCGACCGGCTCGCCGTGGCCCGGCAGACGCTCGTCGAGCATCTCGTAATACGTGTCTGGCGGGGGCGACATGAACGGCGTGCCGATGGCCTTCAGCTTGTCCCAGCCGCCAAGAAGGTCATTACAGGCAAAGGCGATGTGCTGGATGCCTTCGCCGTTGTAGGCACGCAGGAATTCCTCGATCTGCCCGCCGCCCGCTTTTGCCTCTTCGTTGAGCGGAATGCGGATCTTGCCATCGGGCGCGGTCATGGCGCGACTGGTGAGGCCGGTGTACTCGCCCTTGATGTCGAAATAGCGGATCTCGCGGAAGCCGAAAACGCGCTCGTAAAACGCCGCCCAGTGCGCCATGCGCCCGCCGTAGACGTTGTGGGTGAGGTGGTCGATCGTATGGAAACCCGCCCCGACGGGATGACGGTCCACCCCCGGCAGGTATTCAAAGTCGATGTCATAGATCGAAAGATCGCCGAACGCGCCGCCCTCGTAGCGGTCAATCAGGTAGATGATCGAACCGCCGATGCCACGAATGGCCGGCAGGCGCAGTTCCATCGGCCCGGTGCGCACTTCGACAGGTTCCGCGCCACGCTCGATCGCGGTGGCATAGACCTTGGCCGCGTTGCGCACCCGCCAGCCCATGCCGCAGGCCGATGGCCCGTGTTCGGCCGCAAAGTAGGCCGCAGGGCTGCGCGGTTCGTAGTTCGCAATCAGGTTGATGCCGCCCTGGCGCCACAGTTGCACCGCCTTCGAGCGATGGTTGGCGATGCGGGTGAAGCCCATCCGCTCGAAAACCGGTTCGAGCGTGCCGGCCTCGGGTGCGGAAAACTCGATGAATTCGAAGCCGTCGAGGCCAAGCGGGTTCTCGAACAGGTCTTTCGTGGGTTGGTGCTGGCTCAAGGAACTCTCCGATGGAAACCGTTGGCAGCACGTGGCTGCAAAAGTAGTTTCAATTTATACCAGATTTGCAAGGCGCTGTCGCCATGAATCTTGTTGCTGCTGATTGGCTTCGTTGACGACGCGCCGTCCTCACGCCAGGACGTGGCGTTGCTGAGGTCTGCTGCGTGTCTGGAATTATTCGCATTTTCGGGTATTTATGGTATCAGGAGCCATGCCTGGTAGCGCCTCGCCCAATTTGAGCGATCAACGGCTCGATGAAATAGCCGCACATTTGCGGCAGGCCTTTGCCGTCAACGGCGACGAAAACGCGATGCTTTCGGATCTTGCAATTGCGCTGGATACACCGGAACTCGCGCAGATTCTTCACGAGATCGCGGCCCTGCGCAACGAGGAGTTGCAAAGGCTCGAGCGCATGCTTGGCCGATTGGCAGACAACGATCGCTGAGGAATGGTGCCGGCTACAGGATTCGAACCCGTGGCCCCCTGATTACAAATCAGGTGCTCTACCAACTGAGCTAAGCCGGCCCTGCGCGATGCGCATTGCGCTCCCTAGCCTCAGACCGCCCCGAACGTCCAGCCCTCGGTGAGGGCAATTTCGTCGGAAAGTTCGCGCGGGTGCCACAGTTCAGGATCGTGGGCCGCCTCGCGCAGCCACGCGGCGGTGAGGATGGCATCGCAAGTATGATCATCAAGCGGGCCGGAAAGGCCGGATGGCGCGCAGCCGATCACCGCCAGGGCCGCGTCGAGTTCGCCCGCCGATCGCATCTTCGAGCGGGACGCAGTTCTCCCTGCGGCCATGGCGGCGATGGTGGTGTAGATCTCGCAGATCACCGGTCCCTTGGCGGGAAGGCCGTCTACCGGCCAGACGCTGGCCCGGTCTGCCAGCCGGTGCAAGAGGCGCATCCCCGACAGGCTTGACTTGCCGACCTGCGCTGCGCCGACGAGATTGAAGTTCGAATAGGGCTTGCAGCCCATGCGCCGTTGCGCCGCCTCGGTCACCCGGAAGCGGCCTTGGCCCCCGCCGAATTGCCCGCCTTCACGGCCGCCATGGCGACGGAAGTAGGCGCAAAGCTCAGGATGGTCGACCAGCGCCGAGACGCCAAGGTGCGGTTCATCGGCGCAGATCGCGTCGATCAGCGCCCAAAGCTCGCGCGCGCTGCCGGGGCTGCCGGGCCAACCGGGAAAGAACGCGCCCCGGTCTGCAAAGGGCAGCGCAATTCCGAGGTCCATGCCGACCAGCGTATCGTCGGGCAATTCATCGCGAAGGTAGGCAAGGACTTCGCAGCGCGACCAGCGATGGCCCGGTCGGACGATGCGCGGCGTTGCCGTCCCGCGCGTTGCCAGCGCCACGGCTATGCCCTTGTGCCGCTCGCCTGCGGCCCCTGACCAGTCGATGGCGACGAAATGGCCGAAGCGCCTGCCGAAACGGTCACCGAAACGGTCGCCAAAGCGGTCAGGCGTCATTCGCCCTGGCGCTCGCGGCGCTTGCGCTCCCACCAATCGAGGCGCTTGGCCACTTCACGCTCGAAGCCGCGTTCAACCGGGGCATAGTAGGTCTGCGGTGCCATGCCTTCAGGCCAGTAGTTGTCGCCGGAAAAGCCGTCCTCGGCATCGTGGTCGTATTGGTAGCCCTTGCCGTAGCCGATGTCCTTCATCAGCTTGGTCGGCGCGTTGAGGATGTTCGATGGCGGCATCAGCGATCCGGTATCGCGCGCGGATTTCCATGCCGACTTGTGCGCCATGTAGGCAGCGTTCGATTTGGGTGCGGTGGCGATGTAGAGCAGGGCCTGCACGATCGCCAGCTCGCCCTCGGGGCTGCCGAGGAACTCGTAGGCATCCTTGGCGGCGAGGCACTGCACCAGCGCCTGCGGATCGGCCATGCCGATGTCTTCCACCGCCATGCGCACCAGCCGTCGCAGCACGTAAAGCGGCTCTTCGCCTGCCACCAGCATGCGCGCCATGTAATAGAGCGCCGCCTGCGGGTCTGAGCCGCGCACCGCTTTGTGCAGGGCGGAGATGAGGTTGTAATGGCCCTCGCGATCCTTGTCGTAGACCGCGACGCGCCGCATCAGGAACTTGCCCAGCCCCTCGGGATCAAGTGGTGCGGGCAGCGACACGTCAAACAGCATTTCCGCCTGGTTTAGGAGGAAGCGCCCGTCGCCATCGGCAGAAGCAACCAGTGCTTCGCGGGCGGGCGGGGTGAGGGGAAGGCGCAGGCCGGTGATGTCTTCGGCACGGTCGAGCAGCGTGCCCAGCGCTGCGGCATCGAGCCGGTGCAGGATCAGCACCTGCGCGCGCGACAGCAGCGCCGCGTTCAGCGCAAAACTGGGGTTCTCGGTCGTCGCGCCGACCAGCGTTACCGTGCCGTTTTCCACGAATGGCAGGAAACCGTCCTGTTGCGCGCGGTTGAAGCGGTGGATCTCGTCCACAAACAGCAGCGTGCGCCGTCCGGCCAGCGCCATGGCCTCTGCTTCGGCAAAGGCTTTCTTGAGATCGGCCACGCCCGAAAACACTGCGCTGATAGCGACATAGCGCATGCCCACCGCTTCGGCGAGCAGGCGCGCGATGCTGGTCTTGCCGGTGCCGGGCGGCCCCCACAGGATCATCGAAGTCAGCTTGCCCGCCGCAACCATGCGTCCGATCGCGCCTTCTTCGCCGGTCAGGTGGTCTTGCCCGATCACCTCGGTCAGGTCTCTTGGCCGCAGCCGATCCGCCAGTGGCGCTTCGGCACTGGCTTCGGGCGGGGGGCGGTCCTGCGGAGGCGGGGCGAAGAGATCAGCCATCGGCACCCGAGATAGGACGGGCTGAGAAAAATTGCACCTGCCCACTTGCCAACACCACATTAAGATATATCTTAGACGCATCATGAAAGGATATGAACACATGAGAATCGAAAGAGGTCGGCACAACAATGGTCACGGCCGGCACGCCATCAGGATGATGGCCATGATGGGCGGGCGCTTTGGCGGTCCGTTCGGGAAGGGCGGTGCCTTTGGCGAAGATGGCCCGTTTGGGGGTAGTCCGTTCGGGGGTGGCCGGGGCGGTCGCGGTGGTGGTGGTCGCCGGGGCGGGCGGATGTTTGCCGGTGGCGAACTGCGCCTGTTGCTGCTCCACCTCGTCGCCGAACAGCCGCGCCATGGCTATGACCTGATCCGCGCGATCGGTGAGCTTGTAGGCGGCGAATATGCACCCAGCCCCGGCGTGGTCTACCCCACGCTCAACCTCTTGGTCGACGAAGGCATGATCGCCGAAGAAGCTGACGAGGGGCCGCGCAAGGCCTTTGCGGTGACCGACGCGGGACGTGCCGAGCTCCACGGCAAGGACGCCGAACTCGGTGCGATCCTGGGTCGCCTCAAGGCGCTGGGCGAACAGCGCGACCGTGCGGACAGTCCACCGGTGCGCCGGGCGATGGGCAATCTTCACGCAGCCGTGCGCAATCGTGTCATGGCGCAGGGCTTCGATACCGAGACTGCTCATGCCATCGCCGATATCCTCGACGAAGCCGCACGCAGGATCGAACGCCTCTGATGCTCCATGAATCCGCGCTTTCGCGCCGCTTTGAGGATGCATTGGGCCATGATATCCTCTCCCCGGGTAACAGGGGGAGAGGACCCATGGACAACCTGCAGGACAATCCCGTGAAGACACCGGGCCATCTCTGGGCTGTCGGCGTGATCAGTCTGCTGTGGAACAGCTTTGGTTGCGTCGATTACGCGATGAGCAAGCTCGACCCGCTCGGCTACATGAAGTCTGTCGGCATGAACCAAGCCGAGGTCGCTTACATGCTGGCAATGCCCGCTTGGCTCAGCGCGTTCTGGGCGCTTGGCGTCTGGGGCTCGCTGGCAGGCTCGCTTCTGCTGCTGCTGCGTTCGCGCCACGCGGTGACGGCGTTTGCGGTTTCGCTGGTTGGGCTTGCCGTAAGCCAGCTTTCGCATTTACTCGACAGCACGATGCCCGCATCCATGAACTCGGGCGCCATGATGGCGATGAACCTCCTGATCTGGGGCTCGCTCGTTTTTTTCCTGTGGTATGCGAGCCGGATGAAGGCAGCGGGCGTCCTGCGCTGAGGCTGGCCTCTATCGGCCCACCCGCGCCTTGGCCTTCTGGCGCACCAGCCTGAGGTAGGTATCGGCGACCGCCTGGTTGATCCGGTCCCAGGAGAAGTCGAGGCTGCGTTCCTCGCCCGCCATGCCATGGCGCGCGCGAAGCCCGGCATCTTCCACATAGCACCGTAGCGCCTCGGCAAACTGGCGCACCGCACCGGGCGTGATCAGGCGGCCCGATACGTTGTCGTCGACGAGGCTCTGGCTTCCGGTCGCCGCTGCGGCAACCACCGGCACGCGGCAGGCCATCGCTTCAAGCGTGACGTTGCCGAAGGTTTCGGTGACCGAAGGATTGAACAGCACGTCCATGCTCGCCACGGCGCGGCCAAGATCGTGCCCGCCCTGAAACCCTGCGAAGACAGCATCGGGCAGCCGCGCGGCAAACCATTCGTGCGCCGGGCCTTCGCCGACCACGAGCACGCGATGCTTGACGCCCTTGCGCACCAGTTGGTCGACCGAGTCAGAAAAGACGTCGAGACCTTTCTCCATGACCAGGCGGCCAAGGAAGCCGATCACCACTTCGTCGTCGCCAATGCCGAGCGCGCGCCGCCAATCGAGACTGCGAGCGCCGGGGTGGAAGATCTCGCGATCGACCCCGCGTGACCAGATGTCGATGTCGTAGTTCATCCGCTGGTCGCGCAGCACCTGCGCCATCGATTCCGAGGGCGCGACCAGCGCATCGCATCGGCGGTAGAAGCGGCGCATCAGGGCTTCGACCACGGGTTCGGCCCAAGCCATGTTGTAGTAGCGGAAATAGGTCTCGAACCGGGTGTGGACCGAGGCGAGGATGGGAAGCCTGCGATGTCGCGCCCACGAAACCGCGCGGTGCGCGACGACGTCAGGCGACGAGACGTGCACGACATGGGGCGCAAACTCGGCCAGATCGCGGCGGATGCGCGGAGACAGGGCCAGCGGGAAGCGATACTCGGGACGGCCGGGGATGGCGAACGAGGGCACGCCGATCAGCGTGCCGGTGGCCTCGAAGGCAGGCTCTTCGACCTTGGGGGCATAGATGCGCACATCCGCGCCCTGGCGCAGGAGATAACCGACGAGGCGGTTCAACGCCTGGTTCGCGCCATCGCGGACGTAGTTGTAGTTGCCGCTGAACAGCGCGACGCGCAGGTTTGCAAGATCGGTCGGGAAGGGGGAGTTTGCCTCGCTCATCGGCTGCGCCATAGCCCGGCCGAAGCTGAATGGCGAGTGACGGCGACGGATTTGCGCGACTTTTGCGCGGTTCGCGTCAGGCCCTGCACGACTGGCCGACCGCGGCAACTCGCCACGGAACCGACCGCAAACCTGTCCGCTCACCCTGCGAGGCTCAGCAGGAGTGGAGCAAATGTCCTTTCTCGACAAGATCGTAGCCGTCATCACCCCGCCCGAAAGCGATGAAGATCGTCGCGAGGCGCGAGAGAAGGCGCAGGCCATGGCGCGGCCCGGCGACTGGCTCACCCACGCGCTTGAGCATCATCGCAGGATCGAGGCGTGCTTCGAACTGGCGTTGGGGGCCAACTCCGTGGCCGAGCGGCGCGCTGCCCTGCGCGACCTTTCGATGGTGCTGACGGCGCATGCCAATGCCGAGGAAACGGTGCTCTATCCGGCCATGGCGAACGAGAGCAGCAAGGCAAGCGCCGGGCTGGCCTTCGAAGAGCATGCGATGACCCGCATCCAGATGGGCGCGCTGGAGGCGCTTGATCCGATGGGGCAGGACTGGCGCGACAAGCTTGGCCATATCCGGGGCGCTGTGCTGCACCACGTCTACGAGGAAGAGGGCAGCCGCTTTCCCGAACTGCGCCGCGCCGTGGATCCCCAAGAAGACAAGCGCCTGACGCGCCGTTTCCTCGAGGAATTCGATCGCTACATGGGCGCACAGGCGTTCAAACAGCCGCGGCAGATGGCGGCGGACATTCCGCAGGATGCGGGCAACCGGAACCCGCCGAAGAACTGGGGCGCGGCAGACTACTGACCCTGTCCCATTTGCAGTACCTGTCCGATCCGGTGCGGTTTTGCGGAAACCTTTCCCGCACGAAGGTGTTTGGGCTGCACAACCGGTCTCAGGCAATCCAGAGGGAAGATCAATGACTTCGAAGAGCATTCTTACGTGGCCGCTGGCCGCGACGCTGGCGCTCGTCGCCGCTCCGGCCATGGCGCAGGACAGCATGGACGACACGGCGACGGCCACGTCCACCGCCACCACGGCAGATGGCTTCGATCGCGACAGCCACTTCGACGGAGTCTATATTCAGGGCTTCGGCGGGATCAGCCTGCTCGGCAACAACCGCGGCCAGTTCGAGTTCGATACCAACCGCGATGGCAACTATGGCGACACTGTCCAGACGACGGCTGGCGCCAATGCCTTCTCGCCCGGCTTCGCGAACTGCGGTGCCACCGGATCGACGCGCGGGGCCGGTTGCGTTGCCGACAAGCAGGGTGCGGAATACGGCGTTCGCGTCGGGTTTGACGCGCGTTCGGGCAACATGGTGTTCGGCGGCCTGATCGAAGGTTCGCGCAACGAGTCGATCTATCGTTCCACCGCTTTCAGCACCACGCCGGCGTCCTATCGCATCGACCGCCAGCTCGACTACGCCGTTTCGGCCCGCGCGCGCCTTGGCTACACCCCGGGCGGCGGCGCGCTGTTCTATGTCACCGGTGGCGGCAGCTATGCCAAGATCAATCATGACTTCTCCACCACCAACACCGCCAATTCGTTCACCGAGCGTGACGACGGCAAGATGGTCTGGGGCTGGCAGGCTGGTGGCGGCACCGAAATCATGCTGTCGAACAACCTCTCGCTGGGCCTCGAGTACCTTTACAGCCGCTACCAGGACGACAAGTACGAAGTCGAAGTGGGCCAGGGGACCGCGCCGGCAACCAATCCGTTCCTGCTGAACGGTGGCGGCACGAATCTGCGCGTCACCGACAAGGTGTTCGACACCCACGCCCTGCGCGCCACTGTCGGCCTGCGTTTCTGAGCATAAGGCCTTACCCTGCCGCGTGAGTGAAGCGCGGAAGGTGAACCCGGAGAAGCTGCGGCGACATCCCTCGCCGCAGCTTTTTTGTGTGCTGCGCGGGCCCTGAATTCGCCGGGGGGTTTACGCGGTTTACACAGTTCAGGAGAACTGCCGCATTCGATCAGATCGGCGCAATTGATCGGGTTTTGCGATTGGCGGTGGGCGGATTTCGGGCGGCTGTTTGCGGAGCGATTCCTGGCGCGTGAG
>JBEQCK010000069.1:0-16529 GCA_041639335.1 Novosphingobium sp.
CTCTTCCGATCTCCGATACCCAGCTTCGCGCCCGGCTCTGCATCGAGGATCAGCCAGCACTCCTCCTTGCCGCGATCACTTTCACCGAGTTCCCTCGCCTGGTCATCGCTGGGATGGACCTGGACCGAGAGCGCGTCGCTGGTGAAGATGTACTTGACCAGAATCGAAGGAAGTTCGGCCGGCGGCTCGAACCAGATTTCGCCGATGCTCTTTCCCGAGAAGGCTTCGAAAGGCGGGGGCAGATCATCCTTGCCCCAAGGTTTTTCGACCATCCGCCTCGGCAACAATGTCACTGGTTCGCAGCTCCGGAAAGTTTGCCGACGGCTTGCGCGCCTTCGGGCGTGCAGACGAGGACTTCGTCGCCATCGACGACGATCATGAGATTCGACGCGCCCACCACCGAAACGCGGGGGCCATCACTCATAACGAGTACGTTGCTGCAATCCTTCAGTTCCGCCCGCCCACGGACGGCATTGCCCGCTTCGTCGCGATCCTGCGCATCGTGAAGGGCCTGCCAGTTGCCGATGTCCGACCACGCCATCTCCGCCGGGACCATTGCCGCGCGCGACGTGTTTTCCATGACCGCGTAGTCGACGGATTCGCTGGGCACCTTGGCAAAGGCTTCGCGATCGGGATGGAAGCGCATGCCATCTTCCCGCCCCTTGGCGACAGCCTCGCGCACTGCCGACAGGATGTCGGGCCGGTGAAGTCCGAGTTCCTCAAGGAACGTCCCGACCCTGAAAGCGAAGATGCCCCCGTTCCAGGCATAGTCACCGCTGCTCAGGAACTCCATGGCGCGGGCCAGATCGGGCTTTTCGACAAACCGTTCGACGCGGCGGCCGCCGGTGCCATCGATCGCCTCGCCCTGCTTGAGATAGCCGAAGCCCGTCTCGGGAGCAGTGGGCACGATGCCGAAGGAAACGAGCCAGCCATCCTGCGCCAATGCCGCAGCTTCATGCGCAGAGGCCCTGAAGGCAGCACAATCACCGATATGATGGTCGCTCGGACACACCAGCATGATCGCGTCTTCCGGCAGGCTCAGCGCGGCGAGGGCAATCGCGGCAGCCGTGTTGCGCGCTTCGGGTTCGACGATGATTCGGGTCGCGCCTGGATCAGGCAGCTGCTCTTCGACATGGCCAAGATGGGCGGCCCCCGTCACGACGACCGGATCGCCGAAGCCTTCGCCAGCCGGGCAGCGCAGCACGGTTGCGCGAAACAGCGTCTCGTCACCGACGAGCGGAAGGAAGGGCTTGGGCCGCGCCTTGCGCGAGCGCGGCCATAAACGGGTGCCGCTGCCGCCGCACAGGATCACGGGAACTGTCTTGGTCATGTGTTGCCTTGATCTAACTTGCTGCAGCGCAGCGAAGCACTGTTCTAGCGAGTTGCATCCATTCTTGCCAGCATCTCGCCAACCGAAGTCGTGGCGAAGCCGACGGCGCTGTCGGATATGCCGTAGGGCACCAGCAACTGGTCCTCGACCAGCAGTGCACCGCAAGTATAGACGACGTTGGGGACATACCCGAAGCGATCGGCGTCGATCGCTGTCAGCAGTGGCTTGCTCGACCGTGCGATGACTTTCGAAGGGTCATCACGATCAAGCAATGCGCAGCCCAGCGCGTACTTGCGCATCGCGCCCACGCCGTGCGTGAGCAACAGCCAGCCGTGTTCGGTCAGGATCGGGCTGCCGCAATTGCCGATCTGCACGAATTCCCAGGGAAATTCCGGCTCCATCAGCAGCACGCCATCATCGTCCCAGCGTTCGAGACTGTCCGAGCGAAGCAGGAACAGGTTCTTGCCATCCTGCCGGCCGACCATGCAATATTGCCCGCCAACCTTCTGCGGGAACAGCGCCATGCCCTTGTTCCGACCGGCCCGCCCGACGATGGGCTCTAGCAGGAAGGAGCGGAAATCCCGCGTGCGCAGCAATTCGGACCGGATATCCGCGCCGGAATATGCCGTATAAGTGCCGATCCATTCGTAATCGCCCCCGCCATGATCGAAACGAACGAGGCGCAGGTCTTCCAGACCGCCACGCTGCTGTTCGGTCACGGGAAAGATCACGCTGTTGGACAGCGTACTTTCCGAGTGGCGATGCAGGGTGACGGCACAATCTGCCCCCTGGCACGCCGTCAGGCTGTCGTCAGGCAGCATGGCGGTGGCAAAATGGCTCTGCGGCCACAGTTCGAAAGCGCCGTCAGGCAGGGCAATGCCTTCGCGGAAGACGATCGAACTGATGTGCCCCTCGCCCACCGCACGCAGGCTCATCACGAAACGCACCGCGCCGCCGGACATGCCGGACTGGTCGGGATGCGGCACGATGCTCGGATTCATCAGCGCTGCAGCGGCATATGTATATTCATGGCAGAAGTACGCACCGATGAGCCGTTTGCGGCGGATCGACAGTTCCGAGCCATCGAATTTGAGCACCGCCTCCATCTGGCGATAGCGCTCCTCGAAAAGCTGTTCGGTCTGCCAGTGGCGCTCCTCGAAATCGTGGAGGACGCGCGCGTACTCCTCGTCTGCCTCCTTGTGGCCCAGCGAAAGAACGTCGGCGACGAGCTTGCGCGCACGCGCGCCAGAGCCGCCGGGCCCCTGCCAGCCAAGATGAAATGGACGAAGCACGACCCTCGAAGGATCGGCGTGAAGCCTTTGTTCAAGCACCCGCAAGCTGTTGCGTACCCTTGCTGTTGATCTTCATGGCAATGGCAGGGGGCGAAATAGGTTCCTGAGTCAGCGTTGCCGAGCCGGGGCGCCGCGCAATTTGCACCATCGCGTAATGTGCAAGCTGGAACGCCAGGATCGATTCCGCGCCGCAGTTGAGGTTGACGCCTTGCGGGGTCACGCCATCGCGGCAGCGGCCAGACACGATATCGCCGAGCACTTCGCCGCGGTCGTTGCCACCCAGGAACCAGCGATAGGCGGTTTCGGCATGACGCAGCCAGGTGATGTCGCCGGTCGCGGCATAGGCGCTCGCCGCCGCATCGACTGCGGCCCATGCCTCCAGCGGCTGCTGGTCGAACGGCATGTTCTCGTAAGGGCGCCCGAAGGTCTCCGAGCCCACCGGGCGGAAGTGCCCCTGCGCCGAGACCTGCTGGCGCGCGATGAAGCGCAGCGAGGACAGGCCGGATTCCACCCAGTCGGCGCGCCCCAGAACCTGCCCGGCGCCGATCAGCGCCTGCGAGAGCCGCGGGTTGTCATAGCTGAGCACCGCTTCAAACCAGGCCCAATCGGGGCGACGCGCTTCGTTCAGCAGATTGGCGAGCAATTCGGCACCGTGGCGCAGGCTGGCCCGCGCCTCGCCATGTGCGGGGTTGGCGCGCAAGGCCTCGATGCAGCCGAGCATCACGAACGCAACCGTGCGCGGAGCATCCATCGTGCAAACCGGAGCAAGCGCGATGTCGAACCACTGCGCCGCCCAGTGCCGCAGCCCGGCGTCCGGCGCATCGTTCATGGCCCGGCCCAGTGCCCAGACGGTGCGGCCATTGCTGTCGGCCGAACCAATCGGTTCGCACCAGGTCCGGTCAAAGTTCATGAAATTGCGAAAGGCACGCGCTTCGGGATTCCAGGCGTGCTGGATGAACGAGGCATAGACCATCGCCCAGCGCTGGCGCTCTGCCAGCGGCACGGAATCCGCCACACCCATCAACATCAGCGCGCGCACGTTGTCATCAAGGCAGTAGCCGTGACGGCGGTCGGGGACGGTGAGGATCGAGTGTTGCAGCATGCCGGTGGCATCGCTCATTGCCGCCACGCCGGAGAAGCCGGGTGTCGCAAGAAGTGGCGCCGTGCGATCAGGGCGCACCACCACGCTCTCCACCAGTTCGCGAGCGGCGCCGGCGAAACGGGGCCAGATGGTCTCGCGCCCCTTGTCCCAGGCGCGCTTCTGCACGGCCTGCAGTTCTTCGGGATCATCGAGCAGGCGGTTTACCGCTGCCGCAATCACGTCGGCCTGGCGCGGTTCGACCATTACGCCGACGCCATCGGCCAGCAGTTCGCGGGCGTGAACATAGGGGGTAGAGACCACCGCCTTGCCCAGCGCTACCGCGTAGCTCAGCGTGCCGGAGGTGGACTGCTGCATGTTGGGATAGGGCGTAAGATAAATGTCGCAGGCTTCGAGCTGGTCGAGCAGTTCGTCCAAGTCGAGGAAGCGATTATCCCACTCGATGTTGGCCGCCACGCCCAGATCCTGCGCCAGCGCCTCAAGGCTCTCGCGATAGCGTTCGCCTTCGCTGGCGACGAGGTTGGGATGGGTGGCGCCGACGATGCGATAGATCACGTCCGGGTGGTTCTCGACCACCGCGGGCAGCGCCTCAATCACGGTTTCGAGGCCCTTGCCGGGCCCCAGCAGGCCGAACGTCATCATCACGCGCCGGCCCTGGTGGCCGATGCGCGCCTTGTAGGCATCGCTACGACCAAACGGACGGTCGGGCGCACCGTGCGGGATCACCACGATGCGCTCTGGCGCAACATGGTACAGATCCTGCAGCAGCCCCATCGAGTGCTGCGACATGACCATGACCCGCGAAGCGCGGCGCAGGATATGCTCAAGCACCTCGCGCTGATGCGCCGATGGCTCGGCAAGGACCGTGTGCAGGGTCACGACCAGCGGAGCAGCCACGCGATCGACCAGTTCGAGCACCATGTCGCCGTCGGCGCCACCAAAGATGCCGTATTCATGCTGAAGCCAGACGGCCTCGACTGCATCCTCGTTCATGCGACGGGCTGCAGCGCGATAGTCCTCGGCCTGGTCCGAGCGGATCAACCCGCGCACACCGACGTATTCCAGCGGAGAACGCGCATCATCGATCACGTGGAGATCGACCGAAATGTCCGAATGGTGCGCGCGCAGCTGTTCGTAGATATCGGTGGTGAAAGTGGCGATGCCGCATTTACGCGGAGCATAGCCGCCGATAAGCGCAACGCGGCAGGGGGCTTTCTGGCCGCGACGGAGAAAAGAGAGAACTCCGGGAGCAGAAGCGTCGCCGGTGCCAAACGCATTGTCGATCAGAGTCATGGCGTGCAGGTTCTTCCGAAGGCTGGTCGCACACCGCGTGGCGCGGTTGCTGTACTGTCGATGAACCAACGCGGGGCGGGCGATCCGGTTGCATTGCGATGCAACAAAAATAGCGCGAAAGTAACGCAGGTTGTCGCAAAAGGTCTTCTATTCAACCAATTGTATAACTTAGGATATATGAACTGCTATGCTGCAGTGCAGTATTAGGGTTCGAACCAGCGCTGCTCCCAGCCATAGCTGGAGGTGACCGGATTTCCTTCAGCATCAAGCGCAGGCCGGAAGCGGAACCGCTCGGTGGCAAGGCGGCAGGTCGTGGCGTCAGCCTCTGGCACGCCGCTCGCACGGTAGACACGGCAAGCCGATACGCGCCCATCCGTGCCAACCGTCAGCAGGATAACCACGCGCTTGCCAATGCGTTCCTGTTGGCTGCTGACCGGGTAGTCGCGGGTTGAGCGGATATCGCCCGCAATCTTCTCGGCCTTGCGGGCAAGGCCTCCGCCGGAGCCATTGCCGCTGGCGCCGCTGCCGGTGCCACTACCCTCGCCACCGCCGCCAGTGCCCTGCCCTTGCGCGGCTGCGCCCGAGCGCGGGTCCTGCCCGGTCGAGGCAACCGGCGGCGCATTTTCCTTCCGGGAAGGCACGCGGGCCTTGGCGACGACCGGTTTGGGCCTGGCCTTCTTCCCCTCCTCACCCGAACCGCCGGCGGGCTCGGGCGTGGTCGGGGTCGGCGTGGGCTTCGGCTCCTCCAGCGGCACGTCAAAGGTGCTGGTGGTGAACGTCTCCTTGGCGAGATCGGTCATGGCCGGAACGCCGCCGAAGCCGTGGATCACGCCCCACAGCACCGCGATATGCAGCAATGCGGCGAGCACGGTCGGCACCAGCCGCTCGCGCCCGCTGCGCTGGCGGTCGCGATAGCGCCCTGACGGCGTGACTGCGCAACTCGTTCTGTCCACGTACTGCCCTTGCATCTGCGGCCAAACGCATGCGGGGCGTCCATGGTTGCAACCATTCCGGCAGAATGGAAAGCCTCCGGACGAAACCCTATGGCAGGAACGGCGCGGCCACGTCCTTCGGCACGCGCAGGATCCGGCCCGAGGCGCGGTCGATGATTGCCCAGGTGGTCTTCGCGCTGACGATGACCTTGCCGCCTGCGTTGCGAAAATCCACGCGCCGGTCGAACCGCGCGCCGGTGGGCGGCTCGGGAATGAAGGTCTCGGCGGTCACGCTTTCGCCTGCGACGATATTGCCGCGATAGTCGATCTCGTGCCGCGTCACGACCCAGACGTAGGCTTGCCTGTGCTCAGGTGAAGCCACTGCTGACCAGTGCGCGGTGGCAATGTCCTGAATCCAGTTCACCCACACCGCATTGTTGACATGGCCCAGTTCGTCGATGTGCTCGGGACCTGCGGTGAAAGTGAGGGTGTGGCGGTTACTCAAGCATCCACCCCCAACTGCCACAGGATGAAGGCAAACTCCTCGGCCGTTTCCTTCAAGCTCTCGAACCGGCCCGACTTGCCGCCGTGGCCTGCGCCCATGTTGGTCTTGAGGATCAGTTCGTTGCCGTCGGTCTTCACCTCGCGCAGCTTTGCCACCCACTTGGCGGGTTCCCAGTAGGTCACGCGCGGGTCGTTGAGGCCCGCCGTCACCATGAGCGGCGGATAGCCCTGCGGCTTCACCTGATCGTAGGGAGAATACGACTGGATCAGCTCGAACGCGGCCTTGTCCTCGATCGGGTTGCCCCATTCGGGCCACTCGCCCGGTGTCAGCGGCAGGTCTTCGTCCAGCATGGTGTTGAGCACGTCGACGAACGGCACATGCGCCACCACCGCACCCCACAGGTCGGGATCGGAATTGATCACCGCGCCCATCAGTTCGCCTCCGGCCGAGCCGCCCGAGATGCTGATCTTGCCTGCTTGCGTGAACCCGCGCTCGATCAGGCCCTTGGCCACATCGACGAAGTCGTTGAAGGTATTGGTCCGCGCCTCCAGCTTGCCCGCCTTGTACCACGCGCGGCCCAGATCGTCGCCGCCGCGGATATGCGCGATGGCATAGGCAAAGCCGCGATCGACCAGGCTCAGGCGCGTGGTCGAGAAGCCCGGCCCGATGGCAATGCCATAGGCGCCATAGCCGTAAAGGTGCAGCGGCCCACCGGGTGCGCGGTCCTTGCGCCAGACCACACTGACCGGGACCATCGTGCCATCGCGGGCCGCAATCTCAAGCCGCGCGGTTTCGTAAAGCGAGGCGTCGTAACCGCTCGGGATCTCCTGCACCTTGAGCAGGGTCAGGCTGCGCGTCGCCACGTCGTAATCATAGGACGATGCCGGACTGACCATCGATTCATAGCCGACCCGCAGCACAGACATGTCCCATTCGGGATTGTCGCCCAGCGAAGCCTCATAGCTCGCCTCGGGAAATTCGATAGGCTCGACCCGCGAAGGATCGTCGTAGTAGCGCACCTCGATGCGATCGAGCCCTCGCACCCGGCCTTCGGTGACGTAGAAATCGCGGAACAGGTCGAACCCGGTGAGATAGAATTCGTCCGTCCCCTCGATCAGCGTCGTCCAGTTGCCGGGATCGGACAGCGGCGCAGTGGCGAGACGGAAGTTCTCATGCGTGTCGTTCGCGTGGATATAGAGCACGCCGTCACGCTCATCGACATCGTATTCCACGCCCTTCTGGCGCGGCTTCACCAGCAGCGGTTCGGCCAGCGGATCGTCGGCGGGAACCAGCCGCACTTCGCCGGTCTCGTGGTCCCCGGTCGAGATGATCAGCCATTTCTCGTTGGCCGAAAGCGCCGCGCCGACGCGGAAGCCTTCGTCGTCCTCGTGATAGAGTTCGACGTCGTTCTCCAGCGGCTGGCCGATCCAATGCAGCCGCGCGTTGTCCGTCCGCCAGTTCTCGTTGGCGAGACTGTAGACAAGGCCGGTGTCGTCCTTCACCCAGAGCAGGCCGGAAAGCGTGCCGGGTATCTCGTCGGGCAGCACTTCGCCCGTGGCTATCACCTTGATCCGCGCGGTGAAGCGCTCCGAGCCGTTGTCGTCGACTGACCAAGCCAGCTTTGTCCCGTCCTTCGACACGGCAATCGCGCCGAGGCGGAAGTAGTCCTTGCCTTCTGCCAGCGCCACTTCATCGAGGATCAGCTCGTCCGCGCTGCCATCGTCGGGCGCGCCTACCGGCCTGCGCCACCACTTCTTGTATTCGGCACCTTCCTCGAACTCGATCCAGTAGAGGAAATCGCCGTCCTTCTGCGGGACCGACTTGTCGGCCTCCTTGATCCGCGCGCGCATTTCCTTGAACAGCGCGTCGATCACCGGCTTGCGCTCGCCCATGCGGCTCTCGAACCAGGCGTTCTCGGCCTCGAGATGGGCGAGCACGGTCTTGTCGGTCACCTCGGGATAGCCGGGATCGCGCAACCAGGCGTAATCGTCGGATACGGTCAGGCCATGGTGCGAGAAGCTGTGCGGGATCTTGGCGGCGACAGGAGGTGTGGCAATGCTCATCCCTCGCATCTATGTTGCGTGCATGATGCCCGCAAGGCGGGCCACCCACATTCAGGACCGATCCCATGCTGATGCATACTCACGAAGCCCGCCTCGATGCCTTGCGCAAGCAGCTGGCGAAAGACGGCCTCGACGGCTTCGTCATCCCGATTTCCGATGAGCACATGAGCGAATACGTTGGCGCCTATGCCCAGCGGCTGGAATGGCTGACCGGCTTCGGCGGCTCCGCCGGCACGGCGGTGGTGCTGGCAAATGAAGCGGCGATCTTCGTCGATGGGCGTTACACCCTGCAGGTGCGCGATCAGGTCGATGGCAAGCTGTGGTCGTACCAGTCGGTGCCGCAGACCAGCGTCGCGCAATGGCTCGGGCAGAATGCTCCGCAAGGGGCGAAGATTGGTTATGATGCCTGGCTGCATTCCGAAGGCTGGGTCGAATCCGTCTGCGCCGCGCTCGACAAGCGCGATGCGGCCCTTGTTCCGGTTGCGCAAAATCCGGTCGATGCAGTGTGGCAGGATCAGCCGGAGCGCTCGCTCGCCATCGCCGTGCCCCATGCCGACGAACACGCCGGGCAATCTGCGCACGAAAAGCGCGCCGCCGTGGCCGAATGGCTCAGCAGCAATGGCTATGACGCGACCGTGATCACCGCGCTCGATTCGGTGGCATGGCTGCTCAACATTCGCGGGTCAGACGTCGATCACACGCCCGTCGCGCTGTCGTTCGTCATCGCCAATGCCGATGGCACGGCCGACCTGTTCATCGCGCCTGAAAAGGTCACGCCTGAATTGATCGCCCATCTTGGCAATGCGGTGCGGGTCCACCCGCGCAAACGCTTTGTGCATGCTCTTGGCGAGATGAAGGGACGCAAGGTCGCGGTCGATCCCGAACGCTCGGTGGCGGCAATCTTCCATGCGCTCTATCAGGCCGGAGCCGAGGCCGTCGCCGTGACCGACCCGGTCGTCCTGCCCAAGGCGATCAAGAACGCGGTCGAACAGGCCGGGCACCGCGCCGCGCAGGCCCGCGATGGTGCGGCCATCGCCCGCTTCCTCCGCTGGATCGAGGTCGAAGCGCCCAAGGGCGGGGTGACCGAGCTTTCCGCCGCCGACCGCCTGCAGGCCTTCCGCGCCGAGGGCGGGCTGCTGAAGGATCTGTCGTTCGACACGATCTCGGGCGCCGGGCCGAACGGGGCCGTCGTGCACTACCGCGTCAGCGAGGAAACCAGCCGCACGCTCGAGCCGAACAGCGTCTACCTCGTCGATTCGGGCGGGCAGTACGTCGATGGCACCACCGATATCACCCGCACCGTCTGGGTCGGACCCGACGCACCGCATGCAGAGGTCAAGGACCGCTTCACCCGCGTGCTCAAGGGCCACATCGCGCTCGCCCGCGCCGTCTTCCCCAAGGGCACCGCCGGCAGCCAGCTCGACAGCTTTGCCCGCCAGTTCCTGTGGATGGCAGGCCTGGATTACGCCCACGGCACCGGCCACGGCGTCGGCAGCTTCCTGGCGGTCCACGAAGGCCCGCAGCGCATTGCCAAGGCCAGCGGCGGGCAGGCGGGCACCGGTCAGCCGCTGATGCCCGGCATGATCCTCTCGAACGAACCCGGCTACTACAAGACCGGCGAATACGGCATCCGCATCGAAAACCTCGTGCTCGTCGAGAAGCGCGACATCGCCGGGGCGGAGGGCGAGTTCTACGGTTTCGAGACGCTGACCTTCGCGCCGATAGCCCGCGATCTGGTCGACGTCGCGCTGCTTTTGCCAGAAGAGCGCGAGTGGCTCGACACCTATCACGCCAAGGTGCGCGAGGTGCTCGCCCCGCAGCTTTCCGGTGATGATCTGGCATGGCTGGACGCCGCCTGCGCGCCCTTGTGATACCAGCTCCGTTCACGTATTGTTCCTTATCGAATCGAGGATGAGGAACAATGCGATGATCGGATATGTCACTGTCGGCACCAATGACCTGCCCCGTGCTGCGGCCTTCTACGATGCCATCGCGGCGGAGATGGGCGTGGGGCGGATGATGGAGTTCGAAACCGGCATTGCCTGGGGCGTGCCCGATGGCGCTGCCGGAATCGCGGCAATGAAGCCGTTCGACGGCCAGCCCGCCACGGTCGGCAACGGCGTGATGGTCGCGCTCGAGGCGAAGGACAAGGAGCAGGTCGGCCGCCTCCACGCCATCGCTCTCGCCCATGGCGGCACGTGCGAAGGCCAGCCGGGCCTGCGCGGCGGCGGCTTCTATGCCGCCTATTTCCGCGACCCTGACGGCAACAAGCTCAACGCCTTCGTGATGGGCTGAACGGCGGGATTTCCGCTCGCGCTTGCACGCGGATTAACGCCGCGGTGCAGACGCGACAAATTGCGACAATAAACCCGCGTCCCCGGCATAGTCGCGCGACAAGCTGCGCCTAGATAGGGACTACAGGAACTGCGGTCGCCGGCTTTCAGTCCCCCCTGAGCAAGGCATCCCTCCCCCTCTCCTTGCAAAGTGCAGGCGGCCGCAGTCTCCTCCCTCCTCTGACGGGAACGAACCTATGAAGAAATTCCAGATTGCGGCCGCCGCTGCGGTGACGGCCACGGCCTCGCTCGCACTTTACGCCGCCTCGCCTGCCTTCGCGCAGAAGATGGACGCCGATGGCGACAAGACCATCACTTGGACCGAGGCCAAGGCCAAGTCCGATGAAATGTGGGCCAAGCTCGACGTCAACAAGGACGGCAAGCTCGACCAGGCTGACAAGAGCGCCAAGTGGGCCGAACAGTTCGCCAGGATCGACACCGACAAGAACGGTTCGATCAGCCAGGCCGAATTCATCGCTCACCACCAGCAGATGAAGGGCCCCGAAGGTCGCGAAGGTGATCGTAAGGGTCACCGCGGTGGTCGCGGTCCCAATGGCATGAAAGGGGGCATGCGCGGCATGATGATGGGCGGCCACATGGCCATGATGGCCGATGCCAACAAGGATGGCACCGTCACCCGCGCCGAATTCGACGCTGGCGTGAAGGCGCACTTCGACATGGCGGACGCCAACAAGGACGGCAAGATCACCCCGGAAGAGCGTCGCGCTTCGATGAAGACCATGATGGGCAAGATGAAGGGCCCGCATAGCGGTCACATGGGCGGTCACATGGGCGCAATGGGCGATGGACCTCCGCCGCCCGCTCCGGCTAACTAAGCCACAATGAACGAAGCGCCGATCCGACTGCTCCTGGTCGATGACGAACCTGCGCTGCGCGAACCCCTGGCGGACTATCTGGTCCGGCAGGGGTTTGTCGTGACCCAGGCCGCCACTGCCGCCGAAGCCCGCAGCCGCCTGCTCGAAGCGGGCTGCGATCTCGTGCTGCTCGACATCATGATGCCAGGCGAGGACGGCCTGTCCCTCTGCCGCCATCTGGTCGAGGCCAAGCGCCTGCCCGTCATCTTCATCACCGCCAAGGGCGAATCCACCGACCGCATCGTCGGGCTGGAGATCGGCGCAGACGACTACGTGGTGAAGCCGTTCGATCCGCGCGAACTTGTCGCCCGCATCCGCTCCGTCTTGCGCCGCGCGACCAAGCAGTCGAGCGAGGTTTCGGACGCGGTCATCTACGAATTCGAAGGCTGGCGGCTTGATCCGCTCAAGCGCCGCCTGATCGACCGGGAAGGCGCAGTCGTCGCCATTTCCTCGGCTGAATTCCGCCTGCTCATGGCCTTCCTCGATCATCCCCGCCAGGTGCTGGACCGCGATCGCCTGCTCGACATGGTGCAGGGCCGCGAGGCGCATCTGTTCGACCGCGCCGTCGACAACCAGATCTCGCGCCTGCGCCGCAAGGTCGAGGTCGACAGCCGCAATCCGCAGCTGATCCAGACGGTGTGGGGCGGTGGCTACATGCTCGCCGCCGAGGTACGCAAGCGCCCTGCCACTGCGGACGAGAGCTGACCGGCGATGCAGCGCCTCCGCTTCTGGCCGCGCAGCCTTCAGGGCCAGGTCCTGCTCGCCATCGCGCTCGCGCTGCTGGTGGCGCAGACCATTTCGGCCGTGCTGCTGTGGAAGGAACAGAACCACCGGCGCGAAGTGTCGATGGTCAGTTCGGCCGCTTTCCGGCTGATCGGCCCCAGCCCTGAGGAACGTCGCCACCATCGTGGGGATTCAGACGATCGCCCGCCGCCGCCCTTTCGCATCGAACATTCGCAGGAATCGCTCCATCGCCCCGGCGAGCGGCGCCTGCCCCGCGTCGAGGACGAGCTGAGCGAAGTCCTGAACGCGCAGGGCGTGGAGACCGCTGAAGTGCTGGTCTTCGAGCGCGATCCCATGCGCGACGGCCCCAGCATCGAATTCTGGAACCGCAACCGCCGCAAGCTGGAACTGGTCTCTAAGGAGCCGATGCCCCGTCTGGTCATTGCCTCGATCCGCAGCCCGTCAGGCGGCTGGACCTCGACCCGCGTGTTCACCGAGGGCGGCGAGTTCCGCGTGCTTGCGCCGCTGGTGGGCCAGACTATCGTGCTCTACCTCGTGCTGGTCGGCACGATGGCGCTGATCCTGCGGCGCATGGCCCGCCCATTGAAGGCCCTCACCCGCCGGGTCGAGGACTTTGCCGGCAATCGCACTCTGGATGGCCAGCTCCAACCCGATGGGCCGGAAGACATCCAGGGCCTGATCATCGCGCACAACGCGATGGAAGGCCGCATCGCCGCGATGCTCGATGAAAAGGACGTCATGCTCGGCGCCATCGGGCATGACCTCAAGACTCCCCTCGCCGCACTGCGCGTGCGGATCGAGGCGGTCGACGATGATGTCGAGCGCGCCCGCATGGCCGCCACGATCGAGGACATCAACCGCTCGCTCGACGATATCCTCTCGCTCGCCCGCGTCGGCCGCCCGTCCGACCCGCTGGAACCGACCGAGCTCTCCGCTCTCGTCGCCGACGTGATCGGCGAATTCGAGGACATGGGCGAACCGGTGGAACTGGGCGACACCGATCGCGTCGTCCTGCCCGTCCGCGCCACCTGGATGCGGCGCGCCCTGCGCAACCTCGTCTCGAACGCCATGCGCTATGGCGAACGCGCTCGCATCACGCTCACCCGCGAAGGCCGCGAGGCCGTGCTGCGGATCGAGGATGATGGCCCGGGCATCCCCGAGCACGAGATTGCGCGGATGATGGAGCCGTTCACCCGGCTCGAAGCATCGCGCAACAGCGGCACCGGCGGTACGGGGCTCGGTCTCACGCTCGCCCGCGCCATCGCCGACCAGCACGGCGGCACACTGACGCTCGCCAACCGGCGCGGACCGAACGGCAATGTCAGCGGACTCACCGCGATCATGCGCCTTCCCATCGGTTAACCCGCCGCTCATCGCCGGCCCGATAGTCAACCGACATTCGTCGGCGCGCACCTGTCGTTCGTCGAAAGGAGTCGCGCAGGCGACGACCGGTTGCTACTGCAACCAATCTTCATTGCGCCGGGGAGTCATGATCGGCATGCGTACCATTTCTTTTGTTTCCGCTTTCGCCCTTGCCGTTGCCACGGCGGCCATGCCCGCCACCGCGCAGGCCCCGCTCAATCCTTCGGCTGCAGCAGGCGTCCACACTGACCTTCCCCGCGTCGCCCACCCTTCGCACTACACCATCTCGATCACGCCCGATGCCAAGGCGCTGACCTTCGCCGGCACGTCCTCGGTCGATCTCGAAGTCACCGAAGCAACGCCCGCGCTGACGCTCCACGCGCTTGACCTGAAGATCGCCACCGCCACGCTCACGCCGGAAGGCGGGGCAGCCATGCCCGCAACCGTGACGATGGACGAGAAGAGCCAGACCGCGAGCTTCACCGCCGCCGCGCCGTTGAAGCCCGGCAAGTACCGCCTCGACACCAGCTATTCGGGCATCATCAACACGCAGGCCAACGGCCTCTTCGCGCTCGATTACCCTGACAAGGTCACCGGCAAGGAAGTGCGCGGCCTGTTCACCCAGTTCGAAGCGCCCGACGCGCGCCGTTTCGCCCCGATGTTCGACGAGCCGATCTACAAGGCCACCTTCGATCTCTCCGCCGTCGTCCCCGCCACGCAGATGGCCGTCAGCAACATGCCGGTCGCCAAGGAAGAACCGCTGGCAGGCGGCATGAAGCGCGTCACCTTCGGCACCAGCCCGAAGATGTCGTCCTACCTCCTGTTCTTCGGCCTGGGTGACTGGGAGCGCCTGACCAAGGAAGCAGCGCCCGGCGTTCAGGCCGGCATCGTCGCGCCCAAGGGCAGCGGCGAACAGGCCCGCTTCGCACTGGACGAACTCGCCCCGCTGATCCCGTACTATTCGGAGTACTTCGGCCAGCCCTACCCGCTGCCCAAGATCGACAACATCGCCGCACCCGGCCAGTCGCAGTTCTTCTCGGCGATGGAGAACTGGGGCGCGATCCTCACGTTCGAGCGCATCCTGCTCAACGATCCGGCGATCACCAGCGCGGCTGCCCGCCAGAACATCGTCACCACGCAGGCGCACGAAGTGGCGCACCAGTGGTTCGGCAACCTCGTCACCATGGCCTGGTGGGAAGACCTCTGGCTGAACGAGGGCTTTGCCAGCTGGATGGAAACCAAGGCGACCGCCCACTTCCACCCCGACTGGTTCCCGCTGCTCGAGCGCGTCAACGGGCGCGATACAGCAATGGGCCTCGATGGCTTCAAGACCACGCACCCGATCGTGCAGGAAATCAAGACCGTCGACGAGACCAACCAGGCCTTCGACGCGATCACCTACCAGAAGGGCGAAGCGGTCATCTCGATGCTCGAGGCCTTCGCGGGCGAGACTGTCTGGCGCGATGGCCTGCGCGCCTACATGCGCGATCACAAGTTCGGCAACACCCGTTCGAAGGACCTGTGGCAGGCGATCGAGAACGCCGGCGCACCCGGCCTCACCGCCATCGCCACCGATTTCACCACCAAGCCCGGCATCCCGCTGGTCAAGGTTTCGGGCATGACCTGCAAGAAGGGCATGGCCACGCTGACCCTGCAGCAGAGCGAATTCAGCGTCGACCGCAAGGACGAGGTCGCCGCCAAGCCGCAGCAGTGGAAGGTGCCGCTGATCGTCTCGGCAGGGTCTGGCGAGCCGGTCCGCACCATCCTCGATGGCGGCAAGGCCACGGTGACGGTCAACGGCTGCGGCCCGATCGTGATCAACGCTGGCCAGCTTGGCTACTATCGCTCGCTCTACACGCCGCAGATGCTCACCTCGCTCAAGAAGGCGATGCCGACGCTGCAGCCGGTCGACCAGATGGGCCTGATTGCCGACAATCTCGCGCTCTCGGCCAGCGGCTACCAGCCTTATGGTCCGTCGTTCGACCTGCTCGCCGCGATCCCCGGCAATGCCAACCCGGTGGTGCTCGGCAATGCCTTCGGCGATTTCGTCGGCGCGTGGCGCGTGCTGGAAAAGGACCCGGCCTCGCAGAAGAAGCTCTATGGCAAGGTCGCAGGCACCTACAAGCCGCGCCTCATGGCGCTCGGCTTCGAGCCCAAGGCGGGTGAGCCGCTGCGCGATGCCGATCTACGTTCCACGCTGATCGCAGGGTTCGGCACGATGGGCGATGCCGACGTCGTGGCCGAAGCGCGCCGCCGCTTCGCCATGCTCGCCAGCAACCCCAAGGCATTGGACGGTCCGCTCAAGACGACCTGGCTCAACATCGTCGCCCGCAACGCCACCAAGGCCGATTGGGAAGCGATCAAGGGCATGGCCGCTGCCAGCAACAGCGCGGTGGAACGTCAGTTCCTCTACACGCTGCTCGGCCGCCCCGCCGATGCCTCGCTGGCCAAGGCCGCGCGTGAACTCGCGCTGACGGACGCTCCGGGCAAGACCACCAGCGCCGCGATGATCGTCGCCTCGGCTGGCCTGCACCCGGACGAGACCTACAATTTCGCTCTCGCCAACCGCGGACGCATCGAATCGCTGGTCGATGCGCAGAGCCGCGTCACCTTCATCGCCAGCCTCGGCTCGCAGTCGAACGATCCGGGGATGATCGAGAAGCTCAAGGCGTTCAAGGCCACCGTCCCCGCCGAAGCCTCG
>JBEQCK010000070.1:0-16417 GCA_041639335.1 Novosphingobium sp.
AGATGACCGCCGGCAGAGAAGCCCATGGCCGAGACACGTTCCGGGTCGATTGCGAAATCCCTCGCACGGTGGCGGATAAGGCGCATGGCGCGTTGCACGTCGGACAGGGCGACATCGGGGCCAGCCGTCCAGCCTTCCCCGGGCAGGCGATAGAACAGGACGAAGGCGGTGAAGCCACGGGCTGCGAGCCAGCGCCCCATCTCGTACCCTTCCTTGTCAACCACCACCCAGCGATAGCCGCCGCCCGGTGTGATCAGAACCGCAGCGCCATTCGGGCGGTCTGGACGAAAGACCGCCATGCGCGGACGAGATATGCCGAACACGGCCCGGTCGGTAACGAGGCGGTCGGTCGAACGCTCTTGCACGGTTTCGACCAGTGCCTTGGCGGGTTGGCCTGGCGCGCCTGCTGGCCAAAGATCGATCGTCTCCGATGGCTGCGGGAGGCCGGGAGGCAGTGGGCCTCCGGGAACGACCGGTGGCGGCGTCTGGCCGCGCGCAGCCGGGCCGAGGCCGAGCGATAAAAGAGAAGCCGCCATGAAGTATCGACGATCGAGCGATCCTGCGACAGTCATGGCAGCTCCTTCTAAGTTGCCGGGCGCGGGAGGGTGCGCCCGGCAGGGTAGGTCGTCAGTACTTGAAGCGGGCACCCACCAGGATGTTGCGCCCGTAGTGATTGTTCTCGTAGTTCCGGTTCGCATCGATATCGGTGTAGCGATAACGGTAGGTATCGAGCAGGTTGTTGCCCTCGACCGAGAGTTCGACCCAGTCGGTCAGCTTGAAACGCATCGAGGCGTCGAGATTGAACATCGACCCGTAGCCTTCGAGCACGTTGCCGGTGCCGCTCGCACCCTCGTGATAGCGACCGCGATACGTGCCCATGACGCGTGCCGAGAAGCGGCCATCGTCATAGTACAGCGTGCCGTTGAACGCCTGCTTGGAGACGTTGGCCAGAGCCGCAGTCCTGTCGACGTTGACCAGTGCGCCGCCCGGCGCGGTCGCCGGACCCTGCAGCGTGTAGGTTGCATCGCTGTCGATGAAGGTTGCGTTGGCGATGATGCCGAAATTGCCGAGGAAGCCTTCGGTGAAGATCTTGAACGGGATCTGTGCGGCCAGTTCGATACCCTTCAGCTTTGCACCGGTGCCATTGACAGTGGTGGTCAGCGTCCAGATTGGCTGGTTCAGCAGGGCAGGGTTCAGCGCTGCCGGCGAAGAGGGATTCAGCACCGAAACCGGCAGGCCCGTCTGTGCGAAGGTCGCCTCGGTGATTGCTGCGCTCTGCGTGAAGCTCGCCACCTCCTTGATGAAGCCCGCTACCGAGATCAGCGCCTGCGGGGCGAAATACCATTCGATCGACAGATCGTAGTTGGTGGCCTGGAACGGCTTCAGGAACGGGTTGCCGCTGTTGACGCGGAAGTTGAAACCGTCTGCCGAACCGCCCGGCGTCAGCGAGCCGAGTGTCGGGCGCGTGATCACTTCGGCAACTGCACCGCGAATGATCAGGTCTTCGGCCGGGTAGAACGCGATGTTCGCCGAGGGCAGCCAGTTGTCGTACGACCGCTCGACCGTCGCCTGCGTGCCGCTGACGAGGCCGTAGGAGGACTGTTCGGTCTTCACATAGCGCATGCCGGCGTTGAGCGCATAGCGCAGGCCCAGCAGTTCACCCTTGCCGTCAAACTGCAGGTAACCACCCTTGGTGGTTTCCTGAACTCCGCGAATGTTGCCCGCATCGGCAACGAGCGCGCGGTCGTAGAGCTTGGTCAGCGCGGTGGTGGTTTCGAGATTCGGCACCAGCCAGGCGTTGGTGTTGCCTGCCGGTTGTCCGGCGTTGCCGAGGTTGAACATCTGCGCCAACTGCGCGGTCACCGGGATGCCGTAGACGGCGGTGGGGCCGAAGACCGACGAGGCCGAACACGTGATCGTGCCGAGTACCCGGTCAAGTCCGCCATTGCCGCACACGGCGGTGTCGCGGGTGTAGGATTCGGTATCGAAATTGAAGCGGCGCCACATTGCCCCCGCCTTGACCGTGAAGCCTTCGGCAACGTCCCATTCCGTGCGGAATTGTACAGTCTTGAACTTGTTAACCACTGTCGATGGGCGGTCACGGATCTCGGCAAGCTGGAAGTTGGCCGGATCGGTCACGCTGGTGCCGAAGGTCAGCTTCGGGCGCTTCATGTCCGTGTAGTCGAAGCTGTAGCCTTGCGCGTCGCGATCATCGAAGATCATCGTGGTTTCGACGGGGATATCGGCATCCGACTTCGAGAAGCCGCCGAGTACCGTGAAGCGCAAGGTATCCGACAGATCCTGGTCCCACGTGCCGCCAACCTGATAAAACTCGGTCTTGCTCTTGCGCAGGTAATGCTCGGTGCGGACCCAGGCATCGTTGAGCGTTGCGGAGATCATGTTGTTGTTGGCATCGTAAACCGGGTTCACGACGTTGATCGAACGCTCGTTGCTGCGCAGCAGGACTTCGCCCCACTGCTCTTCGCGATCGGCGTTGAAGCGGGAAAACAGCCCATCGATCGAGAACTTGGTGGCATCGCTCGGTGCGAACTGGACGGAACCGGTCAGGCCGAGGCGCTCGCGGTCGTGCTTGACTTCGCCGTAGCGCGGGATGCGTGGGTGGAAGGCGAGGGCAGCCTTGTCACACGCGGCGCTGCTGACGTAGGTGCCGCCGCTGTTCGGCGTGGTGAAGCAGTTTGTGCCATTGACTGAGTCAAAGCGGGCCTGTGACCAGCGCACGGTGTTGTTGCCAAGCTCAAGGACCTTGGTCTTCTGGTACGCAGCAGAAAGCGAGACGCCGAAGGTGCCTGCATCGTTGCGCCAGCTGAGCAGACCGGCGAGGCGCGGGCCGACGTAGTCCGACAGGTCGTTGTAGGTGCCGACGACCGAGGCGACGCCGGTGAAGCCGGCCTTGCCGGCCAGCGGGTTGCCGGTGTTGAGGTCGACCACTGCGCCCAGCGAACCTTCATCAAGGCTGGCCTCGGCAGTCTTGTGGACGACGATCGAGCTGAACAGCTCGGAGGCGAAGACGTTGAAGTCGAACGCGCGGTCGCGGTTCGCCGAAGCGCCGTCGGTCGAGGTTGCCACGGTTTCGAGGCCGTTGACGCGAACGCGGGTGAACTGGCTGGACAGGCCGCGCACCGTAATCGCGCGGCCTTCACCAGCATCGCGCGAGATCGAGATGCCGGGGATGCGCTGTAGCGATTCGGCAAGGTTCTGATCGGGGAACTTGGCGATGTCTTCTGCGACGATCGCATCGACGGCGCCGACGGCGTTCTTCTTGACGTTGATCGCTGCCTGGAGCGACTGGCGGAAGCCAGTGACGACGATCGCATCATCGGGCGCTGCATCGTCTGCGCCCACTTGCGCTTCAGGCGCCGCGACCGCTTCCTGCGCCTGTGCGAGGCTGCTTGCCGCGAGCGCACCGCTTGCCAGCAGTGCCATCCTGAACAGCGATGTGCGCGAAACTGAAGTAAGCATGATGAATCCCCTCATTGCCCTTTTCGGGGCTATTGATACCGGTGTCAAAGGGGGACGACGCAAAGCGCCAACCTTCCTGTGCACCACTGCTCCCGCAAGCCGGCCCTGCTACCAACATGAAACCGACCATTGATCCGGTCCCGCAGTGATCACGCCTGCCAAGGCTTGGCGCGTCATCAAGGTAACCGGTGTCATTATTTATTGCCCTTGCTTCGCGCCTCTGTCAATAACCATGCCAATGGGAGAGTCTGCGATGCACCAGAGACTGCAAAAATTCACGATTTCCGCCATTTTCGCCAGTCTGCTGGCAACGACCGCCTGGGCAGAACCACACCCTGCCGATCCGACGAGGGGCGGGGCCACCGGGCGAATCATCCGCGTTACCACGCTGGCCAAAGCCGGCCCTGGATCACTTGCCGAGGCGCTTGCCGCAAAGGGTCCGCGCACCGTCGTGTTCGAGGTCGGCGGCACTATCGACATGGGCCGCGACACGCTCGAAATCACCGAGCCGTACCTCACGGTAGCGGGACAGACCGCACCTTCACCGGGGATCACGATCATCAAGGGAGGCATCGATCTGAAGACGCACGACGTCATCCTCTCCCACTTGCGCGTGATGACCGGCGCTGATGGTCAGGCCAAGCTTTCGGGATGGGAGGCCGACGCTTTCTCGACCGTGGCGGCGCATAATGTCGTTGTCGAACATTGCAGTTTCCTGTGGGCGCTTGACGAGAACATGTCCGCATCGGGCCCGCGCTTCACCGGCAATTCCGTGGCTGAATGGCGCGCCGGCACCAGCCACGACATTGTCTTCCGCGAGAACATCGCAGCGGAAGGGCTTGCCAACGCCAGCCACCCCAAGGGTGAGCATTCCAAGGGTTCGCTTATCCACGACAATGCAACGAACATCACGTTCTACCGCAACGTCTGGGCCCACAATGTCGAGCGCGCGCCGCTGGTCAAGGGCGGGGCGCAGGTTACGATGATCAACAACGTGATCTACAACCCCGGTCACCGCGCGGTGCATTACAACCTGATGAATCTCGAATGGGCCGGGCACGATTACGTCACCGGCGAGATCACTGCAGTCGGCAACGTGATGCGCGGCGGCAACGATACCGATCCGGGCCTGCCGTTCCTGATGCTGGGTGGCGATGGCGATCTCAAGTATTTCAGCAAGGACAACCGCGCGGTCGACCGCCACGGCAACCCGCTCCCGCAGTTCGGCCGTTATGGCGAGACGCGGGCCAGGCTGATCACCGCAAAAGCGCCGTTGACCGACCTCTCGCGTTATAGCGCCCTGCCTTCCGGCGAGGTGGAGACGTCCGTTCTGCAGACGGTGGGCGCGCGTCCGTGGGATCGTGCGCCTGATGATATCCGCGTGCTGTTCTTTGTCGCCGAAGGGCGTGGCGACATTATCGACGACGAGAAGGAGGTCGGTGGCTATCCGCATCCCGTGGCCACCTTTGCGCCATTCGTCGAGGCCGACTGGGACCTTGACTCGATGACGCCGAAGTCGGGCCGATATCCGGGCCAGAAGGCCGGACCGCAGGAAAAGCTCTCCACCCGAGATGCCGGGATGCGCCGGCCATGAGCGCTGTCGTTGCCCTGATGCTTGCCGCTGCGCCACCCATGGCTGTTGTCGATGAGGCGGACACCATGCGGCGGGAGCCCCCACCGCATGGCAACATCGGCATGAGCACTGCCTGGCGGATCAGCGACGCGGTGCCTCAACCGCGCCGCATGGAATTCCGCCGCCGCACGCTGGATGTCGGGGCGGCAATCGGCGAACATCCCATCGCGCACGACGAGGTCTATTACGTTCTCGAAGGCGAGGGCGAAGTCGTGTCCGACGGCAAGCGGGCCGTGCTCAGGAAAGGCATGACCGCCTATCTGTACGAGGGAGCGGTCGTCGGCATCGCGCAGCGCGGGGACGCGCCTCTCGCGCTGATCATCAGCTACCCGGTTGAACGTAAGGCGCCATAGCCCAGAGTTCGCGCTCCCAACGGCGTGGGTCACTGATGGTCTCGGCCCGGCCGTCCGAAATCACCAGCGTTTCCCGGGCAGGGAGGGTGTAGGGCATCCACGCCGCCAGCTCGGGCTGTCCGGTTCTGGCAAGGCCGGTGAATGCCTGCATCAGCAGGTTGCTGGTCGTGCGTGCGCCTGCATCCGTCCCGCTCATGCTGCCGGGCGCATCGAGCGTGCCGAAGACGTAAGGGATGTCGTCGGTATGGGCCGCGCCGCGCAAGGGATCGCGGGGAGACGGGCGGTCCAGCTGATAGACCCAGGTGGCTTTGGCACCAGCCTTCGCCCTCTCGTCCGCCTCGATCACCTGCCCGGGCCAGGAGCGGCCGGCCGTAGTCGCGGAATAGAACACCTGCTCGGGCGTCCATTGCGGATATTGCGTTCGGTACTGCCCGACGACCCAATCGACATCGAGGTCGATCTTGATCTCCGGCGCGATGCGGGTGGCAAGGTTGTCCCAGGTCAGCCCCTGCAGCTTCGGCCCGCGTGGATCGATGAAGGCCCGCGTTTCCTCGCGCGCATTGCCAAGGATCATCGGTATCCCCAAAGACCGGGGCGCCGCATCCGGCCAGAACGGATGGCGGGGCAGGTTGGTCATGTCCAGAACCGGGCCCATGTAAAGGCTGCCGCCCATGATCGGATCGGTTGCGGCAAGGCCTTCGACAAGCTGCTGCACAGGCATCGTCCGCAGCGTTTCCACGTCATCGGGACGCAGTTTCAGTGCGGCGAGCAGGGCAAGCGTGCGCTTCCATGCGTTTCCCGGTCCGCTCGCCACGACTTGCTGGCCGCTCATCGTTGCCGCCGCGTGGAACAGGCCGTCTGCCGCCGGCATTGCCATCAGCGTCGCGATCTTGGCGCCGCCGCCGGACTGGCCAAAGACCATGACCCGCGCCGGATCGCCACCGAATGCCATTATGTGGTCCCGCACCCATTGCAGCGCCAGGATAAGGTCCAGCTGTCCCAGATTGCCGCTATCGGCAAACCGCGGTCCGAATGGCTTGAGCCAGGCATAGCCCAGTGCATTCAGCCGGTGGTTGACCGTGACCACGACGACGTCGCCTTGCGCTGCCAGCGTCCCGCCGTGCGTCAGCGGATCGGTAACCGTGCCGTTCGAATAGGCCCCGCCATGGAAGTAGACCATGACCGCACGGCGCGCTCGGCGATTGGCATCCGGCGTCCAGACATTGAGGAACAGGCAGTCCTCACTTTGCGCTGTGTCGGGATTGCCGCGTTGCGGCGCGATCGGAGCGAAGCTTTGGGCCCTTTCCGGCGGCCCCTGCCATGGCTCTGGCACGGCGCGTGCGAACCGCTCTGCGCGGCCATAGCGGATGCCCTTGAACGCCAGCACGCCATCCTCGCGCAGTCCGATAAAGCGCCCTGCCTGCGGGTCTCGGGCTTTGCCCAGAACCGGCGATGCCGCCAGTGCAGCACTTGCGCCGAGGAGCGCGCGCCGGGTCAGTTCACCGCCTGACATCGCCACCTTCGGCACTGAACGCAGCGAGCTCGCTCTGCCCGATCAAACAGAAGTCGCCAGGAATGGAATGCTTGAGCGCAGCAAGCGCAAGGCCGCATTCGGCCATATCTTGCGCATTGCCACCTTGCAGGTAGCGGTGCAGCACGCCCGCTGCAAAGGCGTCGCCGGTTCCGATCCGGTCGATGATGCCGGTAACGTCGATCTCGGCAGTCTGGTGCTTTGACCCGCGCGCGTCGACGCGGGCCGCGATGCGATGGTGGTCGCTGTTCACCACCTGCCGCGCGGTCGAGGCGACCAGCAGCAGGTTGGGGAACGCGGCAAAGGCTGCTTCCACCGCCTCGCGCCGCCGTTCGGCGCCATCGCCAGAGAACGTCTTGCCGAGCAGCAGCGAAATGTCGCGGTGGTTGCCGATGAGCACAGTCGCTGCGCTTACCAGTTCGGTCAGCACGGCGCGCGGGTCACTGTCCCAGCTTTCCCAGAGCAGGGCGCGATAATTCCCGTCGAGGCAGATCGGCACGCCCGCGCTTTGCGCTGCGGCCACAGCGGCGCGGACAAGCTCCACGCCCTTGGGACCGAGCGCAGGGGTTATGCCCGACAGGTGCAGCAGGCTCGCTCCTTCAAGCGCGCCAGCGAAGTCGAACGCCGCTGCATCGGCCTGCGCAAACGCCGATCCTGCGCGATCGTACGTGATCGATGAAGGTCTGAGGCCAGCGCCCGGCTCCATGAAGTAAAGCCCCATGCGCCCGGGCCCACGGGCGACAAAGCGGGTATCTACCCCGCCCGCGCCGAGTTCGGCCCGCGCCCTGTCGCCAAGGGGATTGTCGGGCAGCAGCGTGACCATGCGGGTCGCGTGCCCCAGCGAGGCAAGCGCGACGGCCACGTTGGCCTCTGCCCCGCCGACGACGATCTCGAGGCTCTTTGCCTGAACCATCAACTGCGTACCGGGTGGCGAGAGCCGCAGAAGCATCTCGCCAAAGCAGACGACGTGACCGGCCATCAGATCGCCTGAAGTCACCACCCCCGAAGTCACCGGGCCAGCCAGCCGCCGTCCACGGCCAGTACGTGTCCCTGCACGTAATCTGCCGCGCTGCTGGCAAGGAACACAGCTGCGCCGCCGATGTCCGCAGGGTCGCCCCAGCGTCCTTCGGGGATGCGCTCCATTATCTGACGATTGCGCGTTTCGTCAGCTTGCAGCGCCGCGGTGTTGTTTGTGGCGATATAGCCCGGGGCAATCGCGTTGACGTTCACACCCTTGGCCGCCCATTCGCAGGCGAGCAGCTTGGTGAGGCCGGCAACGCCGCTCTTGCTTGCGGTATAGCTTGGCACGCGGATGCCGCCCTGAAAGCTCAGCATCGAGGCTATGTTGATGATCTTGCCGCGGCGCCCGGTGGCCTCGCGGTTGGCGATCATGTGGCGGCCCGCCGCCTGCGAGAGGAAGAACACAGACTTGAGGTTGGTGTCGACCACCGCGTCCCAATCCTCTTCGGTGAAGTCGACCGCATCGGCCCGGCGGATGATGCCCGCGTTGTTGACCAGCACGTCGAGCCCGCCGAGCGAGGAGATGACCTGTTCGACCACGGCCTGCACGGGCTCGATCTTAGAGAGATCGGCACCAACCAGCTCGCACTTGCGCCCCAGCGCGCGCACTTTGGCTGCGGTTTCCTCGGCAGGCGTGCGGCCGACAGCGGCAATGTCTGCCCCGGCCTGCGCCAGCGCCACGGCAATGCCTTGGCCGATACCAGTGTTGGCGCCCGTGACGACCGCGACGCGGCCCGATAGATCGAACAGGTTCATCGTTATCCTCTCCCCTGGATCAGGGGGTCAGGCCGAAAGGCCACGCAGGTAATCGGAGATCGCTTCGTTCTTGCTGTTGGCATAGAACAGTTCGGCGAACTTCTCGCCAGCGATCGCGGCCTTGAGCAGGTCCTGATCTACGGTCTTGAGAACGGTCAGCATGTCACGGCACGAGGCTTCCTTGAGGCCCTTGAGGATGCCACGATTGGTCTTCATGATCGCCGCGCGCTCCTTGGGATAGCCGAGGCCACGCTCGCCATCGAACAGCTTGCGGTACACGTCCTGCAGGTTCAGTTCGGCAGCCCAGCCGAAGCCCTTCGAATAGGGCATCGAGATGGCGTTGCCGTCGTTGATCTGGCCGAACAGGAACGCGTCGGTCGGATCGATTACCAGTCCGCAGAAAACGCCCGGCATGCTGTTGGCAGCAAGCATCGAACCCATCCCGGTGCCACAGCCGGTCACCACGAAATCGGCTGCTCCGGAGTTGAGCAGGATGCCGGTCAGCAGACCATTCATCACGTAGGTCAGCGAGGCTTTGTCTTCTGGCGTGTACATGCCGTAATGGTGAACCTCGTGGCCGAGTGGCTCTGCGACGGCGACGAGCGATTCGTGGACAAGGCTCGCCTTGGCGGCCTGGCTGTTTTCGATGATCAATGCGATTTTCATGGAAATCCCTCTCGCTCCGGCCCGATTTGGCCCGGCAGTGTGATGCGGCTTTGCCCTTTAGGTAACCGGTGTCATTGTTTGAAGCAAGTCCATTCGTGCGCCATCTGCGCAAGTGTCAGCAGGTGGCGACGGAAGCCCGCTCGATCAGGTCGGAAAGGAAATGCGAGGGTTGCCTGCGCGCCTCGGCCGGGTCGATCAGCTTGATCGCCGCGGCTCTGGCCATTGCCTGGATCGGCCAGCGCACGGTGGTAAGCGGAGGCCAGATATGGGCGGCGATAGCGGTATCGTCGAAGCCGACGATCGAGAGGTCCTCCGGCACCGAAAGGCCGAGGGTCCGCGCCGCGTGCAGCACGCCTGCGGCCATTTCGTCGTTGCTCGCAAAGATCGCGCTGGGGCGGGGGGTGGCGGCGAGCAGCTTCTTGCCTGCAGCAATGCCGGTTTCGAACGTGTAGTTGCCTTCGGCCATGATGGCTTCGTCCAGCGGGATCCCCGCCTTTTCCAACGCATCGCGATAGCCCAGCGAACGCTCGGCAGCGGAGCGGAACCCTTCGGGGCCTGCGACGAAGCCGATGCGGCGGTGGCCTCGACCGATCAGGTAGTCGACCGCTTGCGAAACCGCCTCACGGTCGTTTGAAGCCACCATGTGCTCGTCCTCGTCAAGCTGGACAGAGCCCATGCGCACGTAGGTCACGCCCAGATCCTCGCACAGTTCTGCAAGCGCATCGTTCTCGGAAATCGGCGGCAACAGCATGACGCCGAACAGGCGCTGCTGTTCGAGAAATGCCCGCACGTCGTCGAGCATGTCAGGCGAGCGGCGATTTACGGGGCGAACAACCAGCGCAAACTCGGTATCGCGGATCGCGGAAAGGATGCCTTCCTGAACTCCCAAGACCATCTGCGCGTTGGGGTTGTCGTGAATCAGGCCGATGAGGAAGTTGCGGCGCAGGGCCAGGGCCCGGGCTTGCGGGTTGGGTACGTAGCCCAGCTCCGCGATCACCGCCTCGACCTTCTCGCGCGTGGCATCGTTGAGCAGCGGCGACCGGTTGATCACCCGGCTGACGGTTTTTTTCGAGACGCCTGAAAGGCGCGCCACGTCGTTGATTGTCGGCTTGCCGTCCTTCGACTTCTTCACACGTTGTCCCGTCGATCCAAGCCCCGCTCACGGTGACTTACACCGGTGTCAAGGCAGTGCAGCGTTCCTAGCCGGTTCTTGCCAGGCTTTGCAATGGGCCGCGCGTCTTCGCCATTGACACCGGTTACCTAAAGTCTATCCAGAGACGGCGCCATGAAGGGCGTCTGTTGGGAGAGTCGCGGATTGTCGGTCGTCGTTGCCATGCCGGACGTGCTGCGCGTTCACACGCTGGATAGCGTTGCGGTGGCGCTGCGTCCGCTTTTGCGCGGGGCGGGCGTCACGGTCAGCGGCGTTACACTCACGCTTGTCGAAGATATTCCGCAGGGGCACAAGTTTGCCGTGTGCGCCCATGCCGTCGGTGATCGCATCGTGAAGTACGGATTGCCGATCGGCGTTGCCACCCAAGGCATCCGGGCCGGCGAACACGTCCACGTTCACAACGTGAAGACCGCCCTTGACGGTGAACAGGTCTATTCTGCCGAAGCTGCACGCGGCGCAGCGGCCCTGGAAGCAGACGACACACCGACTTGGCAAGGATACCGCCGCGCAGATGGCCGTGCCGCTACGCGCAATGAAATCTGGATCCTGCCGACAGTGGGCTGCGTCGGTCGTACGGCGGAGCAGGTCGCCCGTGCTGCTGAAGCTCGGCATGCTGGTCTCATCGCGGAGGGCTGTATCGATGGCATTCACGCGTTCAATCACCCTCACGGTTGTTCGCAACTGGGAGACGATTTGGACGCGACCCGCGCGCTGCTGGCGGGGCTGGCTGCCAATCCCAATGCGGCTGGCGTCTTGCTGCTCGGGCTGGGGTGTGAATCAAATCAGTTGAGTGCTTTGCTGGCCGCCCTTCCGCAAACAGCCCGGACCAAGGTTCGGACGCTGTCCTCCCAATCCGCAGGCGACGAACTGGCGGAAGCGGCAGCGCTGGTAGACGAACTGGTCGAACTCGCAGCCTCCGCTCGGCGTGAGGACCTGCCGCTTTCCGCACTAACTGTGGGGCTCAAGTGCGGTGGGTCCGATGGCCTGTCGGGTCTTACAGCCAACCCCTTGCTCGGCCGCTTCAGCGAACGCCTTGCCGCCTCGGGGGGCACGCCGATCCTCACCGAAATTCCGGAGATCTTTGGCGCGGAGCAGGCGCTGCTGAATCGTGCCGTCGATGCACAGACGTTCGCGTCGGCGGCTGCACTGGTGAACCGCTTCAAGCGGTACTACCTCGACCAGGGACTGCCGGTGTCCGAAAATCCATCGCCCGGCAACATTGCCGGCGGGATCACCACGCTCGAGGAAAAGTCCGCAGGGGCGGTGCAGAAGGCCGGCACCGCGCCCCTCGCTTCGGTGCTGGATTACGGGGATCAGGCAGTGGTGCCCGGCCTCGCCTTGCTCGAAGCGCCGGGGAACGATGCGGTTTCCTCCACGGCGCTTGCCGCAGCAGGCGCTACGCTCTTGCTGTTCACCACGGGGCGCGGCACGCCGCTCGGTTTTCCAGTGCCGACGGTCAAGGTCGCCTCGAACCGGGCACTGGCGCAGGCCAAGTCGCACTGGATCGATTTCGATGCCTCGCGCGTGCTCGATGAAGGCGCGGCAGCGGCAGATGCGGCATTTCTCGAAACGCTTATTGATATCGCCAGCGGACGGAAGACGGCTGCTGAACGCAGTGACCAGCGCGAAATGGCAATCTGGAAGAAGGGCGTAACGCTCTAGTCGCGTAACAGGGCCGGATGGCCAAGGCTTGTGATTGACACCGGTTTCCTATAGGCAGCCGGGCGAATGAAGGACCAAGGGATGGGGACGGAATTGAACGAGAATGCGGATCAGGTAGCAGCGGCCTTCGTCAGCGCCCGCCGCGAGGCTCGCGCCCTCGAAGTCTACCCTGGCACCTCGCCGCAGGGTCTCGACGACGCCTATGACATACAGGATCGTGCCATCATGATCGATGGGCGCCAGATCGTCGGCTGGAAAGTCGGGCGCATAAACTCTCCTTTGGACGCATCGCTTGGCGCCAACCGCCTGGTCGGCCCGATCTTTGCCGACAGCGTCGTGGATGCCGATGCCGCCGATACCACCGCGATGCCGGTCTACGCTGGAGGCTTCGCCGCCGGAGAGGCCGAGTTCCTTGTCCATGTTGCGCCGGGCTTCAAGGGGCCGGTTCCCGCCGACGACGCTGGCACGATCGCGATTGTCGATGATGTCCGCATCGGGATCGAGATCGCAAGTTCGCCCTACCCGGGCATCAACGCCGATGGGCCGACGGTTACCGTGTCCGACTTCGGCAACAATACCGGCCTGGTGCGCGGCGCAGCTCTGCCCAACTGGCAGTCGACTGATCTTTGCGCCATCAGGGTGAAAAGCGAGATCGACGGCATCGAAGTCGGATCGGCGACCGCTGCCGCAATGCTTGACGGACCCTATGGTGCGGTGCGTTTCCTGCTTGGCAATCTGCTTTCGCGTGGCTTCGATGTGTCGCAGGGCCTGTGGGTCTCCACCGGCGCCGTGACCGGCGTGCACGAAATCGCCGTCGGCCAGGAATTTCGTGCGATCTTCGAGGGCCACGGCGAATTGACCTGCACGATCATCGCGGCGGCCCCCCGCTGAATTGCATTTGGCGGCACGGCCCGGAACGGGTTGGCCGCTTCGGGAGAGAAGCAATGGACCAGAACTTCAACCCGGCTGCAGCCGCCTCCGCAAAGGCCGGGCGCTACCGCTGGGTCATCGTCGCCCTGCTGTTTGCGGCCACCGCGGTCAACTACATCGACCGCCAGATGATCGGCGTACTCAAGCCCACCCTCGTGGCGGAATTCGGCTGGAGCGAAACCGACTTCGCCCAGATCGTGTTCTGGTTCCAGGTCGCCTATGCCATCGGCTATATCGGCTTTGGCCGCATCGTCGATGTGGTAGGGGCGAAGCTTGGCTACACGATCGCAATCGTGGTCTGGACCGCCGGCCACATGGCCCACGGTTTCGCGACCGGACTTGCCAGCTTTGCTGCCGCGCGCTTCGGTCTCGGCGTAGGGGAGAGCGGCAACTTCCCGGCCGGCATCCGCGCTGTAACCGACTGGTTCCCCCAGCGTGAGCGGGCCTACGCGATCGGCCTGTTCAATGCCGGTGCCAACGTCGGCGCCATCATCACCCCGCTGCTCGTCCCCGCGCTTGTTCTGTGGTTTGACTGGCGCGCCGCCTTCTTCATCACCGGCATCTTCGGCGTGGCCTGGCTCGGCGCATGGTGGCTGGTCTATCGCCATCCTTCCGAACACCCGCGCGTCTCACCGGCCGAACTTGCCTGGATCCAGCAGGACCCGGCAGACCCGGTCGAGCAGATCGGCTGGGCAAAGCTCCTGACCGTGCGCGAGACTTGGGCCTACGCGCTGGGCAAGTTCCTGATCGACCCGGTCTGGTGGTTCTTCCTGTTCTGGCTGCCCGGCTACCTGTTCGAGCGCTATGACATGGACCTCAAGACCTTCGGCCTGCCGCTCGCGGCGATCTACCTAATTTCCGATGGTGGATCGATTTTTGGCGGGTGGATGTCCTCGCGCCTGATCAAGGCTGGACGCACCCCCAACTTCGCACGCAAGGCCACGATGCTCCTGTGCGCCGTGGCGGTCCTGCCGATCTGGTTTGCGCAGAGCATCGACAGCGTGTGGGCTGCCGTTCTCATCATCGGGCTAGCCACCGCAGCGCATCAGGCCTTTTCGGCGAACCTCTATACGCTGCCTTCGGACGTGTTCCCGCGCGGAGCAGTGGGCTCGGTGGTTGGCATTGGAGGCACGGTCGGGGCGCTCGGCGGCATGGGCATGGCCCTGTTCACCGGCTATATCCTCGACAAGACCGGCGGTTCATACGAAGTTCTGTTCGCCATCTGCGCCAGCAGCTACCTTCTGGCCCTCGCCGTCGTGCATGTGCTCAGCCCAAAGCTTAGTCCTGCAACGATCTAGGCCGCCTTTGTCTGCCGGAAATGTCCCGCCCAGCCCTGCTTCATGACGTCCTGATGATAGTCCGCGCCATGCAGTTGCACGTGTCTCAGGTAGAACCGTCAAGCCGGGGAGGATGGTCATTCACGAAAGTGGCATTGCGCCCGCAGAGGCCAGCTCCCTCAGGGCAGTGCATGAGATCCCGCCTATTGAAAGCCCCCGACCGACAGGGCGAATGCCGGACAGCCGTGCCCGGCAACTCGCCGCGCGCAGACCATCACGAAGGCCACGTGGCACTTTCAGGGGGCCCCATGAATGCGGCCCCGTTTTTTATCGACCCCTGACAGGCCGCGTCAGAGATCGCCTCTGCCATGGGATCGTACGGCCCGGTCAGAATTGCTTCAAGATAGGTTGCCAGGCGCTTTGGATACTCTGCATCCCGCTTGACGGTCGACGCCGCAGTTTTCCGGATTACCGGCAGGGCCGGAAGGGCTGCGGCACCTATGCACGACAATGCATCGAAAGCCTGGATGCGAACCGGCATCGGCGATGGTTCGTCGGCTAGTCGCGCCAGGACCTGCACCGCCTGTTCCGGCTTGCCAAGACCGACGAGGGTCTCGGCCACAACCACGCGGACATGATCCGATGGATCCGCCGCCAAGGCCGTTTCAAGATCGCCGCGGGCGGTAGCCGCTGCCCCGCCCAGCATCAGCAGTCCCCGCGCTGCCCAAAACCGGGTTGCTTCGTTGGTGCTGCGCAAAAGCTTGCGGAACCGGTCCACATTGCGCGGTTCGCGCTTTGCGGCAGCAGCTGCCAGCCGCATCAACGCAGGAAGCGGGTAAACCGCGCGATTGCGACTTTCAAAATAGCCTTCGCCGGCGGATCCTTCAGGCAGGAAGCCGTTGTCGTTAATCGCCAGCATATGCCGGTCAAGCGCCTGGCGCAGCCTCCTCGCTGCCGCGGCGGCCGAGGGCGAGGTGATCAGGTTGTTCACTTCATCCGGATCTGCCGATAGATCATAAAGCTCCTCGAACGCCTTCGGCTTGAAGAAAGCTTCCTGCTTTGCGTTGAGCTTGCCCGCCAGATGCAGGGCATTCCATTGGCGATAGCTTTTTTGCACGCTCCATTCGTAACCCACGTGCTGCCCAAGAGGTCGATGCGGCAGGTAATTGCGGATGTAGCGCCAGCGGCCATCGGTGACGGTGCGCACCAGGTCGTAACGCTCGTCCATGCGATCGCGGAAGCCAAAGGCATATTTTTGCGGCTGACCGATGCGGTGCCCCAGCAGCGGGCGTCCGGTCATCTGTGGCGGCTGTGCCACTCCGGCAATTGACAGAAGCGTAGCAGGCAGATCGATCAGCGTCACAAGCGCGTCGATCGTGCTACCGGGCATAGCGGGCGCGAGGTGCCGCCACTTTGGCGGTACATAAACGACCAGCGGCACGCGCAGGCCTTCCTCGTAGCAATATCGCTTGGACCGGGGCAGTACTCCACCGTTGTCACCGTAATAAAACACGATGGTGTCATCAGCCAGGCCATCGGCATCGAGCTGCGCCAGCCAATTGCCGATCTCCCGATCCATGGCGGTCATGATGTTGTAGTAGTTGGCATAATCCTGCCGGATTGCCGGATCATCTGGCAGAAAGGCGGGGATGCGAACCTGGTCTGGAGTAACGGGACCGGCCATAGGGGCGCACATCTTGGACTCGTGGCTGGTGCCGGTGTTCATCACGCACAGGAACGGCTTGTCCTTGGGTGCCTTGCGCCAGTGCCCTTCGATGCCCTGAATGTCCCAGATGGACGCCGGGACGACGTCGCTGTTGTAGTCGGTCTTAGGGTTGTTGATGCAGAAGTAGCCCGCCGCGCGCATCAGTTCGGGATAAGTGCGGAAAGCTTGCGGCAGCTTGGCTTCGGCCCGCATGTGCTGGGCCGGCGAGCAGC
>JBEQCK010000071.1:0-16381 GCA_041639335.1 Novosphingobium sp.
GGGTGTCCTGTCTGTCCTTGGGTAACGACAGGATTTGCCCGGTGGGTCTTGGGCTTTACGCCCCTCGTTGAACCCACGCGCACCTGCCGCACCGATCGCGCCGGATGCCTTCACGATGTGTCGGCGTCCGAAGGAGAGGAGCGGGTTGGCCTTGTGCCCTCTCCTGACCTGTGGCGGGGAATATAACCTATATGGTTCGTTTTGTCAAGGCGCGTGGTTTTCCTCTAGGTTAGCGGCGGGATCGTGCTCGGACCGGACTCGCTTTTTAGTTGTCAGGTGTTGCAGCGAGTGGAATGACTGCGAAATGAGCCTGAGGTGGTGAGTTTGCAATCAGACCAAGTCTGGTGCTAGTGGCTATGTATTTGTCCGAAGTGATAAATACAAATTCGTTCCTGCCAAAGCGCCCCATAAAATTGTATAAAATATGATTCTACTCTTATTGTAAGTTATAAATTTTTCTCTGGCTTTAAGAGTGTTTCCCCAACTGTACATAAAACTATAGTCTAGTTTCCAAAGTAGAATGGAAATTGCCAATGTAATTAATGAAGATTCGCTGCGATTATAAATGATATTTTCGCTGAGCATAATTCTAAGGCTGAGGGCCCAAGCAAGGGGTAGGCTGAAAATCAGTGTTGACATCAATCTGATGTAGCTCGATTTGGCATAATTTTCATCGGCGATAGAATGATGCCGCAATCTATTGCTTGTATAATAGTATTCAAATAAGAAATGCGGCGAAAAATACAAGTCTCTCAATATTCTAACAAATATACCAATTATGTTTATCATGAAAGAGCCTCCGGAAATAAACAATCTTTAATATCAATTTTGTCTATGTCGAGTTGCAGTTACGCACTTATACATCACCACACTCGCCGAACCCCAAACCCCTCAAATACCCCCTCATTTGACACCAGCACCATATCCTCTGCCTGTGCCTGCGCGATCAGCAGTCGGTCGAAGGGGTCCTTGTGGGGTATGGGCATTTCGCCGGCAAGGCGGGCGTGGTGGATGGAGATGGGGAGTTCGGTGAAGCCTTGGCTGGCGATCACCTTTTCGAAGTCCTGCGCCAGCAAGGCTGCGCTGGGGAGTTTGCCGATGCGAAACTTGGTGGCGACTTCCATGGCGGAGGCGGCGCTGACGAACACGGTGTTGGCCTCGTCCGCCATCGCCGCCTTGGCGTCTTTGCCGAGAGCGTCGTCTCCCGCCAGCCACCAGATCAGCGCGTGGGTATCGAGAAGGAGCCTCAATCGAGGTTCCATCCTGCCAGTTCGTCATCCGGCAAGGGATCATTGAGGCTGGTGTCGAGCGCGATCTTGCCCTTGTAGGCACCAAACGCGCGTTTTCCGCGAGGATTTACCGGCACGAGGCGCACCGCGGGCACATTGCCGCGCGCAATGACGACGTCTCCACCCGCCAGCGCCTCGGCAATCAGGCGAGAGAGATTGGTCTTGGCATCGTGAACCGAGAACTGGGCCATGGCATGCTCCTTGGCTAAGAAGATAGCTAACCATGGGCGCATCTGCAACAGCGCGCGGTCAAGCTCGATCCATTCCGGAAGTGCTGCTCTTGCCGCGCCTGAGACCCGTCCCCATATCTCCGCCAATGGGGGCCGCTGATACGATCATTTCTGGAACCGTAGCGACAGGAGGGCAGCGGCTGGACAAGGCGCTGGCGGATGCCTCGGGGCTTTCGCGCGAGCGGGTGAAGGCTTTGCTCGCCGAGGGGCGGATCAGTCTTTCGGGGAAGGTTGCCGCCCAGGCTTCGGTCAAGGTTGCCGAGGGCACGGCCTTCGAGATCCGCGTGCCCGAAGCTGCGCCGGCCGAGGCGGTGGCGCAGGATATTCCGCTGAGCGTTGTCTATGAGGACGAGGCGCTGATCGTGGTGGACAAGCCGGCGGGGCTGGTGGTGCATCCGGCGGCGGGGAATCTCGACGGCACGCTGGTCAATGCGCTGCTGCATCACTGCCGGGGCCAATTGTCAGGCATTGGCGGGGTAGCGCGGCCGGGGATCGTGCATCGGATCGACAAGGATACGTCCGGGCTGCTGGTCGCCGCCAAGACCGACGTGGCGCATGAGGGGCTGACCAAGCAGTTTGCCGACCATTCGATCGTGCGCGCCTATAAATGCGTGACGGCGGGCGTGCCGGTGCCTGTGGCGGGCACGGTGCGCGGGGCGATTGCGCGGTCCAGCCATGACCGCAAGAAGATGGCGCTGGTAGAGGATGGTAGGGGCAAGCATGCGGTGACGCATTACCGCACACTTGCCGCGCTTGATGGGGCGGCGCTGGTCGAGTGTCGGCTCGAGACCGGGAGAACCCACCAGGTGCGCGTTCACCTTGCGTCAATCGGCCATGCGCTATTGGGTGATCCTGTCTATGGACGCACACCTTCAAAGCTTCGACCGCTGCTCCAGCGGCTCGGGTTTCATCGCCAGGCGCTGCATGCGGCGGAACTGGGGTTCATTCACCCCGTTACCGGTGCGACCCATCATTTCGCCAGCCCGACGCCCGTCGATATGCGGGAACTCATCGTCGAACTCTGCGCTGAAGGGCATGATGCAAAGGTACTGGCGATGTTGTAGGACAAGACTTTGGAGTCGTCCGCGAGGAGGCTCCGTTTGAGTGGTCCCGCCGCCGGTCGCCCATCAGGGGGCCGTCAACTGGGAACCGACGCGAAGAAAGGACGTGTTCAGGTGAGTGAGGAAAGAAAAGCTGTGACAGTACCTGCCCTTGGCGGGGAAGCCAGCCTCAACCGCTATCTCTCGGAAATCCGCAAGTTCCCCGTGCTTACGGCTGAGCAGGAATACATGCTCGCCAAGCGTTTTCAGGAACACCAGGATCCCGAAGCTGCCGCCCAACTGGTGACGAGCCACCTGCGTCTCGTGGCGAAGATCGCCATGGGCTATCGCGGCTATGGCCTGCCGGTCAGCGAGCTGATCTCCGAAGGCAACATCGGCCTGATGCAGGGCGTGAAGAAATTCGAGCCCGACCGGGGCTTCCGTCTTGCCACATATGCGATGTGGTGGATCAAGGCCTCGATGCAGGAATTCATCCTGCGCTCGTGGAGCCTGGTCAAGATGGGCACCACGGCGGCGCAGAAGAAGCTGTTCTTCAACCTGCGCCGGATGAAGAAGAACCTCGAGGCGTTCGAGGATTCCGACCTCCATCCGGACGACGTGCGCAAGATCGCGACCGACCTCGGCGTGCCCGAGCAGGAAGTGGTCAACATGAACCGGCGCATGATGATGGGCGGCGATGCCTCGCTCAACGTCTCGATGCGCGAGGATGGCGAAGGTTCGTGGCAAGACTGGCTGACCGACGATCGCCCGCTGCAGGACGAGACGGTCGCCGACGCCGAAGAGGCCAGCTATCGCCACCAGTTGCTGGTCGAGGCGATGGACAGCCTGAACGAGCGCGAGCGGCACATTCTTACGGATCGCCGTCTGGTGGACGAGCCCAAGACGCTGGAAGAACTCAGCCAGGTCTACAACGTCAGCCGTGAGCGTGTGCGCCAGATCGAGGTGCGCGCGTTCGAGAAGCTGCAGAAGGCGATTCAGCGGATTGCGGTGGAGCGCAAGCTGCTGCCGGCCTGATGGGGTTTGCGTGATTGATACGAAACGGCCGGGTGGTGAGCCCGGCCGTTTTTGTTTGGGCTCACGACATGTGCAGCCGGTCTTTATCCAGCGCTGATCCCGCTAGGAACCATAGCGCATGGCGGCCGGGGAGGAAGAAGTAGCCGCCGCCGCGCAGGGTGACGTAGCGTTGGACGGGGCATAGCTCGAGCGGGGCGTTGCGGCCAAGGATGGTGAAGCGCTGGTCTGGCGTTTCGGTCGGGCCCTTGTGCATGGCGAAGGGGTCCGGCTCTGCTTCTAGGCCGTGGAAAGTTGGCGAGGCGAGCCAGGTCTGCTGGACGAATTCGAACTGGCGTTCGAGATCGGCGTTGAAGGCCATGAACAGCGTGCCGCGCGCGGTATCGCCGTCCTGATCGAGATAGGGGCGGCCACGGCGGAGCAGGCGGTGGCGGTTGCTGACCGAGAGTTCCACCGGCTCGGTCGGCGCGAGGCTGTCGCGCGGGAAAGTGCGGCGGACGTGGCTGCCGAAGGGGCAGCGCAGCCCTTGCGGATCGGCGTCCTTGTAGAGGAAATCGTTCTTCCGCATCGCGTCCACGCCGCTCTTCATCGCCGGGTGGAAAGGATTGTCGATCAGCGCCGAGCCATCGCGCCAGCGGCCGAGCATCTTGGCGGCGATCCATTCGCGGGTGCGGTGGATATTGCCGTTGTGCGGGTTGATGACATCGGGCTGCTTGCAGATTTCGTGGGCCTTTTCATCGAGCTGCTTGCGAAAGCCGTCGACGTCCTGCGCGAGCTGGCGGATCACCAGATAGCTGCCATTGCGGCCGAAATCGCGCGCGCGGGCGCCCTGGTCGGCGAAATCGGGGTACTGCGTCGGCTGGTCGGGCGGGGGCGAGGGGAGGAGGACTTCGGGCAACATGCCCAGCGCGTCCATCTTGCGTTCGACCAATGGAGAGGGCGGGTAGTAGCCGCGATTGTCGGTGTAGCCGAGGATGAATTCGCCCGGTTCGACGCCGTGAACCGGATCGGGCGCGCCATGACGGCCGGGAAAGCCGCGCACGAGCGGTTGCGAGACGCCGTCGACGAAGCCGAAGGGCTCTTCGGAAAGATCGTCGTTGCTTGACGTGGCATGGACGAATTCCGCGCCTTCGGCAGGCTTGGACACGCTGTCGTCGCTGGTTTTCCAAGCCTCCTTGAAGCGTTCGAGATCGAAGGCCTTGAGGCCGGTGCGGATCGAGGCTTTTTCGGTAATGCCGAGGGCTGCAGCGTCATTCACGATCTGCGCGAACTGTTGGGCCGAGGCTTCGTCCTTGGCATAGAGCAGCAGGGCCACGTGGGCTTCGTGGTCGCACCATTCGAGGGTTGCTGGATCGCCCAGCGCGCGCTTGCGGCTGGCGTGGGCCATGCCGAGCGAGAAGGCCGGCGGGAAGCCCTGCTGCGTGCCGGGGCCTTCGAGCGCCAGTTCCTTGTCCAGCCCGAGCAGGCGCAGGCCGGCAGCGGAGAAGGCGATATTGCAGACGAAATCCTGCGGCGGCTTGTCACCGAACGAGACGAGATCCTGCGCGATCAGGCCTGCGAGCCACTTCTGCACGTGGGCATAGGGGTGAGCGCTGCCTTCGCGTCTCGGCTCTCCGAAGTTGAGCGCGACGACGCGGCTGTGCGGGTGGCGCTTCAGCCCGCCGAACATCAGCGTCTGGATTTCCTCGTACTGCAACCCGTAATCGGGGCGGGGGATCGAGCCGAACAGGTCGAGCCAGGCCTCGGCGTCGGAAGGGTTGGCTTCGAGGCGCTGGTGGAACAGCAGGCCGCTGACGATCAGCGCATGCTTGCGCATGGCGGTGGTGGAAAGATCGGGATGCGCGGCGAACCAGAACGGGGTGGGGCGCATCGAGCAGCGGGCATAGCGCTTCATCCGGTCGCCATCCTCGGCACCCTTGAAGAACAGCAGGCGCGTGGCGGGGAAGCCCTCGGCGTTGCTCCACACGGCAGTGACGCCCTCGGAGGCCTTGGTGATGAAGTCCTCGAGGTAGCTTTCCCAGCTGCCATCGTAGTTGGAGAAGAACACCAGTTGGCGGGTGCCGGGCAGGACTATCCAGCGCGCGGCGTGGATCGTGCCGATCGTGGCGAGGAAGCCTTTCCGCATCACGCCGATCTTGGCCATGATCGCCACGGCGGTGAAGGCGAGCGGCAGGGTCCAGCGGCGCACCCACGCGCGGCGCAGCGTGGTCACGCTGACCATGTGGTTGGGGATGACGCCGGGGGCGTTCTCGCGTGCCATCATCGCACCGAGCGCGGCAGCTGACGGCGTGCGGTCCACCGGCGTGTTGGCAAGCTCGTCGCGGCGCAAGGCCCACGCCACGGCGGCGACAATCAGCAGCGCGATGACCACGGCGGGGAAAATGGCGCCCTTGAACAGGGCAAGGCCGGTTGCGCCGCCAGCCAGACCGAGCAGGAGCGCAAGGCCATAGCCGATTGCCAGCAGCGGCCAGATCAGGCCTTGCGCGTTGGCAAGGCCCTTGCCGATCCAGCCAAGCGTCCAGCGCGAGCGGGCAAAATCGAGCCAGGGTGCGTCGTTGCGTTCGCAGAAGGCGAGCCTGGGTGGCTTGCGGTCTTCCAGACGGGCGAGGTCGTCCTTCAGCTCTGTCGCGACGACGCGGAACAGGCTTTGCGGGCCGTGGAGCGAGGAGCGGGCACGTTCGCGCGCGATGATGGTTCGTGCCTTGGCGACGATCGCGCGGTTCTCGTCGATGGTGCGCACGCCAAGGCCCGGCAGACCGACGAAGGGCAGGCCAGTCAGGCGGCGGTCGATCCATGGCACGCGGAACACGGCCGGGTTGATGCCGTAGGCATGGCGGCGCAGCAGCGGCAGGACTTCGCCCACCGCGCTGATGCCGCTGGTCAGCTTGAGCACCGGGAGCAGTAGCGGTCCGGCGTGCTGCGCGATCAGGTCAAGCGCGCGACCGGCGTCGCCATCGACCGTGGCTTCGAGGACAAGGTGCGCCCGGGTGCCCGGCGCTTCGGGGGGAATGGCGTGGATGCTGGCGAAGTGGACCACGCCGGTCTGGCGCAAGGCCGTGGCCATGGCTTCGTTCGCCGGATTGCCGAGTTCGCCGATCTCGCGCTCTATATCGCCCACGTCGCACCATTCGGACTTGTCTCCGAAGGGGATGGCAACGGTGACGAAGTCCTGATTGACGCTCAAAGGTTGGTTCCTTTGTAATTAGGGGATGGCGGTAAAGCTCAGGTCGTCGGGCAGGCCGAGGAAGGTGCCGAGGCTGGCGTTCGAGGCGGGTTCGATGCGCCCTGCAGTGGCGGCAATGGCCTCGGCAATGATGGTCCAGGCAATGCCCCGGCCGTAGCAGACATGGGGGCCCTGCAGCGGACCGGAGGTGATGTAGGGGCGCGCCGGATCGGGAGCGAAGCGGTGCGGTTGGGGGAATGCTGCCTCGTCGTGCGCTGCAGCGCTGACCAGCGCAACGACGCGGTCACCGGCCTTCAGTTTTTCCCCGCGCCAGTTGCAATCGCGGCGGACGCGGCGGACGAGCTGGCTGGTATCAGCCAGGCGCAGCATTTCAGCGACCGTGGCGTCGCGCGCTTCGGGCACTAGCGCGGGATTGCCGAGCCGCTGCACCAGCGCGGGCCAGGGTATGCCAGCTTCGCGCCCACGCTCAGAGGCGCTGAAGGCGGCCACTTCGGAAAGCACCTTGCCGACGATCAGCACGAGCGCGCCGGTCAGTTCGAACAGGACGCTGCGCGCCTGCAGGCGATAGTCGGCAACGTCGGGGAACTGCGGCTGCACCGCGACAAGCGCGCTGAGCAGGCTGGTTTCCGGCGCTACTTGCGGCATGTCTAGCGCATCGTCGATGGCGGCGAGGCCGACGCTTGCGGTTTTCCCGGCGAGCCACGGCATCGGGCCGGTGCTGGTGGTGATGGTTCCGAAGACATGGCCGAACAGCGGCACCTGCAGGAACAGGGCGCTGAGCGCATCGCCCAGTTCGTCCTTGCGGCGCAGGGCGGGGCCGGGTCTCGTCAGGTTCCGCGCGAACAGCAGCAGCGGCACCGGCCATGGCACTTTGTCCGGCGCAGGCACGCCCAGCACCCTCCGCGCCATGCGGTAGGAGAGCAGGAAGGCATATTCGCGCACGAAGTTGATGGTCTCGCCAGTGCGGGCGCGCGGCTGGAAACGGTCGAGAAGGGCCGAGGCCTCCTCGCGTGCCATGGCTGCGATCCAGCCGCGGAAACCGGGATCGAGATTGGGCGGAAGGCTTGGGTCCACGCCGGGAATGCGGGCATTGAGCCAGCTTTGCGCGGCATGAAGCTGGCGGAGGCGCACCTGCCGGTTGGCGTCGTTCTCACCCACCAGATAACGCGTGCCGGGCAGGACCTGTTCAAGCAGGTCGTCGTACTGCTGCAGCGAGAACGTGTCTTCTTCGCAGAGGAGTGCGCTGACCACATCGTGTCTTGCGGCGGCGAAGACACGAATGCCGCCCTTGTCCAGCTCGGCGCAGCGGAGCAGCGCGGGCGCGCCGGGCTGGAACAACCGGGCTGACGCTGCGGCAAGCACGGCCTGCTGATTCATGCGATGCGATCCTCGATGGCGACGAGCCGGCGTTGCAGGCAAGCGAGGCCGAGTTCGTCGATCCTGCTGGCGAGATCGGCGGTTGGCACATCCTGCGCGCCCCACACGGCCATACCGGTCTGCGCCTCAACCTCGCGGCACAGCACCAGCGCGTGCAATTCGTGCATCGCTTCTCCGCACGAGCGGCAGTGTTCGAGAGCCTCGGCAGCAAGATCGGCGGCCTGCACCACCTTTCCCTGCGCCATGGCAAGGCGGGCGCGGGCCTCGTGCAGGTAGTATGTCGCAGAAGTGCGGACCTGCCGGAAGTGGCCACGCGCGACCGATTCCGTCAGGACGGCTTCGGCTTCGTGCAACTGGCCAAGTTCGATCAGGGTCAGCGCAAGCCAGCTTGCACTGGCTGGTTCGAAGCCGAGGAAATGATGGTGCAGGCAATCGGCATAGGCGCCGCGCAACATGCCAAGGGCCCGTTCGAACCTGCCCTCGCGATAATGCAGGTAGCCATGGGCGAGATCGGCAAGCAGTTTGGAATAGGCGTGGGCATAGCGGCGCGAAAGGTTGAGCGCCTCGGCCACCCACGAGCGTGCCTTGGCGATATCGCCCAGATCGGTGAGATACCACGCGCCGAAAGCGCGGGCGAGCACGTGGGGGATCACCACGACCGCGCCGAAGGTCGATCCGCGCTGTCCATCGTCCAGCCGGTTGCCCAGACGTTCGATCCGCGCGATTGCCGCACGCGGGCGGGCTTGCGAGAAAGCGAGATAGGCTGCGGCGAGATCGGCATATGTCCGGCGGGGCAAGCTGTCATGCGCGTCGAGGTCGGCCTCGGCGCGGGCCAGCCAGGCCTCCCCCTGAAGCGGAGCGCCATCGATCCAGTCGAGCAGCGCCATGTTGATCCGCGCCACGGTGCGGATGCCGGGGCCCATGTCGACGGTGCCTTCGGCCAGGAGGACCATGTCTTCGCGCGTGATCTGCTCTTGCGAGAGTTGCTGCAGCGTATCGAAGGCGAGCAGCGAGAAGCGCGCCCGTTCCATGGCGGCAGCGGCGGGTTCGAGGCGTGCCGCCATTTCACGCGCGCGCAGGTAGAGCTGGCGCACGGAATCGATCGCCGCGAGGCTCAATGCCTGCTGGCAGGCATCCCAGAGATGCCCGAGGGCGCGCTGCGGCAGGCCGGCCTTTTCGGCGTGGGTCGCAAGTTCGGCATGGCTGGCAACCTCGGCCTCCTGCGATGATGAGGCTTGCGTGGTGAGCAGTTCGAGCGCCCTGGCGTGCATCATGGTGCGCCGACGGCGGGGCATGGTGCGATAGGCCGCTTCCTGCACCAGCTGGTGGGTGAACCGCGCCTGGTTGGCCACGGCGAATTCCACCACCCGCGCTTCGACCAGCCGGGCAATTGCGCCGGAAGGATTGCGGCAGACGAGTGCGGCACCCTGCTGCAGGCGGCTCACCGGGAAGATAGGGCCAAGTGCTGCGCAGAACTGGCACAGGCGCGTCGCATCATCGTCAAGCGCGGCGAGGCGGGCGCCGAGCAGGGCATCGAGCCGTGCCGGGATGCGGGCCGACAGCTCTGCCGGTTCGGTGCCGTCCTCTCCCTGTGCGCTGACCGCGAATTCCTGCAAGGCGAGCGGCAGGCCCTGTGCCCGGTCGAGAATTCGCTCGATGGTGGCTTCGTCAAGCGGAGCGAAGCGGTTGATCATCGCGACAAGGCTGCGCGCGGCGCGGGGGCCGAGCGGATCGAGGTTCATCACCTGATCGCAGCATTGGGCGAGGCTGGTGCGCGCTTCCGGCCGTCCGGCCAGAAGCATCGTCATGATGCGGCCATCCCTGATGCCGGTGAGCACCGAAAGGCTTTCGCGATCGAGATACTGGCCATCGTCGACCAGCAGCAGCAGGGGAACGTGGACCACGGCGAGCTGGAACAGGCGCAGGATCGTCTGGGTCGCGATGCGGTTGCGGTCGCCCGGAGCGAGATGTGCCAGCCACTTCTGGCCGTTGTCGATGAGGCCCTGCAGGCATTCGGCCTGGTCTGCCGTCAGCGCGGCTGCGGAGGCCACGTCGGCCAGCAGGGGCTGCAACAGTTCCATCAGGTGGCGGACAGGACCGCCAAGGCAACCGAATGGCACCGGCGCGAGCAAGGCGTTGCCCCGCACCACCAGCGTCGTCACGCCGAAGCCTGCCGAGAGGCGCGCACCTTCGAGAAGCAGGCGGCTCTTGCCCATCCCGGCTTCGCCGACGATGCACAACGCGGCGCCAGTATGGCCGGAAATCAGCGCCTTGACCGCTTCGAGCTGGACATCGCGGCCAATCAGCGGGCTGGTGGCATTGCCCTTCACGGGAATGCGGTCCCCGCCTTCAAGGTCAATCGCAGTGAGTTCGAAGACCGCTTCGCCGCGCTGGTCGATCTCGCTGGTGATCGTGCCGAGCGGCTGCAGCTGGCACGATTCGGCGATAAGCGAAACGGTGGTGGCCGAGATCGCCACGCTTGCCGGAGGCGAGAGCTTTTCGATCTGCCCGGCAACGTGCGTGGCGTGGCCGACGACATCGAGGATGCTACCGAAATCGTTGTCCTGACGGCGCAGCAGGATCGGCCCGGAATGGAGGCCGACGCGCGCGCGCGGTGCCGGGAGAATGCCCGAAGGCCCGGTGCGCATGCGCTCGACAATGGCGCGTGCGGCAAGCGCGGCGCGCAAGGGGTGGTCCTCCACCGCCGGATGCACGCCAAACACGGCCATTACGCCATCGCCCTGGACGCGCACGACCATGCCGTCGAAATCGTGGATCGCCGTGCGGATGAGGCTGATCGTGCTGTCAAGAACGTCGCGGGCGTCTTCCGGATCGAGCACGGAAATGAGCCGGGTGGAGCCGACGATATCGGCGAAAAGCACGGTCGCAAAGCGCACAGCCTCGACATCGCCGGACAGCGAGGGCGCCCGCCCGTTCGCTTCCCCGGCAATGGGCTGCACCGGTTGTCCGGTGTCAGTATCGAGTCCCTCGGCCCGCACCTTGTTGTCTTTCGCCCCCATGACAGTCCGGTCGAATCTCGCGCCGAACCGACTGACAATGGCAGATATTCAGGTTGTTGACTGAATCGCAACGAGAATCGGCAGGGACGTGTGGCATGTGCTGTCGCACTGCCGGTCATGACAGGCCGATGATCTGGTGGCTGCGCGCCATGCCTGAGCGTTCCGGGATGCGTTGCAACTGCGCCCGGGTAAAGCCGTCGCGGCGCAGCGGCAGGGCCGTGCCGTCAAGGTCATAGCATGGCAGAGCCTCGCCCTGGCGCGAGACGCGGATGGACCAGCCCCAGCGCCGCTGGTCGCACGCGAGGCCGAGGAAGGCATCGCATTGCAGCATGAGGCAGGGCGGGCGCAGTCCATCCCGCGCCGCAAGCACGCGCTCGACATCCTCGTCCGAAAGCGAGAAGCGTGCGACATCGCAATCGTCCTGCCGCGGCAGGGGATCGGAACCGGTTGGCGTCACGATCTGCAGCGACGGGCGCAGGATGGCCTCGCCCACGCGCCGGAATTCGACCTGCAGGGGGCCGGGGCCGGATTTCCAGATGAGATAGCGCTGCATTGGCCTCGGTCGTTCGTCCCCGGCAACAGGCCGGAAACGGTGGAAGTGTCGGGCCGCTCTCTATGCCGCCCGCCGGCGTGAGACGTCCGTCGGCCAGCGCACCGGCCCCTTGTGATTTGCCGCACATTCTCTAAGCCTTCGCCGTGAGATGCCGCGGGAACGGTGATATCTGTGTCCAGTTCGATCCTTATGGTGCCGGATGATGTCCAGGCAGTTCTTGCTCTTCACGGGCGGCAGATGCGCGTGCGCAAGGGCCAGGTCCTGCTTGCGGTGGGTCTGCCTGCGACTGATGTGTATGTCGTGCTGGAAGGGAGCGTCAGTGTCTCGCTCGTTTCGGCGCAGGGGCGCGAGACGGTGCTCCGTGCCATCGGCGCGCGGGAGATGTTCGGGGAACTCGCCGCGATCGACGGGGAGCCGCGCTCGGCCGACGTGGTCGCGGTAGAGAACAGCACGCTGCTGGTCATCCCCGGGCCGACCTTTACCGGCCTGCTGGGCGTGGAGCCAGTACTGTCGCTGTGGCTGGCGCGGTACCTTTCGCACCAGGTCCGCTATCTGACCAACCGCATCTACGAGCTTTCGACGATGGGCGTCGGGCCGCGCCTGCAGGCAGAATTGCTGCGACTGGCAGGCGAACCGGACCAGAACGGCGCCGCCACGATCAATCGCATTCCGACCCAGGCCGAACTTGCCGCGCGCATCGGCACCAACCGCGAAACCGTGACGCGCGAATTTTCGCTGCTGATCAAGGAAGGGCTGGTCACGCGCGAGGGACGCCGCATCGTCGTGCCATCGGTGGCGCGGCTGGCCGACCGGCTGCATCGTTATTCGCAGAGCAGTTGACGATCAGGTCGGCGAAGGCGTTGCCAGATCGGGTGCGGCGCGGATAGGCTGGGTCCATGCTCGAGGATCTGAAGAACCCCCGCACCACCTCTGGCCGACGCTCCGGAATCATCGGGCGCATCGGCTGGATTCTTGCCCGGCTGATTGCCGCCTTCCTGTTCATCTCGGTCGTTCAGGTGGTGATCTACAAGTTCGTGCCGGTGCCGGTCACCCTGACCATGCTGATGGACGATCATTCCATCACCAAGGACTGGACCCCGCTGGGCGACATCGACCGCGACATGGTGGCGGCAGTGATTTCGGGCGAGGACGGCAAGTTCTGCCTGCACAACGGCTTTGATCAGGAAGCGATGATGCAGGCGTTCAAGCGCAACCAGAAGGGCGGGCGCATCCGCGGCGGCTCGACGATCAGCCAGCAGACCGCCAAGAACGTGTTCCTGTGGCAGGGCGGCGGTTATTTCCGCAAAGGTCTTGAAGCTTGGTACACCGTGCTGATCGAGACGATCTGGGGCAAGCGCCGGATCATGGAAGTCTACCTCAACGTCGCCGAAACCGGCATCGGTACTTATGGCGTCGAGGCGGGTGCCCAGCGCTACTACGGCAAGAGCGCGCGCAAGCTGAGCCCGGTCGAGGCGGCGCGCATTGCTGCCGTGCTGCCACTGCCCAAGGAGCGCGAAGTTAACGGCGCCGGCGGCTTCACCCGGCGCCATGGCAATTCGATCGCTCGCCAGGTCAGGGTAGTGAAGAACGATGCGCTGGACGCCTGTGTTTACAAGTAAGGTTTGGTGGCAGGGGCGGCTGGTTGCGGGGATGGACGCACGTCCGGTCTGAGTGAGCCGACCGTATGTGCTGAATGGCGTGTATGGGGTGGATTGCTGCCATCGTCGTGCATCTCTTCAACTAGGACCGACATAGGCGGTTTTCGTGAGAGCCATTACATAGCCCCAGACGCTGCTTACAATTAGGGCCGCTTGCCAGCCCCGAAATTCTCCAAAGAACACCAGATTTCCTAAGGCAAAAGCGCCAAACATCATCAGGGTCAGTTCTGGAGTCTCAATGAAGGCGTGGATCGGTCTGACGATCAATTGGGCTGGACGATCAGCGGCTGAAAGCTTGGAAAGGCTACGTCGGTTCATAGCGACCAGAAGTCCGGTCCCCAGCAGAGAGGCAAGGCCAACCAAGGTTGCAATTGCGAGCCATCCAGTGAGTTCTCCGACGGCGTTCAGGTATTTGATGATCACCAAGCCGACAACGATCCCGGCAAAGAACCCAATGCGGCCCCACTTCCAATCCTTCTCCAAGCAAGACCCTCATCTTTTGATCGCTCACTAGGCGGATCATTGCGGATGTGAGGAATGACCGCAATGGCGTCGTATCCTTAACGGCAGCTTTTGCGATTAGGGTCTGTACAGCCGCCGCCGCGCTACCCGCTAAAACACCGGCCCCGAACAACAAAAAGCGCGGGGTGAGTTGCCTCACCCCGCGCCGTTTTGGTCAACCTTCTCGTCGGATCAGAACTCGAAGTGGATCGAGCCGATCACGGTGCGTGGCGAGCCGAATTCGACTTGCGGGTTGTTCGATGCGGCGGCCTGGGTCGACAGGTTGCCGATGTAGAACTTGTCGAACAGGTTGATCACGTTCAGCTGGAAGTAGACGCCGCCCTTGTTGTTGACCTTGCCGAGGTTGATGCGGGCATCGAGGTCGACGGTGGTGTAGCTGGGGGCGATCACGTCGTTGATGTCGGTCAGGAAGCGGTCGCCGACGTACTTGACCTGCGCGCCGACCGAGACCGGTTCGAGATCGAACTGGGCGCGGCCGCCGAACTGCCACTCGGGCGTTTCGGCCACGAACTTGCCCTTGGTCGGCGAGATCAGCGCTCCGGTGGGCGAGACCACATCGTCCTTGAGCCTTGCATTGGTGTAGGACGCGAAGGTGTATAGCGAGAACATGTCAACCGGGCGCACCGCGATGCTGGCATCGAAGCCATAGCTGCGGACGCGGCCGACGTTGCGGTCAAGGTTGAGCGTGCTGCCATCGTCGAGCAGAACCTGGCTGGAAATGATGCGGTTCTTGTAGCCGATGTACCATGCGCTGGCCTGGGCCTGAACAACGCGGCTGGTGTAGCGCGCACCAAGGTCGAAGCTGTTGGTGCGCTCGGGCTTGACCAGCGTGGTCGGCTGGATCTTCACGCCGTCGAACCCATAGAGGTTGTCGGTGCGCGGAGCCGAGAAGCCCTGGCTGAAGTTGCCGAACACGCTCATCTGCGGCGCGAACTTGTAGACGAACCCGGCGTTGGGCAGGACCGCGCTGTAGGCGACCTTGCGGGCGGCGTAGGGCGCACCGTAGGCCGGATACTTGGCGGCGACCACGGCATCGCTTTCGGACGTGCAGTAGGCATCGTTCGAGCTGCCGGCGATGGTCCAGCAGTTGTTGGTCAGGTTGCGGCGGAAGAACGGTGCGCGGATACCGGCCTGAATGGTCAGCGTGTCGTCAAGGTACTTGCCGATGTATTCGCCGGCCACCTGGTGCAGGATTGCATAGGACAGGCGATCGCGCTTCTGGATCACGTTGCCCGCTGCGTCCTTGACGGCATTGGCATCGTCAATCCCACCAAAGACGTTGACCGGGTTGCCGAATGCATCGAGGCGCGAGGCTTCACCGGTCTGGCGGTGCTTGGCGCGGTCCCAGGTGTAGGCAAGGCGGATCGTGTTCTCAGGCGACATTTCATAGCGCAGAGAAAAGGTGGCACCGAGGCGGTGGGTGCGGGTGTTCGACGGGAAGTAGAGACGGACCAGATCGTCCTTGTCACCATCGCTGTTCAGATCGACACCAGTGCCAATGCCTGCGCCAATGCGGGTGCCCTGGCGGTTGTAAACGCCCGAGACGGTGCGGTTGGCATCGTCTTCAGCAAATACCGCCGTGCCGCCGCCGTTGGCCAGAACGTACTGGTAGCTGGCGTCGAGCGTGGCGATCAGCTTTTCGCTCATGGTGAAGCGCGAGTTGAAGCGGATGTTGCCGGTGTTCGACGGGTTGATCGAGGTGTTGTAGTAGCTGGAGCAAGACGAAGTGTCGGACTGGCGGCCGGGGCCACCCGCCGTGCTCGGCAGGGTGCAGGTTGCGTCGTTGTTGAAGTTGAAGATGGTCTGCTGCTGCGCATCGGTCAGGTTGCCAAGGTCAAGCGGCGAGGTGGGCAGGATCACGCCGGTCGCGTTGGGAGCAGAGACGGCATTGCCAGCGGCGGGGATCGTGGCCGAACCGAGCAGGTTGCGCATGTCGTTCAGGCCGACGCGGCGATAGAAGTTGTTGCGGTTCTCGTTGTAGTGGCCGGCGAGGCTGACGAAATCGCCGTTCTCGCCGATCGGCTGGTAGACGCGGGCGTTGTACTGCTGCTTGTGGATGCCGCCGGGGCCGCGGAACTGATTGTACTTGGTATCGCTGGCCGAGAAAAACGCGCGGGTGCCGAACGGGGTGAAAATGCCGGTGTCGATCACGCCGAACACGCGGTTGTAATCGAACGTGCCGTGCGAGTAGTTCAGCGCGGCGCCCAGCTCTTCCTTGGGCAGGCGGGTGCGGTAGTTGACGGTGCCGCCAGCGGCGCTTGCCGTGGGGCTGTCGACGTCGGTCGCGCCGAAGTTGATGTTGACCTGCTCGATCAGTTCGGAATCAAGCTGCTGGTTGGTGTAGAGCGAATAGTTGCCGGAATCGTTGACCTGGACGCCGTCGAACGTGGCCGAGATGCGCGCGCCGTCGAAGCCGCGGATGCGCAGGTTGCCGCCTGCTGCGCCATACGGGTCGGTGCTGGTGAAGTTCACGCCG
>JBEQCK010000072.1:0-16377 GCA_041639335.1 Novosphingobium sp.
CGATCTGGGTTCGCCAGAACGCAGGTGGTGGGTGACGAGATTGGCCGGGCCAGCGCGATCAAGATGATCCGCTCGATCATGGTCAAGGGCATCGAGGCGCTGACCGCCGAGATGATGCTCGCGGCGACGAAAGCGGGCGTGGTCGACGAGGTGCTGTCTTCGCTGGATGCCAGCGAGAAGGCGCAGAGCTGGTTCGAGCGCGCGGAGTACAATGTCGAGCGCATGACGACCCATGGGCTTCGCCGCGCGGCCGAGATGGAAGAGAGCTGTAAGACGCTGGAATCGCTGGGCATAGAGCCGGTGATGACCAGCGGCACCGTGCGCCGCCAGCGCGAGCAGGCAGGCAAGACAATCGCATTCAACCCTGAGAGGACGAAAGTCGCATGACCATGATCATCGACTGCCACGGCCACTACACCGTGCTGCCAAAGGCGCACGACGAGTGGCGCGAGAAGCAGAAGGCCGCATTCAAGGCAGGGACGGAGTGCCCGCCCTATCCCGACATCTCGGACGACGAGATCCGCGAGACGATCGAGAGCAATCAGCTGCGCCTGCTCAAGGAACGCGGCGCGGACATGACGATCTTTTCACCGCGAGCCTCGGCGATGGCCCCGCACGTTGGCGATCAGTCGGTTGCGGTGAAGTGGGCGCAGGTCTGCAACGACCTGATCGCGCGCGTAGTCGGGCTCTACCCCGAGACCTTCGCGGGCGTGTGCATGCTGCCGCAGTCGCCCGAAGCGGACATGTCGTCCTCGATCCGCGAGCTGGAGCGTTGCGTGAACGAGCTGGGCTTCATCGGCTGCAACCTCAATCCCGATCCGGGCGGTGGGCACTTCAAGCATCCGCCGCTGACGGACGAATACTGGTTCCCGTTCTACGAGAAGATGTGCGAGCTGGACGTTCCGGCGATGATCCACGTCTCGGGTTCGTGCAACCCGGCGATGCATGCAACGGGCGGGTATTACATCGCCGCCGATACCATCGCCTTCATGCAGCTTCTGGAAGGCGATCTGTTCAGCCGGTTCCCGACGCTGCGCTTCATCATCCCGCACGGCGGCGGCGCGGTGCCTTATCACTGGGGACGCTATCGCGGGCTGGCCGACATGCTGAAGAAGCCCGGCCTCGACACGCACCTGATGAACAACGTGTTCTTCGACACTTGCGTCTATCACCAGCCCGGCATCGACCTGCTGGCCGACGTGATCGAGAACAAGAACATCCTGTTCGGTTCGGAAATGGTCGGCGCGGTGCGCGGCATCGATCCCACCACCGGCTTCTATTTCGACGACACCAAGCGCTATGTCGACGCGCTCGACATCAGCGATGCTGAACGCCACGCGATCTTCGAGGGCAACGCGCGTCGCGTGTTCCCGCGCCTCGACGCCAAGCTGAAGGAGAGGGGCCTGTGACTGAAACAGCCAAGCCGACCCAGAACATCCACGAATACCTCGCCGAGTTCGAGGACATTCCGGGCACCCGCGTGTTCACTGCCAAGCGCGCGCGCATGGGTTACTGGATCAACCAGTTCGCGATGAGCCTGATGAAGCCGGAGAACCGCGAACGGTTCAAGGCCGACGAGCGTGCCTATCTCGACGAATGGAAGATCAGCGAAGAGGCCAAGCAGGCGCTGCTGCGGCGTGATTACAACGCGTTGCTCGACCTTGGCGGCAACGTCTATTTCCTGTCGAAGCTGTTCTCGTCGGACGGACTGCCGTTCGCCGAGGCGGTCAGCACGATGACCGACATGACCTGGCCGGAATATCGCCAGATGATGCTGGATGGCGGCCGCAAGCCCGAAGGCAACCGCTCGATCAAAGGGGGCTATTGAGATGGCCAAGATTACCGCTGGCGTTGGCTCCAGCCACGTTCCGCTGCTGGGTGTCGCTGTCGATCAGGGCAAGTGGCAGGACGACTACTTCGGCCCGATCTTCGCCGGATATGAATGGACCCGCGAATGGGAAAAGCGCGAGAAGCCCGACGTCGTCATCCTCGTCTATAACGACCACGCATCGGCCTTTGACGCGAACATCATCCCGACGTTCGCGATCGGCTGCGGCGAGCACTACAAGTCGGCCGACGAAGGCTGGGGTCCGCGCCCGGTGCCCGACGTGGAAGGCCATGCCGACCTTGCCTGGCACATCGCGCAGAGCCTGATCCTCGAAGACTTCGACATGACCATCATCAACGAGATGGATGTCGACCACGGGCTTACCGTGCCGCTGTCGATGATGTTCGGCCAGCCCGAGAAGTGGCCGTGCAAGGTCGTGCCGCTGGCCGTCAACGTCGTGACCTATCCGGTGCCCTCGGGCAACCGCTGCTGGGCGCTGGGCGAGGCTATCGCTCGCGCGGTGGAAAGCTTCCCGGAAGACCTCAACGTGCAGATCTGGGGCACGGGCGGCATGAGCCACCAGCTTCAGGGCCCGCGCGCCGGGTTGCTGAACCGCGAGTGGGACAACAAGTTTCTCGACATGCTGGCATCGGACAACGACGACGTCCGCCACATCCCGCACATCGAATATCTGCGCGAGACCGGCTCGGAAGGCATCGAGATGGTCATGTGGCTGATCATGCGCGGTGCGCTTGGCAAGAGCGTGAAAACGCTCAACCGCCATTACCACATTCCGTGCAGCAACACCGCGATCGGGCACATCGTGCTCGAACCGGCGGACTGACGTTTACCCCATCCACCCTTGCCGGGCGGCTCCACAGCCGCCCGGTCCTTTTTCAAGAAAGGGAACAGACATGCGCATAGCCCTGGCAGGCGCCGGCGCGTTCGGCGAAAAGCACCTCGACGGCCTGAAGAATATCGACGGCGTCGAAATCACCTCGATCATCAGCCGCACCGGCGAACAGGCTGCCGCCGTCGCCGCCAAGTACGGTGCCAAGCACTCCTCGACCGAGCTTGAGGACGCACTGGCCCGCGATGACGTGGACGCGGTGATCCTGTGCACGCCGACGCAGATGCACGCCTCGCAGGCGATCGCCTGCATGAAGGCCGGCAAGCACGTGCAGGTGGAAATCCCGCTGGCCGACAGCTGGGCGGATTCGCAGGAAGTGCTGCGCGTTCAGGAAGAGACCGGCAAGGTCTGCATGGTCGGCCACACCCGCCGCTTCAACCCCAGCCACCAGTTCGTGCACAACCGGATCAAGGCGGGCGAGTTCAACGTCCAGCAGATGGACGTGCAGACCTACTTCTTCCGTCGCCGCAACATCAACGCCAAGGGCGAGCCGCGTTCGTGGACCGACCATCTGCTGTGGCACCACGCCGCGCACACGGTTGACCTGTTCGCCTATCAGGCTGGCAAGATCGTCAAGGCCAACGCCGTCGAAGGGCCGATCCATCCCGAGCTTGGCATTGCCATGGACATGTCGATCCAGCTGAAGAGCGAGAGCGGCGCAATCTGCACGCTGTCGCTGTCGTTCAACAACGACGGGCCGCTTGGCACCTTCTTCCGCTACATCGGCGACACCGCGACCTACATCGCGCGCTACGACGATCTGGTGAACGGCAAGGAAGAGCCGATCGACGTTTCGAAGGTCGACGTCAGCATGAACGGCATCGAACTGCAGGACCGCGAGTTCATCGCCGCGATCCGCGAGGGCCGCGAGCCGAACAGCTCGGTGCAGAAGGTGTTCGACTGCTACCGCGTGCTCGGCGAGCTGGAACAGCAGCTGGCCGCTGGTTGATTTGAGGAAGGCCCGCTGGAAACGGCGGGCCTTTTTCGTTGGGGTGGCGCTGCTGCCCACCCCGCTGCGACTAGGGCCTGATGCGCAGACCCAAGTCTCGAGGCCCTCCCGCAGGCGGGAGGGGGCGGGGGTGGGCATAGCGCGGACCTGCACCAAAAGCAGGCCGCCAAGGAGAAGAGGATGGAAGCACTGATCGCCTATTCGGGCCGCAAGTTCGCGCGGCCGCGCTACTATGCCAACGCGCACGAGCGCGACGAGGTGGACATCGTGCCGGTGCCGATGGCGATGACTGATGCAAGAGGGCTTGGGACCAGCATCGACCGCGAAGGTTTCGAGGTCGTGCCGCACAGGAGCGCCGTCACCGATTTCGCCGACCGCGAACAGGTTGCCCGCGTCCACATGCGTGAGATCGAGGAGCTGGTGCAGGCGCAGACGGGGGCGGACTTCGTCCACGTCGGCGCGCCGGGGCTGCTGCGCTTTTCCGAGAGGAGCGGCAAGGCGGGAAGCCTCGACAATTCGATGCCGGCGCGCTTTGCGCACATCGACATATCCGATGCGACGGCCCGTGCCTTTGCCGAGCGAGGGGCGGGCGGGCGGTCCTACCTCAGGTGCGCGCATTACAATGTCTGGCGCGCGATTTCGCCGCCGCCGCAGGACGTGCCGCTGGCGTTCTGCGATGCGCGCAGTCTTGCGCCCGAGGACCTGATCGCTGCCGATGCCGTGTTCGATGCGCCGGGGCAGCCGGAGTGGTCGTTCGAAGGGCTGGTGGTGGCCCACAGTGCGGCGCACCGCTGGCACTGGTTCTCGCAGATGACCATCGACGAGGCGGTCCTGTTCAAGACCAACGACAGTGATCCTGCCCGCGCGCATCACGTCCCGCACGTCGCGTTCGACCTGCCTGATTGCCCCGACGACGCGCCGCCACGGGTGAGCATCGAAATGCGCGCGACGGCCTATTGGTGGGCTTGAATGCGGCGCGCATTGCGCTACACATACCGTAACAAATGATAGGGTGAGGTGTGGTCATGGGTGCGTATCCGCAGACGATCTACTTCACCGGCGCGAACGAGCCGGTGGGGCAGGAAGTGGAACTGCGCGGGCTGAAGGTGGAGGGCGAGCTGCCGGCAGAAGTGCGCGGCAGCTTCTATCGCGCCGTGCCTGATCCCGCCTTTCCGCCGATGTTCGACAATGACCACACCCTGTCGGGCGATGGCATGGTCAGCCGCCTGTCGTTCAATGGCGATGGCACGGCGGACTTCATCATGAAGTTCGTGGAAACCGCGCGCTACAAGGCCGAGAAGGCGGCGGGCAAGGCGCTGTTCGGCAAGTACCGCAACCCGTTCACCGATGACCCTTCGGTGCAGGGCGTGGACCGCACCGTGGCGAACACCACGCCGGTGTGGCACGCCGGACGCCTGCTGATGGCCAAGGAGGACGGGCGGCCCTATCGCGTCGACCCGAAGACGCTGGCGACGCTTGGTTCCTACGACTTCGGCGGCGCGCTCAAGAGCGAGACGATGACCGCGCACGTGCGGATCGATGCCGCGACCGGTGAGCTGTTCTTCTATGGCTACGAGGCGGACGGGCAGGCTTCGACCAAGGTGGCCTATTGCGTGGTCGGCGCGGACGGCGAACTGAAGAACGAGCAGTGGTTCGATGCGCCCTATTGCGCGATGATGCATGATTTCACGATCAGCGAGAACTACGCGCTGTTCCCGATCTACCCGACCACCGCCGACCTTGATCGGCTGAAGGCTGGCGGGGAGCACTGGCACCATGAGCCGGAGCTGGAGAGCTGGCTGGGCGTGATGCCGCGTTATGGCGATGTGAGTGAAATCAAGTGGTTCAAGGGGCCGAAGGGCTGCCATTCGTACCACATGATGAATGCGTGGGAGGATGCAGACGGCATGCTCCACTTCGATGCCTGCCTCAACAACACCAACGCCTTCGCCTTCATCCGCGAGCCTTCGGGCATCCACATGGGCCCGCAGGACGTGAGAGGCGCGCTGACGCGGTGGACGGTCGACCCGAAAGCGGACGGCGGCGAGGTGACGGAGACGATCATCGGGCCTCCGGGCGATTTTCCGGTCATCCCGGCGAAGCTGCAGGGGCGCCCCTACAAGACCGGCTTCATGCTCTCGATGAACCCGCAGCTGCAGGGGCCGCCGCTGTTTGCAGGGCCGGTGGGTGTCAGCTTCAACATGCTGCTGCGGCTGGACGGGATGGACACCGCCGCTCCCCAAGTAACCAACGCGCTCGCTTTGCCGCCGATGGCCGGGTTCAACGAGCCGGTGCACGTGCCTGCTGCTGACCCTGCGAAGGACGGCTGGCTGGTGTTTATCATGGACCAGCAGACCGGCGACAACCAGTTCGTCCACGAAGCCTGGGTGGTTGATGCCGGGAACATCGGTGCAGGGCCGGTGGCAAAGGTCCACATCCCGACGCGGCTGCGTCCGCAAGTGCACGGCTGGTGGGTGCCGCAGGCGCAGCTGGATGGTGCCGCCTAACGCGGCGCCCCCGCGCAGGCGGGGGCCTCGGTGTTGCTAAGGAAGATTCGTGTAAACCGACTGAGGCCCCCGCCTGCGCGGGGGAGCAGGGTGTTCGAGAGGATCGTTTGAGATGAGCCGCATCGTCATTACCGGAGCTTCGGGCAATTATGGCCGTGGCGTCACCGATCGGCTGATTGCGCAAGGGCGGGCAAGCGACCTTATCCTGATCACGCGCAAGCCGGAGAAGCTGGCCGACCGCGCCGCCCAGGGCTGCATCGTGCGCTATGGCGATTTCGACAAGCCCGAAACGCTGGAGCAGGCAGTGCAGGGGGCGGAGCGGATGCTGCTGATCTCCGGCACGCGGGTCGGGGCGCGCGTGGTGCAGCACAAGGCGGCGATCGATGCTGCGGCGGCAGCGGGCGTTGGGCATGTGGTCTACACCAGCTTCATCGGCATCGATGATCCCGCCAACCCCGCCGAGGTGCGGCACGATCATATCGAGACCGAACGCCTGATCCGCGCCTCTGGCTGCGGCTGGACCATGCTGCGTGATGCGCACTATGCCGACGCCATGATCCTGATGGCAGGGCCGGGCGTCATGCAGAGCGGCAAGTGGTTCTCCAACGCCGGGGAAGGCCGCGAGGCCATGGTCTGGCGCGACGACTGTATCGAAAGCGCCGTGGCGGTGCTTTCCGGCGAGGGCCACGACGGCAAGATTTACAACATCACCGGGCCGGAATTGCAGACCTTTGGCGAGGTGGCGGCGATCATGGCCGAGGTCACGGGGCGGGTGGTCGAATACGTCTCGCTGGATGACGAAGGCCAGTACACTATGTTCGACGCCATGGGCATCCCGCGCCGCCCGGTCGATGATCTCGAAGTCGCCGGCATTCCGTGGAACAGCGACGACATGGTCAGCTTCGGCCGCGCGATCCGCGAAGGGTTCCTCGAGCTCTGCACCGATGACGTCGAGAGGCTCACCGGGCGCAAGGCACGATCGGTGCGCCAGATGATCGAGGACAACGTGGCCTTGCTGCGTGGGGCGTGAGGCGTCCCGACTTCTGACGTTCACCGATCAAGTCAGCTGGCTGTGGGGGAAGTGCAAGTCAGGCGACGCCTGGCTCAGCAAGATCATGTCAGCAGTACGCCAACGATTTTCCAGAAGTGGTCGGGGAGATAGGATTCGAACCTACGACCCTCTGGTCCCAAACCAGATGCGCTACCAGGCTGCGCTACTCCCCGACTGGTGACGGCCCCTAGTTTCTCCGGGGCTTGCGCGCAAGCGGAAACGTCCCGCCGGTTTGCTTTGGTGGTTCGCCTTGGCTGATTGCTTGCCGAGGAGCATCGCGGCACAGAGGGTCGATGAGCAAGCGCAAGCGCCGATACCTGACTGCGACGATGCCCGATGGTTACGTGAAGACCATCGGACCGACGACCGACAGCTTCACGCACTACTGGCGGATCGTCGCCGAGCTTGAGAACGGCAGGACCGAGGTGTTCTGGGGCCATGCCAGATCGCTGGCCGAGGCGCGCAAAAAGCGGGCGCCGGCGCAGGAAGCGGCGAAAATGCGTGGCTGGAAGAGCTTTGCCTTCGAGATCGCCGAGCTGGTCGAGACGCCTGCGCCCGGTGCGGAGACCTAGGTGATCAGCGCAGGTACACTCCTTGCCAGCATGTAGAGCGCGACCAGCACGATCAGCCCGGCAAACAGCGTGTTGAGCGTGCCCTTGCTCGCGGCAAGGCGGGCCGACGCTTTGGTGCCAAGCACCGTGCCGACGATCCCGCCTGCAATGAACGCAATGGCAAGCGGCCAGTCGAGCATGCCCGAGGCTGCATAGTTCAGCGAGGTCGCCAGCCCGAATGCGCTCACCGCCACCAGAGAAGTGCCGATGGCTCGGCCGATGGGCATCGATGTGCTCGCGATCAGCGCGGGCACGATCAGGAAGCCGCCGCCGATGCCGAAGAAGCCCGAAAGCAGACCTGTGCCAGCACCGAACGTCAGCACGCGGGGCAGGTTGTCGCGGTTGCAGACCACGCCCTCGATCCCCTCGTTGCCACGCCCACGCCACATGAAGAAGGCGACGACCAGCATCAGCAGTGCGAACAGCGCAAGCAAGCTCTGGCCGTCGAATGCCTTGCCGACGGTCGACCCGCCAAGTGCGCCGAGCACGCCGGCTGTGGCGAACATGCCGCCGCAGCGCCAGTTGACATTGCGCGCCCGGGCGTGGCTGGCGAGGCCTGACAGGGCGTTCGCCGCCACGGCCAGCGCGCTCGTGCCGATGGCAAGGTGCGGGCTGGCGACGCCAACGACGTAGACCATCAGCGGCACGGCAAGAATCGAGCCTCCGCCGCCGACCAGCCCGAGGACGAAGCCGACGATCACGCCGGACAGGCTCGCCAGCAGGTGTTGCAGGTCGAAGATCACAGGAGATCAACCGGCAGGCGCAGGTAACGCACGCCGTTGCTGTCGGGCTCTGGCAGGTGCCCTGCGCGCATGTTCACCTGGATCGAGGGCAGGATCAGCTTCGGCATGCCGAGCGTGGCATCGCGGGCTTCGCGCATGGCGACGAACGCGTCCTCGCTGACGCCTTCGTGGACGTGGACGTTGGCAGTGCGCTCGGCGCCGATGGTCGTCTCCCAGACGAACTGGTCGCGGCCGGTGGCCTTGTAGTCGTGGCACAGGAACACGCGCGTCTCGTCCGGCAAGGCCATCAGGCGGCGGATCGAGCGGTAGAGCGTACGCGCGTCGCCGCCGGGGAAATCGGCACGGGCGGTGCCGTAGTCCGGCATGAACAGCGTATCGCCGACGAACACGGCATCGCCGATGACATAGGCGAGACATGCCGGGGTGTGGCCGGGAACGTGCAGTGCCATGGCTGCGATTTCGCCGACGCGGAAAGTGTGGCCATCGTCCATCAGCAGGTCGAACTGGCTGCCGTCACGGGCGAAGGCCGGGCCCTCGTTGAAGACCTTGCCGAACACGTCCTGCACGGTGCGGATGGCCGCGCCGATGACGATCTGACCGCCAAGCCTTTCCTTGAGATAGGGCGCGGCCGAGAGGTGATCGGCATGAGCATGGGTTTCGAGCAGCCAGTCGACCGTCAGGCCGTGAGCTTCGACATGGGCAATCACGCGATCGGCCGAGGCATGGCTGGTGCGGCCCGAGGCCTGGTCGAAATCGAGCACCGGATCGATCACCGCGGCGCGCAGGGTGGCGGGATCATGGACGACATGAGTCGCAGTGAAAGTCGCCTCGTCGAAGAAGGTTGCGACGATGGGCGCCGCTGCCGAGGCACGGGCGGCGCTGATCTGGACGGTGGCGGTGATGAGGGCATGGTCGGACATCGGAAGACTCCTTTGCCCCTTTATATAATTTATAACTAATATAAGGCAAGTGTAATTTAGTTGATGTCGCGGTCTTGTGTGTGGCGCAATCGGCGTTATCTGCTGAGCTTATGAAGCCTGCCAGCCTTGCCGACCTGAAGCAGAATGCCGCCGCCATGGCGGGCCGGATGCGCACGATGAGCCATCCCGAGCGCCTGCTGATGCTTTGCCGGATGGACGAAGGCGAGGTTTCGGTGACAGAGCTGGTCGAACTGACCGGCCTTTCGCAATCGGCAGTATCGCAGCACCTGGCGCGCCTGCGCGATGAAGGTGTGGTCGACAGCCGCGTGGCAGCGCAAGTGCGCTTCTACAGCCTGAAGGACGAGATCGTCCGCGCGATCATTCACGCCCTTTGCGAAATCTGCGAAAAGCGCTAGATTAATCACTGATCAATAAGATGGGTCGGATGCAGGAAGGGCCTTGCGCCGCACATCCAAATTAGAGTATTCATTCTATATTGCATGCGTGCGGTCATCCGCGCGCCGGGAGAGGCATCGGTGATGCAGAATGATCCGCAGCGCGGCTGGAATCGCCGCGAATTTGTCAGTGCCTCGGCGCTGATCGCTCTGGCGCTCGGCGTGCCCGCCGCAGCCGTAAGCCTGACCCGGCTCGAATCGGAAGATGCGCCGAGCGACCGGCAGCGCCTGATGATGAAGGAGGTCAGCCAGCTGGTGATCCCGCGTTCGGCAACCCCGGGAGCGGGTGATGTGGGCGCAGGCGATTTCGCGATCCTCGCGTTGGCGCACGGGCTCGATGGCTCGCGCTCGCCGCTCAAGGACCCGACTGCCTATGCCCGGTTTGCGCGCAACGATGGCTCGATCCGGCATGTCGCGTGGCTTGAGAAGGAACTCGACGGGCGGGCTGGTGGCAGCTTCCTCAAGGTGCCGGCAGCGCAACGCTTTGCGGCCGTGAAGGCACTCGATGCGGAAGCCTTTGCCAGCCGGGAGAGTGAAAGCCCGTGGAAGGCGATCAAGGGCCTGATCTTGACGGGTTACTACACCAGCGAAGTCGGTGGGGCACAGGAGCTGCGCTACGAGCCGGTGCCGGGGCGTTTCGATCCCGACCTGCCGCTGACGCCCGATTTCAGGGCGATTTCCAACGACTGGACCGCGGTCGACTTCGGATAAGGACTGACTGACATGCAATTCGACGCGATCGTGGTCGGCTCCGGTATCACCGGCGGCTGGGCGGCCAAGGAACTGACGCAGGCGGGCCTCAAGGTCCTGATGATCGAGCGCGGGCGCGAGATCGTCCACGGCGAGTACGAGACCGAGAACAAGGCCCCTTGGGAAATGCCGTTCCGGGGCCTCGGCGATGCGGCGCTCTATGCCCGCGAATACCAGGTCCAGATGAAGAACCGCCACTTCAACGAGTTCACACAAGGGCACTTCGTCAACGACAAGGAAAACCCCTACTCGACCGGCTCGGATACCGATTTCAAGTGGTTCCGCTCCTACCAGCTCGGCGGGCGGTCACTGACCTGGGGCCGCCAGTCCTATCGCTGGTCGGACTACGATTTCGGCGCGAACAAGCGCGATGGCCACGGCACCGACTGGCCGATCCGTTACGCAGATCTGGCGCCGTGGTATGACAAGGTCGAGGAGTTCATCGGCGTTTCGGGCAGCCCGGAAGGTCTGCCGCAGCTGCCCGATGGCAAGTTCCAGCCCGGCATGAAGCTGAACGTGGTGGAAGAGCACGTGCGCAAGGTCGTGGCCGACAAGTACGGTCGCTGCCTGACCATCGGCCGCACCGCCAACATGACCGTGGCCAAGCCCGAAGAAGGCCGCTCGGAATGCCAGAACCGCGCGATCTGCACGCGTGGCTGCTCGTTCGGCGCGTACTTCTCCACGCAGTCGAGCACGCTTCCGGCAGCCAAGGCCACCGGCAACCTGACAGTCGTGACCGATGCCATCGTCGAGGCGGTGGATTACGATCCGAAGACCAAGCGCGTTAACGGCGTGCGCTATGTCAACACGAAGGATGGCACGCGCGGGTCGGTGACAGCCCGGCTGGTGTTCCTCAATGCCGGAGCCTTCAACTCGGTCCACCTCCTGCTCAATTCGCGCAGCGAGGCAATGCCGACCGGGCTTGCCAATTCGAGCGGCGTGCTCGGCACCCAGATCATGGACCATGCCAACACACTGTCGACAATCGCGCTGTTCCCGCAGTTCAACGCTCGCACGACCTTCGGCAATCGCCCGACCGGCGCGATCATTGCGCGGTATCGCAACATGGATACGATGGACGGCGTCGGCCACACGCGCGGCTTCTCGTTCCAGGGTGGTGCGCTGCAGAGCAACTGGGGCGCGGGCAAGCGCGAGGCGGGGATCGGCGCCGAACTGAAGGACAAGCTGCACCAGCCCGGCATGTGGCGCATGGTGCTGGTCGCCTTTGCCGACTGCGTGCCGCGTGACAGCAACCGCCTCACGCTCGACAAGGTCAAGACCGACCGCTTCGGCATCCCGCAGCTCCACGTCGATTTCGCGTTCGGCAAGGAAGAGCAGGCTGCGCTTGCACAGGCCAAGGCCGATGCTGCCGAGATGATGACCGCAGCGGGCGGCAACGTGATCATGGGCCTCGACCAGCCCGGACCCGGCGGCACCGCGATCCACGAGATGGGCGGCGCGCGCATGGGCCTCGACCCGAAGACCTCGGTCCTCAACAAGTGGAGCCAGTCGCACGACATTCCCAACCTGTTCGTCACCGATGGCGCGCAGATGGCCTCGTCCGCCTGCCAGAACCCGTCGCTGACCTACATGGCGTTGACGGCGCGGGCCTGCGATGCGGCGGTGAAGATGCTGCGCGAGGGCGCAATCTGAGGTGGCCACGATAGCCAGCATGACCGAGAGGCAGAAAAGCCTCGCCTTCTTCACGCTGATCACCGCGCTGGTGCTGGAGATCGTCGACGTGACGATCATCAACACCGCGCTGCCGGCCATGCAGGCAGACTTCGCCGCACGCGGGCAGGACCTCGGCGGCAGCGCCGCGCAGTGGATCGCGGCGGGCTATTCGCTGGCGTTCGGGCTTCTGCTGATCCTCGGCGGGCGTCTGGGCGACATCTTCGGCGGACGAGCGATGTTCCTGACTGGCGTCGCCGGCTTTACGCTGGCCTCGCTGCTGTGCGGGGCGGCGGCTGACCCGCATCTGCTGATTGCGGCGCGCGTGCTGCAAGGGGCGGCAGGCGCGATCATGGCGCCGCAGGTCATGGCGGTGATTCAGATCCTCTACGATCCGGTCGAGCGCATTGGGCGGCTGGCGTGGTTCGGCGTCATCGGCGGGCTTGCGGGCATTGCCGGGCCGATCATCGGCGGACTGCTGATCTCGGCCGATATCGCCGGGCTCGGCTGGCGCACGGTGTTCCTGATCAATCTGCCGATCGGCATCGCAGCGTTCGCGGCCGGGTGGCGCTATCTCCCCCGCGAGATCGCGCACAAGGGCGCCAAGATCGACGTCATCGGCACGCTGGCGTTCGGAGCGGCGCTGGCGGCCATGCTGTTCCCGCTGGTGCGGGGCGAGCATGCCGGGCTCGATACTGCCAGCCTTGCGCTGCTGGCCGCATCGCCGCTGCTGATGTGGGCGGCGTGGGCCGGGCTCAATCGCCGGGCGAGGTCGGGCAAGCCGGTGATCTTCGATCCGGAACTGCTGCACAACGGCCTGTTCCGGACAGGTGCGCTGATCGGCCTCATCTTCTCGGCTGCGAATACCGGCTTCCTGTTCGTGTTCGCCCATGCGCTGCAATCGCGGCTCGGCTATTCGCCGCTGCAAACGGGGCTGGTGCACATTCCGTTCAGCGCCGGGGTGATGATCGGCATGGGCTTTCTCGGGCGGCGTTATCTCGCCCGGATGGGCAAGTGGGTGATGGTCGGGGCATCGCTGGCGCTGATCGTGGCCGACGTGGCGTCGCTGGGCTGGATCGCTCTTGGCGGGCCGGGGCTGGCCCTGCTGATGCCGGCACTGCTGCTGGCAGGGGTCGGCATGGGCACGCTGTCCGGCCCGGTCTCACCGGTGGCGCTGGCGCGGGTGGACCGTCGCCATGCCGGGGCGGCAAGCGGCATCCTCAAGACCGTGCTGCAGATGGGCAGCGCCTTCGGCATCGCATTGGTCGGCAGCGCCTATTTCGCGCTGGGCGGCCCGGTCGTGGCGATGGGGGCAGGTGGTATCTATGCCGCACTTGCCGTAATCCTCGTGCTGCTTCTCGGTTGTCTTGCGCTGGCGCTTTCGCTGCCCAGCCAGATATTTGCACCGGAGCCCTCTTCCCAAGCGGCATAATCGCGATACTCTCATGTGAAACCAGATGCGCCGAAAGCGCGCACGGGGAGAGGATTCGCACAATGGAAGAGCTGCCCACCGCCAAGTTCCACACCATGACCGAAGGTACCCAGGAAGACTGGGACGCGATCATGACCCACATGCGGCCCTTCGCCCAGAATGGCGGCGCGCGCGTGCTCGATCACTTGCGCCTGCTGGAGGGGGATTGCGGGGGCTTTGCCGTCGACCGGCTGACCCATTGCCTGCAGACAGCGACCCGCGCCCACCGCGACGGGCGGGACGAGGCCTACGTGGTGATGGCCCTGCTGCACGACATTGGCGACACGCTTGGCGCGTTCAACCACCCGGACGTTGCCGCTGCGATCCTCAAGCCGTTCGTTTCGGAAGAACTGCTGTGGATCGTGCAGCACCATGGCATCTTCCAGGGCTACAACTTCTTCCACTTCATCGGCCTTGATCGCAACATGCGCGACAAGTTCGCCGACCACCCCTATGCTGCGGCCACGGCGGAGTTCATCGAGAAGTACGATTGCCCGGCGTTCGATCCGAACTACGACACACTGCCGCTCGAATTCTTCGAGCCGATGGTCATGCGCCTGTTCGAACGGCCTTTGAACAGCGTCTACAAGAAGGCCATGGCTGAAGCCTGAGGCGGCCTGTCGCTATTCGGGTCACTAGGCGATGCACTCTGTCACGAATGGTGGCTTGCGCCTTCCCTTAATTGCGTGATTAACTGCGCGAAAGTGCTTGGGAGAGCAACGCATGGGCGACGCCGCCGTGAAGCCGACGACAGCAGAGCGCACTGCCGATCTGTTTACCTTCGACGAATTCATTCGCTTCTGGGCGGCTGATCGCCCGGAAGGGGTGGCGCTCGATGGGCCGGATAGGACGCTGACCTATGGCAGCCTCGATTCGACGACGGCGCAGGTGGTCGCGGGCCTTGTCGATCTTGGCATTGGCAAGGGAGACCGGATCGCTTGGTTCGGCAAGAACAGCACGCTCTATTTCACGTTGTTCTTCGCTGCTGCCCGCCTTGGCGCGGTGATGGTTCCGATCGGCTGGCGCCTGGCCCCGGCAGAGGCGACGTGGATTGCCGGTGATGCGCAAGCAAAGGCGGTGTTCCTTGGCCTCGGGTTCGAAGGGCTGGCGGAGACGTTTTCCGCCCTCCCTGCCGTGCGTATCGCACTGACGCAGGACGAGGCGTGGCGCTGGATCGATGCGCAGCAGCCCATCGCCTTCAAGGCCGCCGGGCCCGACGATGCGGTGCTGCAGCTTTACACTTCTGGCACGACCGGCAACCCCAAGGGGGCCGTGCTTTCAAATCGCAACCTGTTCGGCCTGCGCAAGCAATCGCTGGGGCAGGAACAGCCCTATACCCAGATGACGGACGACGAAGCGATCCTCGTCGCCATGCCATGCGCGCATATCGGCGGCACCGGCCTTGGCGTGATGGCCATCGGTGCGGGGTTGCCCGGCGTGATCCTTGCCGAGTTCGAGCCGCGCGCGGTGTTCGATGCGGTGGAGCAAAAGGGCGTGACGCGGTTCTTCATCGTGCCTGCCGCCTTGCAAATGCTGCTCAATCACCCCGACTGCGCCAGCGTGGACTTCAGTCGCGTGAAGTACATCATCTATGGCGCATCGCCGATCCCGCTGGTGCTCCTGCGCGAATGCATCGCCATGTTCCGGGCCGAGTTCATCCAGGCCTATGGCATGACCGAGACGACCGGCACGATCTGCATGCTCCCGCCCGAGGACCACTGTGTCGAGGGCAACCAGCGCATGCGGTCAGCCGGCAAGCCGCTGCCGGGCGTCGAGGTCCGCGTGGTCGGCGAGAATGGCGAGGCGCTTGGCCCCAACGAGATCGGCGAGATCCAGACCCGCTCGTCAAACAACATGCTGGGCTACTGGAACCTGCCGGAGGCGACCGCCAAGACCATGACTGCCGATGGCTGGATCGCCACTGGCGACGCTGGCTACCTTGATGAGGACGGCTACGTCTACATGCACGACCGGATCAAGGACATGATCATCTCCGGCGGCGAGAACGTCTATCCGGCGCAGGTGGAAAGCGCGATCTATGGCCATCCCGATGTGCTGGAAGTGGCGGTGATCGGCGTGCCTGATGCGACATGGGGTGAAGCCGTGAAGGCGGTGTGCGTGCCCAAGCCGGGCCATGCGATCGATCCGCAATCGATCATCAACTGGACGCGGGAGCGCCTGGCCGGGTTCAAGGTGCCAAAGTCTGTCGACGTGATCGCGGCGCTGCCGCGCAACCCTTCGGGCAAGATCTTGCGCCGCACCTTGCGTGAGCCTTACTGGGCGGGCTGCGAACGCCAGGTGAACTGACAGGGCATTTACCGGCTGGGCGTCATTCCGACCAGCCGGTGCCGAGGATCAGCGGATCGGGCAATCCGGCGAGAGGCGCATGTCGAGGTAGTTGTCTACCGCGCGCATCATGTCGTCCATTTCGTTCTCGAAGAAATGGTTGGCGCGGGGGATTTCGTCGTGATGGATGGTGATGTGCTTCTGCGTGCGCAGCTTGTCGACCAG
>JBEQCK010000073.1:0-16201 GCA_041639335.1 Novosphingobium sp.
CCGTACGCAAACGTGGTGTGACCAAGCCGGTGCTGACGCCGGAGCAGGCAGCCAAGGACGTCATTGCGGCGCAGGGCCGCAGCGCGATCATTTTCGGGCCGGAACGGTCAGGTCTTGAGACGGACGAGGTGGCCCTTGCCCGCGCCATCATCACCGTGCCGATCAACCCCGAATTCGGCTCGCTCAACCTCGCGCAGGCCGTTATCCTCTGCGCATACGAGTGGTCCAAGCACATCGATCTGGTTCAGCCGACCGTAGAGGACATGCTGCCCCCTGCCCCGCAGGAAGAATTTGAAGGCATGTTCGAACAGCTTTGCACGATGCTTGAGCCGCGCGGCTACTTCGAGCCCGAGGCTCGGGCGGCCGCCACGCGGCGCACATTGCGCACGATGCTGACCAAGCCGGGCTGGAACCATCTCGAAGTCCGCACGATGCGCGGAGTGCTGAGCGCTCTGCGCCGCAAGGAAGGCTCGAAGCCGGGCGACGAGCCGCGCAGTTGATCTTCAGTCGTTGATCGCCCGGTTGCTGCGCTGGGCTTTTATGGCATCTGCGGCGTCGATCAGCCGGTCCCAGAAATCGGTCACAAGCCCGACCGGAATACCGAGCTCGAAGGCGCGACGACGAATCACGGTAAGCTGGGCCTTGCGCTCATCATCAGACAGCTCTCGTTGGGCCGCAGCGCTTGCAGCCAAGCCAAATCTCTGAGACAGAAGCGAAAGTATTTGAAGGTCGATCGCCTCCAGCCCGCCGGAAGCACATTCCAACGGCTGCGACTGGTCAGGACGAGGCGGCCCTTCGTGCATCATTTTCGATAGCACCTTAAATTCATTACCCTGTCTATGGCCGCTGCCCTTGACAAAGGGCTAAATGTCTGTTCTTGGCCGCCCTTCGCAATTGGCCCTGCACTCCCGGTGAAGCGGTGGCCGCACTTCGCAATTGGCAAAGTGGTGCGTGTCCGGGACTTGAAGCATCGGCGCGTTTGCCGGTGCATTGCAGATTGAAAGGCAGCGCATGTCCAAGCGCAAGGCATCCAAGTACAAAATTGACCGCCGTCTTGGCGAGAACATCTGGGGTCGTCCCAAGTCTTCGGTGAACCGCCGTTCGTATGGCCCCGGCCAGCACGGCCAGCGCCGCAAGAGCAAGGTCTCGGACTTCGGCATCCAGCTCCGCGCCAAGCAGAAGCTCAAGGGCTACTACGGCGACGTGACCGAGAAGCAGTTCAAGCGCACCTACCAGGAAGCGTCGAAGATGAAGGGCGACACCGGTCAGAACCTGATCGGCCTCCTCGAACAGCGCCTCGACATGGTCGTGTACCGCGCCAAGTTCGCACCGACCATCTTCTCGGCCCGTCAGGTCGTTTCGCACGGTCACATCTACGTCAACGGCGTGAAGTGCAACATCGCTTCGCGTCGCGTTCGCCCCGGTGACGTGATCAGCCTCGGCAAGAAGGCCAAGGAAATGGCCCTCATCGCCGAAGCACAGTCGCTGCCCGAGCGTGAAGTTCCCGACTACGTCGCCGCCGAAGGCGACAAGGCCACCTTCACCCGCGTTCCGACGCTGGACGAAGTGCCTTATCCGGTGAAGATGGAGCCGAACCTGGTCGTCGAATTCTATTCGCGCTGATCGGTTTCGGAACCACTGCAGAACACGACGAAGGCGGGGCGCAAGCTCCGCCTTTTTCGCGTTTTTAAACAGGCTGTTGCCTGCAGTTTTGCAGGCAAAATTTGCGGCTGCGCGGGGAACTATGAAGGCTCGCGGCGATTGGGAAAGCATGTCTCTCTTTCGCTTCGTCACCCCCCATCGCATCGGCAAATGGTACCCGGACCTCCTCACCGCACAGCGCCAGGCCTTCGCGATCGGGGCAGGCTTCCTCGATGAGCGAACAGGCGAATTCTACGCCTACAAGGACACGCGGTTGGAGACGCACGATCCGATGATGCAGGATGGTGCAGAGGGCCTTGCCGCCTAACGCGAAAGGTAGTCCCGCCTGAAATCAGCCGCAAAGGCTGCAAAGCGCCCTTCTGCAATCGCTGCACGCATGCCTGCCATGAGCTGCTGGTAAAACCAGAGGTTGTGCTCGGTCAGCAGCATGGCGCCCAGCATCTCGCCCGACTTGTGCAGGTGGTGCAGATAGGCGCGGCTGTACTTGGTGCAGGTGGGGCAAGGGCAGCGTTCGTCGAGCGGGCCAGTGTCCTCCGCGTGCCGGGCGTTGCGCATGTTCACCGGGCCGTTCCACGTAAAGCCCTGCCCATTGCGCCCGGAACGAGTCGGCAGGACGCAGTCGAACATGTCGACCCCACGCTCGACCGCGCCGACAAGATCGTCGGGCTTGCCAACACCCATCAGATAACGCGGACGATCCGCAGGCAACTGCTGCGGCGCGAAGTCGAGCGTGGCAAACATCGCTTCCTGCCCTTCGCCGACGGCAAGGCCACCGATGGCATAGCCGTCGAATCCGATGTCGGTCAGGGCATCGGCACTGGCCTTGCGCAAGCCTTCGTCTAGCGCGCCCTGCTGAATGCCGAATAGCGCCGAGCGTTCGGCATGTTCGCCGCCGGCATTGAAAGCGTCACGGCTGCGCCTTGCCCAGCGCATCGACATTTCCATCGATTTCGCGATCACATCGCGCGGCTGGTCTGCGCGCGGGCACTCGTCGAAACACATCACAATGTCGGACCCGAGCAGACGCTGGATTTCCATGGATCGTTCCGGGCTCAGCAGGTGGCGCGAGCCATCGAGGTGGCTGGCAAAAGTCACGCCTTCCTCGGTGATCTTGCGCAAGTCCGAGAGGCTCATCACCTGGTAGCCGCCACTGTCGGTCAGTATCGGACGGTCCCAACCGCCGAACTTGTGCAGGCCGCCCAGACGCGCGACGCGCTCGGCGCCGGGCCGGAGCATCAGGTGATACGTGTTGCCAAGGATGATGTCTGCTCCGCTGGCGCGCACGTCCTCCATCTTCATCGCCTTGACCGTTGCGGCAGTACCCACCGGCATGAACGCCGGCGTGCGGATGTCGCCGCGCATCATGCGGATCGTGCCGGTACGCGCTTTTCCGTCAGTGGCGTGGATATCGAAGGCAAAACGGGTCATCGTGCGGAGATCTCGGCAAAAAGAGTGTTGCGGCCCTTAGGCGCAATCGCCAAAGCGCGCAAATGCCAGACCTGCTGATGTTTGAACCTGCCCACCTCGACCTCTGGTTCTATCCGGCACTGACCTGCGTGGCGGTGCTTTCAGGGTTTATCGACGCCGTGGCGGGCGGCGGCGGGCTGGTGATGATGCCGGTGCTGCTGTCCACTCCCCTGCCCCCGCATGTGGTCCTGGGCACCAACAAGATCCAGTCGATGTGCGGCACCTCGATGGCGACCTGGCGCTATCACAAGGCCGGACTGTTCAGCTTCCGCAAGAACGCGCCGACGGCGGTTATAGTCTTTGCCGGCGCAATGGCCGGATCGCTGGCAATTCAGCACCTTAGCGCCGACGTCCTCAAACTCGTCGTGCCCGTGCTGCTGATTGCCGTGGCGCTCTACACAGTCTTGTCGCCCGGCATGACCGACGAAGATCGCAAGGGACATTTGTCGGAACGCGGCTACATCCCGGTGGGCGCGGGCGTCGCCTTCTACGATGGCTTTTTCGGGCCGGGGGCCGGCCAGTTCTTTGCGACGACGTTGGTGGGGTTGCGCGGCATGGGGCTCACCCGCGCTACTGGCCTGACGAAATTTCTCAACGTTACCAGCAACATAGCCAGCGTGATCGTGTTCAGCATCGGTGGCCAGGCGATGTGGATTCTGGGCCTGTGCATGGGAGCGGGTGCGATGACCGGGGCGTGGATCGGCTCGCACTACGCAACGAAATTCGGCGCAAAGGTCATCCGTCCGCTGCTGGTGGTGGTCAGCATCGGATTGACGGTTCGGCTTGTATGGGGCTGGTTTTCCTAAGGATTCCAGACCAGCGGTATCGCGGTGCAGGCGCCGACGTTGCCGCCCTTCATGGTGACCGGCTTTGTTGGATCGAGCCTAACCTCAGGCATGCCCGCAAGCCATTCCTCAAGAAAAACAATCACTTCCATGCGGGCAAGGCCTGCGCCGACGCAGCGGTGGGCGCCGACGCCCATCGTGGTGTGCCGGATCGGAGCCATGCCACGGTCGAACCGCACTTCCTCCGGAGCGGAAAAGCTTTTCGGATCAAGGTTATGGAGCACGCTGGGGAGGTAGACTAGGTCGCCCGTGCGTATGGTCACGCCGTCAACTTGGATATCTCCAACTGCATTGCGACTCACGGCAACTGTCGGGTAGCGACGCATCAACTCGTCGGCAACTCCAGGCAACTCCCGGGGGTTGTCACGCATCCATTTCTGGTCATCGGGGTGCCTCGCCAGATGGAGCGCAACCATCCCGATCATCGCCGCCACTGTATCGAGTCCACCGAACAGAAGATTGCGACACATCCGCCGCGCCTCCTCCACCGTCCACGGCCTGCCGTCGACCGGTTCCGACAGGATGTGACTGAACAGATCGTCGCCGGGCTGCGCCATGCGCTTCTGGATGAAGGGCCAGAGATAATCGTCAGCCGCCTGCTTGAGCTGCTCCACCGTCATTGAGCCGTCAGGGCGCGTTAGCTGGACGCCGAGTTGGCGCAGGCGGGGACGGTCTTCGAGCGGGACGTCGATCAGGGTGAGGAAGATGTTGAGCGGCAGGATTTCGGCAAAGTCGCTGACGAAATCGCACTCGCCGCGCGGGCGCAGACCTTCGATCAGTTCGCGCGCCACCTCGCGCACCTTGGGTTCCAGTGCGACGACGAAGCGGGAGGCGAGACCCTTCATCACGGGCATGCGATAGGCCTTGTGCGCCGCGCCGTCCTCTTGCAGCGGAATGAACTGCATCACTTCGCCAAGGCCCGGAGTGACGGCAAGGCACTGATTGGAGAACCTTTCGGCATCCCCCCAGAGCTGACGGACAACATCACCCCGCGCAGCGATCCAATGGCCGCCGTTGGCCGTGGTCCAGACCAGGCCGGGGCCATCGAGCAACGTTTTCCACGCAGCAAAGTAGTCGGTCTCGACGCCGGGCGGATTGAAGATATCGAAATCCACCACGCGGTCGGCCGGAACGTGTGCCGGAATCATGCCATCCTCCCAATCTTGTTGGAGGCAAGGCTAGCGCGGGGAAGGCCGGCGCAAACTGCGCTTTATGGCAGGAGCAGGCTGGAATCGCCGTAGGAATAGAAGCGGTAGCCGCTGGCGATGGCATGGGCATAGGCCGCCTGCATCCGGTCCAGCCCCATCAGTGCCGAGACCAGCATGAACAGTGTGGACTTGGGCAGGTGGAAGTTTGTCATCAGCCCGTCGATGGCACGGAAGGTATAGCCCGGAGTGATGAAGATCGAGGTATCGCCTTCGAACGGGCGAATGATCTTGTCTTCACCCGCTGCACTTTCGAGCAGGCGGAGCGAGGTGGTGCCGACGGCGATCACGCGATTACCCGCCGCCCGCGCTGCATTGAGGCGGTCTGCTGTGGCCGCGTCGATCGTGCCCCATTCTGCGTGCATCTGGTGGTCGGCGGTGTCATCGGCCTTGACCGGCAGGAACGTACCCGCACCGACGTGAAGCGTGAGCGTTTCGGTACGGATGCCGCGTTCTGCGATGGCTTCCATGAGCCGCGAGGTGAAGTGCAGCGCGGCAGTGGGAGCAGCCACCGCGCCATCCTTTGCCGCGAACATGGTCTGGTAGTCTACGCGGTCCTGTTCATCTGTCGGGCGCTTGCCGGCAATATACGGGGGCAGCGGCATCTGCCCTGCCCGCTCCAGGAGAACCTCGACCGGCGCTTCGCCGGGAAAGAACAGCGTCCAGCTGCCATCGGCAAAGCGGCTTTCGGCAAACGCGGTCACGCCGGCGCCGAACATTATCTCGTCACCCTCGCGCAAGCGCTTGCCGTTGCGGACGAAGGCCTGCCAACGGCGCAGGTCGATCCGCTTGTGGAGTGTTGCGCCGATGCGGGCTTCACCGCGCTGACCTTCGAGCTGGGCAGGGATGACGCGCGTGTCGTTGAACACCATCACATCGCCAGGATTCAGCAGCGAGGGCAGATCAAGCACCGAAAGGTCGCGGAATGGCCCATCGGCGCCGACACCAAGCAGCCGCGCCGAATCACGCGGCCGGGCGGGACGCAAGGCAATGTTTTCCTGAGGCAGTTCGAAGTCGAAGAGGTCAACGCGCATGCGCGCGCCCTAGCCGCAATCGGGCAAGGATTCGAGACCTCTTAGTTTGACGTAGAATTGCTGAGCATATCCGCCGTGATCGCGGCCGGCGCTGCTGGCGCGACCGGCGCCGGAGCCGCCTTGTTGTCAGCGGCGATCGAAGCCTGGACGATCTTGGTCGGGTTCTGCGGCGGCTCGCCCCGGACGATCGCGTCGACATAGTCCATTCCAGCGATCACGCGACCGAAGTTGGTGTACTTGTGATCGAGCGCAAAGCGCGGATAGAACACGATGAAGAACTGGCTGTTCGCCGTATCCGGCTCGTTCGTGCGGGCCATCGACACGGTTCCCCGGACGTGCGGGACCGCGTTGAATTCGGCCTTGAGGTCAGGAAGTGGCGAACCGCCCTGACCTGTGCCCGTCGGATCGCCGGTCTGCGCCATGAAACCATCGATCACGCGATGGAAGATAACGCCGTTGTAAAAGCCCTCGCGGACCAGCGTCTTGATCCGCTCGACGTGGCTGGGTGCCCACTCCGGCATGAGCCGGATGGCAACGCGGCCACCATTGGAAAGATCGAGATAAAGGATGTTCTCGCGATCAGCCGTCTGGTCGGCGTTCACGACGTAGTTCAAGGGCTTTGGCGCGGGCGCGGCAGCTTCTTCCTGCTTGTCCTTCGCCATGGCCGGCGAGGCAATCAGGGCAGCGCCAAGCGCAAGTGCGGTGAGAAAGCGCGAAACCATGGAACAGTCGAACTCCGGATAGCCTGCAGCGCCGATAGGCTTCTCGCGCTGTCGCTGCAATGAACGATTGCCGTTCTGTTTCAGTAGTCGCCCAGACGACCACGCTCCTCGACCCTGGCGACCACTTCGTCGCGGATCATCGGAGTCACGAAATCGGCGATCTCGCCGCCGAACAGGGCAATTTCCTTGACCAGCTTCGATGCGATCGGCTGCAGACTGACGTCGGCCATGAGGAACACCGTTTCGATCTCGGCGTCGAGTTGCTGGTTCATGCCGGCCATCTGGTATTCGTACTCGAAGTCGGCCACGGCGCGCAGCCCGCGCACGATTACCGAAGCACCCTGAGCACGGGCGAACTTCATCAGCAGCGCATTGAAGCCGACGACTTCGACGTTGTCGATGCCCTGATCGGCCACTTCGCGGGTGACCATGGCCATGCGCTCTTCCGGCGTGAACATCGGATTCTTCGAAGGATTGGTGGTGACGCCGATGATCAGCTTATCGACCAGTTTGGCCCCGCGCCGGATGATATCGAGGTGGCCGAGCGTGATCGGGTCGAACGTGCCCGGATAGACGCCGATACGCTGCGCCATCAGTGATTCCTCTCGACAATGAAGCGCGCAAGTTCGCGCAGGAGATCGGCTTCGGGGCCATAGCTCGCCAGAAACTCGATCGCTTGTTCCACCAGAATGCGCGCCTGTTCGCGGGCGCGTTCTGCGCCCAGCAGCGAAAGGAAGGTTTCCTTGCCTTGCGCTTCGTCCTTGCGCAGGGCCTTGCCCGCAGCGGCTTCGTCGCCTTCGGCATCGAGCAGATCGTCGGCGATCTGGAAAGCAAGGCCGATGTCGCGGGCATAGCCGCGCAAATGCGTGCGGCCTTCAGGCGGCACCTTGCCGAGAATAGCGCCCATTTCCACCGAGGCGGACAGGAGCGCCCCCGTCTTGAGCTGCTGGAGGCGCGTCACTGTAGGCAGATCGAAGCTCGAAGTTTCGGCGACGATGTCCATCATCTGCCCGCCGCACATGCCGTTCATGCCGCTGGCTGTGGCAAGCGTGCGGATGAGTTCGATACGGGTGAAGGGATCGCCACTGGTGGCAGGATCCGACAGGACCTCGAACGCGAAATCGTGGAGTGCGTCGCCAGCAAGCACTGCCGCAGCATCGTCAAAAGCGAGATGCACGGTGGGCTTGCCATGCCGCAAGGCGTCATTGTCCATGCACGGCAAGTCGTCATGGATCAGCGAATAGACGTGGATTGCCTCGATCGCGGTGCCAACGCGGACAGCGGCTTCACGTGACACGCCGAACAGCGCCGCCGTGGCGCAAACCAGCAGCGGGCGGACCCGCTTGCCGCCGCCGATGGTGGCGTAGCGCATGGCCTCGACCAGCCGGTCGCGCGGGTCACCGGGGACCGGCAAGAGCAGGTCGAAGCTCTGGTCGATGTCTTCGGCGATCGCCTTGAGCGCAGGCTTTAGCAGACCGGTGTCGGCCATGACGGTTGCTCCGATCAGCCCTGGGTTTCGTCGAAGGGGCGAAGGCCCTGCGGCTTGCCGTCACGATCGGCCACGATCGCTTCGATCCGCGCCTGCGCTGCGTCGAGCCGCGCCTGGCAGTGGGCGCGCAGCGCATCGCCGCGCGCATAGAGATCGATCGATTCATCAAGCGGGGCATCGCCGCTTTCCAGCCGCCGCACGACTGTTTCGAGTTCCTTCAAAGCCTCTTCGAAGCTGAGGCCAGCGATGCTTGGTGCGATATCAGGTGCGGTTCCCATTGGGGCAGCATTGACGGGGCCATGGGGCGCGGTCAAGCTTCGATCCGCAACAAGCCGGGGACCTGCACGCCATGCAATACGTAATCGCTTATGTGGCAGCCGCTGTCGTGTTTGGCGCAATGGATGCCGTGTGGCTGGGCTGGGCAGGCTCGAAGCTCTACCGGCCCGCGTTGGGCGATCTGCTGGCGCCGCAATTCCGTGCTGGGCCGGCGATCGTGTTCTACCTGCTCTACCTTGCCGGCATGATGTGGTTCGCCGTGAGGCCGGGCCTGTCGCAAGGTCTGGGCGCCACGGCGCTGAACGCAGCGATCCTCGGCGCGATGTGCTACATGACTTACGACCTTACCAGTCAGGCCGTGCTGGCGCGCTGGCCGGTGCACGTGACCGTGATCGACGTGATCTGGGGGACATTCGCGACGACGGTGGCCGCTACAGCCGCGACATGGGTTGCGCTCAAATTCGCCTGACAGGACTAGCCTACACGCGCCCACATCGCTAAGGCGCGCGCCATGTCCGAAATCACGCCAGATGTCGTCGCCGCCCATGGGCTGTCCGAGGAAGAGTACCAGCGCGTCCTGAACGCGCTCGGGCGCGAGCCGAACCTTGTCGAGCTCGGCATCTTCTCGGTGATGTGGTCGGAGCACTGCTCCTACAAGTCGAGCCGTATCCACCTCAAGAAACTGCCGACTTCGGCCCCTTGGGTGATCTGCGGCCCTGGCGAGAACGCCGGCGTGATCGACATCGGTGACGGGCAGGCTGCCATCTTCAAGATGGAAAGCCACAACCACCCTTCGTACATCGAACCCTATCAGGGTGCGGCAACCGGCGTCGGCGGCATCCTGCGCGACGTGTTCACGATGGGCGCGCGCCCGGTGGCGAACATGAACGCGCTGCGCTTTGGCCGCCCGGATCACCCGAAGATGAAGCACCTCGTGCAGGGCGTCGTCGCGGGCATCGGCGGCTATGGCAATTGCGTCGGCGTGCCAACGGTGGGTGGCGAGACCAACTTCCACAAGGCCTATGACGGCAACATCCTCGTCAACGCGATGACCGTGGGCGTGGCCGACACTGACAAGATCTTCTATTCGGCTGCCACGGGCCTCGGCAATCCGATCGTCTACGTCGGCTCGAAGACCGGGCGTGACGGCATTCACGGCGCGACCATGGCTTCGGCCGACTTCGACGAAAAGTCCGACGAGAAGCGCCCGACCGTGCAGGTGGGCGATCCCTTCACCGAGAAGCTGCTGATCGAAGCCTGCCTCGAACTCATGGCGACCGATGCGATCGTCGCGATCCAGGACATGGGCGCGGCGGGCCTGACCTCCTCGTCGGTCGAAATGGCGACCAACGGCAAGGCCGGCATCATTCTCGACATGGACAAGGTGCCGTGCCGCGAAGAGGGCATGACGCCCTATGAAATGATGCTGTCGGAAAGCCAGGAGCGCATGCTCATGGTGCTCAAGCCCGGCAAGGAAGCCATGGCCGAGGCGATCTTCCGCAAGTGGGAGCTGGACTTTGCCGTGATCGGCGAAGTGACCGACACCGGTCACATGGTGCTGAAGTTCAAGGGCGAGACGGTTTGCGATATTCCGCTGGGCCCGCTTGCCGAAGACGCGCCGCTCTATGACCGCCCTGCCCTGTCGCTGGCAGACTACAAGGCTTGGGCGAATGTCGCTCCGCTGGGGTCTGTGCCGGAGAGCGCGGACATTGGCGCCGATCTGGTCAAGCTGATCGGCTGCCCGGACCTCGCCAACCGTCGCTGGATCTTCGAGCAATATGACTCGCAGGTTGGTGCCGATACGCTGCAGAAGTCTGGTGGCGACGCTGCTGTCGTGCGCATCCATGGTTCGAAGAAGGCGCTGGCGATCAGCACCGACTGCACGCCGCGCTATTGCTATGCCGATCCTTATGAAGGCGGCAAGCAGGCCGTGGCCGAAACGTGGCGCAATATCTGCGCGGTAGGTGCGCGCCCGCTGGCGATCACCAACTGCCTCAACTTCGCCAACCCGCAGCGCCCCGAGATCATGGCGCAGATCGTCCAGGCCTTGAACGGCATGGGCGATGCGTGCCGCGCGCTGGATTACCCGATCGTTTCGGGCAACGTCTCGCTCTACAACGAATCGAAGGCAACTGGCGGTGGTTCTGCCATCCTGCCGACGCCGGCGATTGGCGGTGTGGGCCTGATGCTCGATCACGAGGTGATGACCACGGTCGCGTTCAAGAACGAAGGCGACGTGATCTGGCTGGTGGGCGGCGAAGGTTCGCACCTTGGCCAGTCGCTCTACTTGCGCGAAGTGCATGGCCGCGAAGATGGTGATGCGCCTGCGGTCGATCTGGCGGTGGAGCGCAAGAATGGCGAACAGGTGCGCGAGTGGATCGCGGCCGGCAAGCTCACCGCTGTGCACGACATCTCGGATGGCGGCCTGCTGGTGGCGCTGACCGAAATGGCGCTGGCCGGTGGCAAGGGCTGCGCGCTTGACGCGGGCCTGACCACGGCTTCGGCATTCGGCGAAGACCAGTCGCGCTACGTGGTGACGACCAAGGCCGGCGAAGTGCTCGAGGGCGCGACGAAGCTGGGTACGGTCGGTGGCTCGCAAGTGGCGGGCGTTGAGCTTGCGACGCTGCGTGAAGCGAACGAAGCGTTCTTCCGGGACTGGATGGAAGGCTAAGTTTTGCAGGTTAAGACTTGCGCCCCCGCGAAAGCGGGGGCCTCGCTCGGTTCACACTGACGATCTGTGACAACACCGAGGCCCCCGCCTTCGCGGGGGCTCAGGCATTCAAGTCAGGCCGCGAGCTTGGCGGCGTTCTTGCCGAGCAGGTCGTAAGGGTCGATGCCCATGCCACGCCAGATGCCATGCGCCTGCTTGTAGCGCGCGGCAGGGGTGATGTTCAGGCGCGCGCGGACCTCTTCGATCGGTAGCGGCAAAAGTTCCTTGATCGACTGTTCGCACAGGCGCGGGCAAGCCTTGCCGAGGCGCTGGCCTTCTCGCACCGCACGCAGCACCGGAGCGCTGCGCTTGGTCTGGCGGTTGATGTTCATGCCTGCCATGTAACCGATGAACAGATGCGCCGGGCTTGGCTGCTGGCCGTAAGTGAAGGCCAGAACGCACGCTTCACCAAGGGCGTCGCGCCCGTAACCCGTCAGCACGTGCAGCATGTCATGCACGTCGCGCATGCGGTTAAGGTACCACAGGAACTGGTCCTCGAAACGCTCACGCTTGGCGGCGAAGCGATCGAACTCGTCGACCAGACCCTGGGCGGTCAGGCCCTCGCTTTCCATGAAATCGCAATAGGCGTGCGCCAGCGATCCCTTGGGGGTCTGGCGCAGCGCTGCGTGATCGTCAAGAATCGCCGGGAGATAGGGCTCGGTCACACGTAGGGCCTGGCCGCGCTCACTGCGCAGGAAGGCCTCGGCCCGCCCGCGCAGGTTCCGCCACGGCAGCGCCTCGAAGATGTGGAACACCTCCTCGGTGTTTTCCTTGTCCTTCAGAAGGTTCTGGAAATGATGCCATGCCTTGAGCGGCTGCATCCGCATCTGCGGACGGCGCTCGTCGTAGATTGGCAGGTCGGCACTCAACGCACCGGTCATGGCGTTCACGTTGATTCTCCCGGTCTTGCTGTCCGGCAAATACTAACAGCACTGTAAATAGATCGTCAATCGCCCTGCCCGGAGCACTGCTTGCCAGCGCCGACGGTGCAGTGCAGACTTGCAAAAACGTGGGGGGGAGAACGGAAACATGGCACGCAAGTGGCCGATGGCGCTGGGACTGGCGCTTTCATTGCTGGCACTGGCTGCGGGTCTGGCAGCCGGGACGACGCAACTGGAGAGTTGGCACCTCGCTGCACGATGGACCGCGCGCGTGGGCTTCCCGGTGTTTCTGCTGACTTACCTCGCCTCCTCGCTCTTTCGCCTGTCCCCTGCCCCGTGGAGCCGGGCGCTGGTGCGTGATCGCAGGTGGTGGGGCCTCGGCTTTGCGGCAAGCCATTCCATCCACCTCGTGGCGCTGGTCGTGGCGGTCGGCCTCGATCCGGAACCACGGACGCTGGCATCGCTGGTGCCCGGCGGCCTCGCTTACCTGTTCATTCTCGCCATGACGCTGACATCGAGCAATGCCGCGATGCGCGCGCTTGGCCGGAATTGGAAGCGGCTGCACACGGTGGGCATCCACTTGATCTGGCTGATCTTCACGCTGGCCTATGCCAAGCGCATTCCGGTGCCGGAGACACGCGCCATCGGGCTGACGATGACGACACTCGCCCTAGCAGCGCTGCTGCTTCGCGTAATGGCGAACAGACGACGCAGCATGCCCGCCTTCGCCTGATCAGTCGAAAACCCAGTCCTGACGGGCAATGCCCAGCAGCGACAGGATCGAGGTCAGGTCACCCCGGTCAATCCAGCCGTCGGCCGCAGAACGGGCCTTGGGCTTGGCGCGATAGGCGATGCCATAACTTGCGGCTTCGATCATCGGAATGTCATTGGCGCCATCGCCGGTGGCAAGGCTGAACACTTCAGCGCCAAGCCGCTCGGTCTCTTCGAGCAGCACCTTCTTCTTGACCGAACTGTCGACGATTCCGCCAACCAGGCCGCCGGTCAGCATGCCTTCATGCAGGCCGAGGCGGTTGCCCACCACGCGATCGAACCCGAGCAGTTCGGCCACCGGATCGGCGAAGGAATGGAAGCCGCCGGTGACCAGCACGGTATGGCAACCGCGGGACTTGAGCGTGGAGACAAGCGTCCGAGCGCCGGGCATCGGGCGGATGCGCTCTTCGAGGCACTGAGCGATTGCGCTCTCGGGCAAGTCCTTGAGCAGGCCGACGCGTTCGCGCAGCGCAGATTCGAAATCGAGTTCCCCCTGCATCGCGCGTTCGGTGATCGCAGCGATGCGGTCCTTGAGCCCGGCAAAGTCAGCCAGTTCGTCGATGCACTCCTGCTCGATCATGGTCGAATCCATGTCGGACACGAAGAGGTTGGGCACTTCGATCAGGCCATTGGACAGCAGCAGGTCGCTATCGGGGAAGCATTGATCGAGGATTTTGCGAATGCCTGCGGGATTGCCCTCGACCACTTCGAGTTCGAGCACGTCTTCACAGAAGTCTAGCATGCCAGCGCCTGCGACTTCCCAATCGCGCGCCTCGATCATTTCCATCGCAAGCGAGAGATTGTCACCAAGCGTCTCCGGGTCTGCTATCAGGCGCGCGATGATCAACGGGGAATCCTTTTCTGAAAGCGCGGGGCACAGCCCGCGCGTGGCGCTAATCGCAGGGCCGACGGCAAGCGGCAAGAGCGATCTCGCAGTGAAACTCGCCCTCCGGCTGCGAGAGCAAGGCCGGGAGGCGGTGGTTATCAACGCCGACAGCGCGCAGGTCTATGCCGATCTGCGCGTGTTGAGTGCACGGCCGTCAGAGGAAGAGATGCAGGGCGTCCCGCACGTGCTGTTTGGCGCGTGGGATGGTGCACAGCCTTGCTCGGCAGCGGACTGGGCAAAAGCTGCCAAGGCCGAGATTGCCCTGGCCCACGAAGGCGGCGCGTTGCCGATCCTCGTCGGCGGAACGGGCATGTACATCAACACCCTGCTCCACGGCATCGCCCCGGTTCCGGAGATCGACCCTGCCGTTCGTGGCGAAGTGCGGGCCCTGCCAATCGAAGCAGCATATGCCGCATTGCGCGAAGAAGACCCGGCTCGGGCTGCCCTGCTTGGCCCCGCCGATGTGCAACGCGTGACCCGCGCGCTGGAGGTGGTGCGTTCGACGGGGCATTCGCTGGCGCATTGGCAGCAACAGCGTGTCGGCGGGATCGGCGGGGCGGTCGACCTCGCGCCGATCATTCTCCTGCCCGAGCGGCAGTGGCTCTATCGCCGGTGCGATCTGCGTTTCGAGTTGATGTGGCAAGGTGGCGCGCTGGACGAAGTCGAAGCCCTGCTCGCGCGAGGTTTATCCGAATCGTCACCAGTCATGCGAGCAATCGGCGTGCCGGAGATCGCAGCGTTTCTGCGCGGCCAAATGTCTCGGGACCAGGCCATTTCCGCAGGCCAGCAGGCAACGCGGAACTATGCCAAGCGGCAATATACCTGGCTGAAGAACCAGAATCCCGGCGATTGGCCGCGCTTGACGTACGAAAATTCCATTGACTTCAACTATGCAGCAAGTTTATTGCGCACTTAGCCGCTTGACACCACATTTTATGTCAAGTAGCAGACCGTCAATTGCCTGATCCATCTTGCATGTCGATCAAGCACCCGAGAGGGAGAGACGGCCCGGCGCAGCCTAGCTGCAGCCGGGCCGAAATTTTTGAAGGTTTTGGCCGGCGCAGCCAAGCTACAGCCGGGCAGAAATTTTTGATGGTTTTTTGTTTTTTCAGCGAAGCATCGGGTCTATCGGCCCGGTCACGCGAAGAAGGATGAAGTAACGTGACAAGCGAGCGCAGCGGCGCCGAGATCCTGGTCGAAAGCCTTGTCGCCAAGGGCGTCGAATTCGTGTTCGGCTATCCCGGCGGCGCGGTGTTGCCGATCTACGATGCGCTGTTCGGCGACGAACGCATCCGCCACATCCTCGTCCGCCATGAAGCCGGCGCAGCGCACGCCGCCGAAGGCTATGCCCGCGCCACCGGCAAGCCCGGTGTCGTGCTCGTCACCTCGGGTCCGGGCGCGACCAATGCCGTCACCGGCATTGCCGATGCCTTCATGGATTCGATCCCGATGGTCGTGATCACCGGTCAGGTCCCAACCGGCCTGATAGGTTCCGATGCGTTCCAGGAAGCCGATACCGTCGGCATCACGCGCCACTGCACCAAGCACAACTACTTGGTGAAAGACCCCTCGCAGCTTGCCGCGACGATTGACGAGGCGTTCCGCATCGCCACCGAAGGGCGTCCCGGTCCGGTCGTGATCGACATTCCCAAGGACGTGCAGATCGCAACCGCGACGTGGAGCAGCGCGGCACCGCAACAGCGCAACCGCTACGCTCCGCAGACCGAAGGCGGCGCCAGCGAGATCGCCGAGGCGATCGAGATGATCGCCAAGGCAAAGGCGCCTGTGTTCTACACCGGCGGCGGCGTGATCAATTCCGGGCCGGAAGCCGCGCGTCTGCTGCGCGAGCTGCAAGCGCTGACCGGCGCGCCGGTCACCTCGACCCTGATGGGTCTGGGCGCATTCCCGGCGGATCATCCGGCATGGCTCGGCATGCTTGGCATGCACGGCACCTACGAAGCCAATCTGACGATGAACCAGGCGGACCTGATCATCTGTGTCGGCGCGCGCTTCGATGACCGCGTGACCGGCCGCCTCGACGCCTTCGCGCCGAACTCGAAAAAGATCCACATCGACATCGACCGCGCTTCGATCAACAAGACCGTGGCGGTCGACCTGCCGGTGATCGGCGATTGCGGCAAGGTTCTCGGGCAGCTGATCGAAGCTTGGCTCGAGCGTGGCTACAAGGCGCAGGACCTGACCGGATGGTATGCGCGCATCGATGGCTGGCGTGGCAAGAAGAGCCTTAGATCG
>JBEQCK010000074.1:0-16150 GCA_041639335.1 Novosphingobium sp.
CAGCGGCCCGAATTCGCTGCGCAGCGCGGCGACCATCCAGCCCGACAGGTAAAGGTAGCGGCCCTTGGTGGTACCGAAGTGCTTCTTGATGGAGATCATCTTCTGCTGGCCGATGAAACCATGCCAGCAGCCGAGCGACTGAGTGTAGTTCGCCGGATCAGCGTCATAGGCTTCCATATCGCGGCGCATGATCTTGGCGGTGTAGCGGGCGATATCGAGGCCGGTGTGGAAACGGTTCTGCAGGCGCATGCGGGCCACGCTCTCGGGCTCGATGCCGTCCCAGGTCTGGGCGAAAGGCGCGATGGCCTTGCCTGCTTCGACGATCTTGCTGTGGTAGGTCATTCCCGTGTTCCCTCACGTGGTGTGCGTCTGTGTGAGATCGGGGTAACGCGCGAATCACGGAAGCGGAACGGCGCGCGGAGTGATGTTGTCAAACTTTACAGGATATGCTTGTAAAGTTGTGCAGTCACTACAACGGACGTGTAAGATGTCGACAAGGCCGCTTTATCTGGGACCTCGCCTGAAGCGCATCCGCCGCGAACTGGGACTGACGCAGCAGGCCATGGCGGACGAGCTGGGCATTTCGCCAAGCTACATCGCTCTGATCGAGCGCAACCAGCGGCCTTTGACGGCGGACCTGCTGCTGCGGCTGGCGCGGGCCTACAAGCTCGACATGGCGGACCTCGCCAGCGATGAGCGCGACGATTACGCACGCAGGATGGCTGACGCACTGCGCGATCCGATCTTCAACGATATCGACCTGCCCGCGCTGGAAGTGTCGGACGTGGCGGCAAGCTTTCCGGGGGTAACCGAGGCGCTGCTCCGACTTTACGGGGCATGGCAGCGCGAGCAACAGGCGCTGGCAGAGCAGCGCAGTGCGGTGCCGGGGACTGGCGCGAGCGATCCGGTGGGTGAGGCGCGGCGCTTCGTTGCGGCGCGGCGCAACTACTTTCCGGCGATCGATTCGAAGGCTGAGGAACTGTCCGACGAGATCGCCAAGGCGGGCGGTGCGGCGGAATGGCTGCGCCTGCGCGGGGTGCGGGTGCGCTTCCTGCCGCCGGACGTGATGATGGACGCGGTGCGCCGTTATGACCGGCACAACGAGCAACTGCTGATCGACGACACACTCTCGCCATCGGGCCGCGCGTGGCAGTTGATGCAGCACATTGCCTATACCGCGCTGCGTGGTGAGATCGCGGGCGTGATCAGGGGCGAGAGCTTTGCCAGCGAAACGGCGGCGCAACTGGTACGACGGGCGCTGGCGGGATACGCGGCGGCGGCGCTGGTCATGCCCTATGACCGGTTCGCGCGGGCGGTAGATGCAAGGCGGTATGACATCGAGGCGCTGTCCGGGCAGTTCGGGGCGAGTTTCGAGCAGGTGGCACATCGGCTGACCACGCTAAACCGGCCGGGGCAGGAGCGCGTGCCGTTCTTCTTCATCCGTGTGGATACGGCGGGCAATGTCTCGAAGCGGCTGGACGGGGCGGGCTTTCCGTTTGCTGCGCATGGCGGTGGGTGCCCGTTGTGGAGCGTGCACGAATGCTTCCGCACGCCGGGCGAGATCGTGACGCAATGGGTGGAACTGCCCGACGGCCAGCGCTTCTTCTCGTTGGCAAGGACGGTGACGTCGGGCGGTGGCGGCTTCGGGCGGCCACGCTGGACGCGGGCGATTGCGCTGGCCTGTGCGGCGGAACATGCACCGCGACTGGTCTATGCGGCGGGCGCCGATCCCAAGGCGGTGGAAGCGACGCCGATTGGTGTGACGTGCAGGCTATGCCACCGCGCGCAGTGCACGGCGCGGGCCGAGCCACCGATCGGGCGCGAGATCCTGCCCGACGACTATCGGCGCGGGGCCGAACCGTTCAGCTTTGCGGAGAGTTGAGCCAGAAGCGGATTATCATCGCCACGGCACCGAGCGCGAGGACGCTGCCGAGCCAGATCGCGGCCATCCAGCCGAGACGTTGCCACAGGGGCTTTGCCTCCGCCCGCTCCGGACCATCGAGGCGGGGATCAATGATAGCCATGTTCGCCCACCTTGCCGCGAAACACCCAATAGGCCCAACCGGTGTAGGCGAGGATCAGCGGCATGATCAGGCCGACGCCGATGAGCATGAAGACCTGGCTGCGCTCGGGCGCGGCGGCGTCCCAGATCGAAATACTCTGCGGCACGACCCATGGCCACATCGAGACACCGAGACCGATCATGCCAAGCAGGAACAGGCCGAGCGCGTAGAGGAAAGGCCGAACTGGCTGGCGCTGCTGCAGCGAGCGCAGCAGGGAAATGGCGAACGCCGCCGTCGCTAAGGGGACCGGGGTCAGCCAGAACACCATCGGTTCGGTGAACCAGCGCTGGAAGTACTGGTGCGCGAGAAATGGCGTGGCGAGGCTTACGGCGGCCATCAGGGCGAGAGTGGCAAAGGCGGCCAGCTTGGCGAAGCGGAAGGCCTTGTCCTCGGCGCTGCCCTCAACCTTGATCGCCAGCCAGCAGGCTCCGAGCAGCGCGTATCCGGCGACAACGCCTGCACCGGTCAGCAGCGAATAGGGTGAGAGCCAATCAAGCCAGCCTCCGGCATAGGCCCTCCCCTCGACGCGGATGCCCTGCAGGAGGGCGCCGAGGGTTATGCCTTGCGCCAATGCGGCGACGAGCGAGCCGGCGAAGAAGGCTTTGTCCCAGAACGCGCGGTGGCGGGGGTCACGCCAGCGGAACTCGAACGCCACGCCGCGGAAGACGAGGCCGAGCAGCATGGCGATGATCAGCGGATAGGTGGCCGGCAGGATGATCGCATAGGCCAGCGGAAAGGCCGCAAGCAGTCCGCCTCCGCCGAGCACCAGCCAGGTCTCGTTGCCGTCCCAGACAGGCGCGATGGCGTTCATCGCCTGATCGCGCTCGACCCCCTCATCGAACCATGGGAAGAGAATGCCGATGCCGAGGTCAAAGCCATCCATCACCACGTACATCAGCACGGCGAAAGCGATGATCAGGGCCCAGATCGTGGTCAGGTCGATCATTGCACTTCCTCCTGCTGCTGGGCCGGAGTGATGCCGGCCGAGCGGATCGGGGCGAGCTCTTCCTGCTCCGGACCCGGCTCGTGCGGGTGCGGCGCGTCCTTCATCAGGTGGAGGATGTACCAAGTGCCGATGCCGAACACGGTGAAGTAGACGACCACGAACGCGGCGAGCGAAGTGGCGACAGCGGGTGCGGCGATCGGGCTGACCGAGTCTGCCGTGCGCAGCAGGCCATAGACCGTCCACGGCTGACGGCCGACTTCCGTGGTCACCCACCCGGCAATCACGGCGATGAAGCCCGAGGGGCCCATCAGAACGGCAAGGCGGTGCAGCAGCGGCCAGTCGTAGAGCCTTTTGCGCATCCGGGCGAGGAGGCTCCACAGGCCAAGACCGAGCATGAGAAAGCCGAGGCCGACCATGATGCGAAAGGACCAGAAAACGATCCACACCGGCGGGCGGTTGTCCGGCGCGATGGTTTCGAGCCCCGCAAGGGGGGCGTCGGGATCGTGCTTGAGGATCAGGCTCGAAGCCTTGGGGATGGCGATGGCGTAATCGAGCTTCTGCGCCTTGTCGTCGGGAATGCCGAACAGATAGAGCGGCGCGCCTTGCGGGTGGGACTGGAAGTGCCCCTCCATGGCCATCACCTTGGCGGGCTGGTGCTCGAGCGTGTTGAGGCCGTGCATGTCTCCAACGAGGATCTGGACCGGGGCGACGAGAGCGGCCATCCACATTGCCATCGAGAACATCTTGCGGGCGTGGAGGTTGGCACCGTCCTTGAGCAAGTGCCATGCGCCGACTGCGCCGACGACGAAGGCCGTGGTCAGGTAGGCGGCGATCACGGTGTGGACGAGGCGATAGGGGAAGCTGGGATTGAAGATGATCGCGGCCCAGCTTGGACCGGGGAGGAATTCGCCGTTCGGCCCCATCTCGAACCCGGTCGGCGTCTGCATCCAGGAATTGACCGACAAAATCCAGAAGGCCGAGATGAACGTGCCGATGGCCACCATCAGGGTGGCGGCGAAGTGCAGCCCCCTGCCCACCCGGTTCATGCCAAACAGCATCACGCCGAGGAAGCCAGCCTCCAGGAAGAACGCAGTCAGCACCTCATAGGCCATGAGCGGGCCGATCACGCCGCCGACCTTGTCGGAAAACACCGACCAGTTGGTGCCGAACTGGTAGGACATGACCAGCCCCGAGACCACGCCCATCGCGAATGCGACCGAGAATATCTTCAGCCAGTAGCGGAACAGATCGAGGTAAAGTTGCTTGCCGGTCTTCAGCCAGAGCGCTTCGAGCACGGCGAGGTAGCTGGCGAGGCCGATCGAAAAGGCCGGGAAGATGAAGTGGAAGCTCACCGTGAAGGCGAACTGCATACGCGCCAGAACCAGCGCCGCCATTTGGCTGTCCATACCTGCGAACACGTTTATCTCCCCTGCACGGGATCGGGCGTCTTCTCGTGGCGCCTCAATCACTTCCTAGCCGTATATGAGCATGAGCTAAAGTGATATTCCCGGCGCAGCGCTTGCAGTTTCTGCATTCGGAGAACCGCTGTGCGAGCGCGGCGTTCCTCCAAACTTGCAGCACGTGACCTTGGGGGCTATCGGCGCGCATCCCGCCCGAGTTCGCAGGGCCGAAGAAAGCACCGCCGTTGTCCAAGATCATTCCGCTTGCCGATGTCGATCCCGCGCTGGTCGAGCAGTTGCTCGATGCAGCGTTCGAGCCGACGCGGCACCAGCGAACTGCCTACAAGGTGCGCGAGGGCATGGAACCACTCGGCAACCTGTCGTTCGCGGCGCTTGATGACGAGGACATGCTGGCGGGCACGATCCAGTGCTGGCCGGTGGCGCTGACCGACGACAGTGGCCGGATGCACCCGATGATCATGGTCGGCCCGGTAGCTGTCATGCCGCATCTGCAGGGCGAAGGCTTTGGCAAGGCGCTGATGACCGCGGCGCTGACCGCCATCGACCCGCGCGCGCCGCTGCCACAGGTGCTGATCGGCGATCCCGAATACTACGAGCGCTTCTTCGGCTTCAGCAACGCCCAGACCGGTGGATGGCGCCTGCCGGGACCGTACGAGCAGCATCGCCTGCTGTGCCGCACCGCCAATCCTGCCGTCCTGCCGCAAGAGGGCATGTTGGGGCCTTGGCGGCGCTGATCCGATCTGGCATCGGCAAACGGTGCCCTACACTCCCCCGCCCGAACTCGCATCCCTGAGCCTTGCCGAACTGGCCGCGCAGGTTGCCGCGCGCAAACTGCCGCCGATCGACCAGTGGAGCCCGCAGGAAGTGGGCGACAGCGAAATGCGGATCGCCGCTGATGGCCGCTGGTATCATCAGGGCGGCGAAATTCGGCGTCCAGCGATGGTGCGGGCGTTTTCCTCGTTGTTGATGCGCGATGAGCAAGGCCAGCACTGGCTGGTAACGCCCTTCCAGAAGCTGGCAATTGCGGTGGAGGACGCCGCATTCTTGGCGACCGACATGCAGGTAAAACTGGACCCGGAGGGGCGCACGGCATTGGCATTCCGGCTCAACAGCGACGATCTGGTGGTCTGCGGGCCCGACCATCCGCTGCGGGTCGCGGGCACCGCTGAAATCCCGGCGTTCTACCTTGCCGTCCGAAACGGAACGGAGGCCCGGCTCAACCGCAGCACCTACGGACAGCTGATCGATCACGCCCTGTCTCGGGGCAGCGATGACCTCGCCGTGGACAGCCTTGGCCAGCGCTTCGCGCTGGTGCCCAGCACATGAACCTGCTGACAAAACTTGCGCAGCTCTATGCCGAGGGGCACCGGGAGCCCGCCAAGGAGCTTTACGAAGACTGGCGCCCCCTGCCCGAGCACGGCTTGCGGCCTGCCGCTGTATTGATTGCGGTGACCGAGCGACAGAACCATCCGGATGGCCCCGGAGTGCTCCTGATCCACCGGCCCTCGCACATGCGCGCGCATCCGGGGCAAGCAGCATTCCCGGGAGGCAAGCTCGACCCCGGTGAGACCCCGATCGAGGCCGCGCTGCGCGAAGCGAACGAGGAACTGGGGATCCGGCCAGAGGACGTGTCTGTGATCGGCGAAACCGACCGGTTCCGCACGGGCACGGGGTATGACATCACGCCGGTGCTGGCGATGGTCCCGCCTGACTTGCCGCTTCAACCCAATCCGGCAGAAGTGGCGGGCTGGTTCGAACCGCCGCTGGGCTTCCTGCTCGACCCGATGCAGCATGTCTGGCAATCGGCAGAATGGAATGGGCGCAAGGGGCGCTTCATCGAGATCCTGTGGAACGAGCATCGCATATGGGGCGTGACGGCGGCGATCATCTCCAACCTGGCAAAGCGGATGAGCTGGCATGACTGAACGCCTGCCCCCAGCAGCCTGGACTGGTCGGGAGGACCTTGCAGCGCTGGTCGCTGCACTCGATCCGCAGGGCGAGAGCAACTGCCGCTGGGTCGGCGGAGTTGTGCGCGACACGATCCTTGGGCTTTCGCCGAAAGACGTGGACATGGCGACGACGCTTCTGCCGGAGGAAACCGCCGCTCGGCTTGGGCAGACAGGGATCAAGGCGGTGCCGACAGGCATTGCCCACGGAACGGTGACTGCGGTCCTGTCAGGGGGCACGGTCGAGATCACGACGCTGCGCCGCGACGTGTCCACCGATGGCCGCCATGCGACCGTCGCGTTCTCGACCGACTGGCGCGACGATGCGGCGCGGCGCGATTTCACGATCAACGCGCTCTACGCCGATCCTCGAACGCTGGAGGTGTTCGATTACCATGGCGGGCTGACTGACCTTACCGCGCGGCGCGTGCGATTCATCGGCGATGCGCGCGAGCGCATCCGCGAGGATTACCTGCGTATCCTGCGCTATTTCCGGTTTCAGGCCCGGTTCGGTTCGCTTCCTGCCGACGCCGCTGCCGAACAGGCGGTGGCGGAACTGGCCTCAGGGATGAAAGGCCTTTCGCGCGAGCGCGTTGGCTGGGAAATGATGAACCTGCTGGGCCTTCCCGATCCGGCCCCGACAGTGCGCCGGATGGCTGAGCTTGGTGTGCTGGAGCAAGTCCTGCCAGAGGCAACCGATGCGGGCCTGAACTTGCTGGATACCCTTATCGGCAACGAGCGGACTGCCGGAGCGCAGGCCGTGGCACTGCGTCGTCTTGCCGCGCTCCTGCCTGCAGACCCGGCTCTGGCCGAACAGGTCGCCGCGCGGCTGCGCCTGTCCATTGCCCAGCGCAAGCGGCTTGCCATCGCCGCCGCCCGCGATGACGGAGAAACCGATGCCCGTGGCCTTGCCTACCGCGTCGGCATCGAGGAAGCGCGTGACCGGCTGCTGCTGGCCGGTAAGGCAACGGCTTCGCTGGACGGATGGAGCGTGCCGAAGCTGCCGATCAAGGGCGGGGACATTGTTGCCCGCGGCGTAAAGGCGGGTCCGGAGGTTGCGCGCATTCTTCGTCAGGTGGAAGCGCAGTGGATCAAAGAGCAGTTTCCGGACGCCGGGCAAGCCTTCGCAATGCTCGATGAAATCGTGGCGCATACCAGCGCAAAAGGCGATTGAAGGTCTTGATCGCGCTGATGACACCGGGCATCTGCTTGGCCCGCGCGAAATGCTTGCGGCGATCGGCGGCGATCCTTGCCTGCGCATCCCGCCCGATGACAAGTTTGCGCGCATCGGGCACGAAGTTGGTGGAATCCTGCCAGAAGGTGCGGCAGGCGGTTGCGTAGAGCATGGGCCGTGGCGCGGCGCCGTTGTTGGGCTGTCCACGATGCCGGACCCGGTAATCCCAGATCATGCAATTGCCGCGCGGCACCGCATTCCACACTGAACCGTTTGCAGACTCGGGCGATTGCACGAAGCGGTGCGTGCCCGGCAGGAATTCGGTCGAGCCGTTGACTTCGTCAACATCGACGAGCGGGATGGAAATGGTCAGCGCAAAGGGCGGCAGCATCGCTGCGATTGCCTTGTCCTCGAACAGGTGCGGACTGTCAGTGTGCAGTTTCTGCATGGTGGAACCCGGAAACGAGCTGATGACTCCGAACGACTCGTAGACCCAGTTCTCACCCAGGGAATTGTCCAGCACGGCAAGCAGCGCCGGGTTTTGCAGAAGATCGATGCAGCCCGCCATCCTGCCGGCGATCGGAACGAGGCCGTTGATCCGCTTCGTGCCAACTACCCAGATGTCTTCCGGCAGCGGCGCACGCGTGTCGAACGCGCCAGGAATGGAGTGACGCAGGGCCTTAGCCAATTCGTCAATCCGCTGCGAAGGCCAGAGCCCTTCAAGGGCCACTACTCCGTCCTGCAACAACGCCTTGGCAGCGCCATCCGCGGCCTCTCCGCCAAAACGCGAGATGCCTGCGGTCATGTCAGCCCCTCCACTCGCGACGTTCTTCGGCGGCACGGAGCACCTCGTAGGAGACCTGCAGCTTCTGGAACTGCTCCGCTGCGGCCTTGTCGCCTGGCCGGACATCGGGATGGACTTCCTTCGCCTTGGAACGCCAGGCCTTCTTCACCGCGTCGAAATCGGCGTCCGGATCAAGGCCGAGCGTTTCGAGGGCGCGCAGTTCGTCGCGGCTGCGGGTTCCATCGCCGGAACCGCCCCATTCGGCCCACGCGGCCTGTTTGAAACCAGAGGCCTCGCCGCGCTCTTCGGCTTCGCGACGCTCGGCCTCTTCCTTGTCGAGGCCTTCGAAGTAATTCCAGCCCTGGTTGTATTCTGCGGCGTGCTGCTGACAGAAATACCAGCGATCGGGATTGTTGGGAGATTTGGGGGCCGGGCAATCGCCCTTCTGGTCGCACCCGGCACGATCGCACAGGCGCACGGGCGCAGCCTCGAAGGCGCTGCCGTAGCCGCGCCAGCGGGGAAAGCCCCAGTCAGACGATCGTGTGTTGCGTGCCATCGCCTCAATCCCAAGCCAAACCCGCGGGAAAGGTCAAGATGGGTGTGGTGCCGGGAATGCAAAAGGCCCGAACCTTTCGGGTCCGGGCCTTGCCTGCATTGTCGGGGGTTCAGTTGACCGTGACGGTGACTGCGCGGCGGTTGCGCGCCCACGAATCCTCATCCGAACCAAGCGCCAGCGGGCGCTCCTTGCCATAGCTGACGACGGTGACGCGCGAGGGATCGACACCGAGGCTGACGAGGTAATTCTTGGCCGCATTGGCGCGGCGTTCACCCAGCGCGATGTTGTAGTCGCGCGTGCCGCGCTCGTCGCAGTGACCTTCGATGGTGATCGACTTGGCCGGATAGCGTGCCAGCCACGACGCCTGGCTTTGCAGGATGCCCTGGTCCGAGGCGTCGATGTTGTAGCGGTCGGTGTCAAAGTTCACGGTGTCGGAGATGACCGACGCCACGAAATCGGCCTGACTGCCGGGAACGGGTCCGGTCGGCTGGGTCGGCTGGGGGGCGGTCTGCGTGGTAGTGGTCGTACCGGGCTCAGGCGGAAGCTGCTTGGGCTTCGACGCACAGGCACCGAGGCCAAGGGTGACAGCGGCAACGCCGGCAATCAGGATCGAGCGGTTCATGGGCATTCTCCTTGGGAGAGAGGGGAGAGATGGCGACGCAAGGTGCAGTTTCGGCGATGAATTGACAAGGGCGCTGATCCTTCCTTGTTCAGGGCAGGACAGGACCCCATGCAGGGTCTGAACCATCGACCGGCGTGTTGAGTTTCCGCTCGTTGCGCCCGGTCAGGTCGACCTGCCAGATTCCGGTCTTGCCGCTGCCGCGCTCTGTGCGGAAGAACTGCACGATGCGGCCGTTGGGCGACCAGGTCGGCGCTTCGTCCTGCCAGGAATCGGTGAGGAAGCGCATACCCTTGCCGTACGGGTCGGTCACGGCGATGCGGAAGTTGCCGCCGATGTGGGTGAAGGCGATCTGGTCTCCGCGCGGGGACCATTCGGGCGTGGCGGCGCGACCGCCGAAGAAGCTGATGCGCTTCTGGTTCGAACCGTCAGCGTCCATCACGTAGAGCTGCTGGCTGCCTGACCGGTCGCTTTCGAACACGATCTTGCTGCCATCGGGCGAGTAAGAGCCACCGACGTCGATGCCGGGGCTGTCAGTGAGGCGGGTGGACTGGCCGCCGGTGGAGGGGACGCGATAGATGTCGGTATTGCCGGCCATGGCCATCGAATAGAGGATCCACTTGCCATCGGGCGACCAGCGCGGGGCAAAGGTGGGATTGGTGCTGGACGTTACCAGCGTCTGCTGGCCGGTGCCCACGTTATAGACGTAGATGCGCGGCGCACCGTTGAGGTAGCTCAGGTAGACGATCCGGCTGTAATCCGGGGAATAGCGCGGTGTGAGCGCCGTTGCCTGGCCATTGGTGATGAAGCGGTGGTTGGCGCCATCGGAATCCATGATGGCCAGCTGCTTGCGGCGGCGGTCCTTGGGTCCGGTCTCGGCGATGTAGGCGATCTTGCTGTCGAAGAACGGGCTTTCGCCCGAGAGGCGCGAATAGACCATGTCGGCACACTTGTGCGCGGCACGGCGCCATTCCTCGGGCTTAACGACGTAGCCTTGGCGCGCGAGCTCGCTGCCCAGCGCGACGTCATAAAGGTAGCAGCCGACGGTGAGGCGGCCATCGTCGTTCGCCTTGACGAAGCCCTGCACCAGCATTTCGGCCGAGCGACCGCGCCAGGTATCGAAGGTGGGGGCTGCGACTTGCGGGAAGGCCACTTCCGGAAGCTGGTCGGGGCCGACCGGCTTGAACAGACCGTTGTTCCGCAGGTCATTGAAGACGACGCGGGCAACATTGCGGCCAAGCGCTTCGGTGTTGCCGCCTTCAGCAGCAGTCGCGACCGAGGCGTTGGTGGGGAAGGAGGGAATGGCGATGCCGAGGTCCTGCCACTCGTTCTCGTCGGATACCGAACCGGTCAGCCCTTCGTCGGCAGGGGCCTGAGCCGCAGTCGATGAAGGGAGCGTGGCCTGCTGGGCGGCGACAAGCGCAGGCATCGAGACAAGCCCTGCGGCAAGAACGAGGAAACGCATCTTCATTGGGACAACTTCCTGTCAAAGCGGAAGGCGGTGACGCGCTTCCAGCCGGAATAGTAGGTATCGGGCAGATCAAACGGTGCGGCCAATTGCACAGCGCGAATCGCCTGCTCGGCATGCCGTTTGGCTTGCGCCTCGTTAGCTGGGGTAATGCCCTGTTGATCGACGACACGAGGGCGCCCGGCGAGACTGCCGTCCGGGTTGAGATCCCAGGCCAGGATCGTCACAAGCTTGTCGGCGTCGACACCTTGCGGTGCGGCCCAGTGCGGCTTGATCTGGCGCGAAATCGCGCCCGCAAGCGACGACCGCACCTCAGGTCCTATTGTTGCTGCAGGGGCCGCCTTTGCCGTTCCGGGCTTGGTCGAGCCAGGAATGCCCTTCAGGAAGTCCGAGCCAATGCGCGACCCGCCCGTGGGAGCGTCCGGCCTGCGGCGCGGGCTGGTATCGCCCGAACCGGACTTTGGCGTCGTTGTCGCTGGTGCTGGCTTCGCTGCAGGTTTCGCAGGCGCAGGCTTGGCCGGAGCCGCCCTTGCAGGAGCAGGCTTCGGAGGAGCGGGCCTTGGCGGCGCTGGCCTAGGCGGCGCCGGTTTTGGCGGCACCGGCTTCGGTTGCGGCTGCGGCCTGGGCGCGGGCTTAGGCGGTGCAGGCATCGGCTTGGGCTGCGGGGGCGCAGGAACCGGCTTGGGTGGCTCGGGCAAGGGTTGCGGCTGCGCGACGGGTTCGGGAGCAGGCTCACCCAATTCCGGCGCAACGTCGGGCGCGGCCTCGGCCATGGGATCGGGCGAGGTCGATTGGCTGGCAATCTCGTCTGAGAAGGTCACTTCCATCCGCTGCGGCGGCGGCTTGACCGTCTTGCCCGGCGGGGAGAGCATCAGAAAGCCGAGCAGGCCGGCGTGCGCGAGCGCGGCAATGGCCAGCCCTGCCCCTTCCTGCTTCGAGAGTCCTCCTGCGGTGGGATCGCGCATCGCTTCAGGCCTATTGCGGTGCGGATGAACTGTTGGTGACCAGCGAAATCGACTTGAAGCCCGCAGCGTTGAGCTCGCCCATCACGGCGGCCACGCGGCCCCAATCAAGCACGCGATCTGCGCGCAAGGTGACAAGCGGCGGCTTCGGACCCTTCTGCAGGCCGGCAAGACGGTCAGTCAGTTCGCCGGGAGCAAGCTGCTGGTCGTCAAGGAAAACGCTGCCCTGAGCATCGATAGTGACGGTGATCTGGTCCTGCTGCTGGTCGAGCGGATCGGCCTTGCTGTCAGGCAGGTCGACCGGCACGCCCGCCGCCAGCATTGGTGCGGTGACCATGAAGATGATCAGCAGCACCAGCATGACGTCGACCAGCGGAGTGACGTTGATTTCGCTCATCGCAGTGCGGCCGCCACGCCCCCTGCGGCCTCGGCCGCCTCCGCCGCCCGAACCCATGGACATCGCCATGCCTCAGGCCTCCAGTTCGCGGCTGAGCGAGGCGTGGAAGCGGTCAGCGAAGCGATAGAGCCGCGTTTCGAAGCGGTTCACTCGGTGCGAGAAGCGGTTGTAGGCGATGACGGCCGGAATTGCCGCGAACAGGCCAATGGCGGTGGCGAACAGCGCTTCGGAGATGCCCGGCGCGACCACGGCCAGCGAGGAGTTCTGCTGTGCGCCGATATTGAAGAAGCTGTCCATGATCCCCCAGACCGTGCCGAACAGGCCGACAAACGGGGCCACCGAGCCGACCGTGGCAAGGAAATTGAGGCGGCTGGCAAGCATGTCTGTCTCTGTGATGACTGCGCCATCAAGTGCCGTATTCAGGCGCTGGCGCGTGCCTTCGCGATCAATGGCCTTGCCCGAGGTGGAGCGGCGCCATTCGACAAGCGCGGCATTGACGACGCGGGCAGACGGCAGATCGCGGCCCTTGTTGTCCTTCTGGAACTGATCGATGTCGCGCGCTTCCCAGAACTCCTTCTCGTACTTGTCGCAACCACGCTGGACACTGCCCATCTTCAGCGAGAACCCGATAATGATGGTCCACGTCCAGATGCTGGCGAGCACGAGCCCGACCATAACACCCTGGACGACATAGTCCGCATCAAGGAACAGCTGCACGGGGTTGAGCGAAGTCGGCGCGAAGGCAACGCCATTGGCGAGCATCGGGAGAATCATGCGGTTTCCTGTCCTTCGGGAGCAGTTGTAATTGTCTGGAAAGCGGCCATCCATTCGCGCGGTTGGCGACGGGGGCGACCATTCGGCGCGACGAAGGCGACGCGCACCCTCGCTTCGCACAGAAGCGTCTCGTTCCTGAACGCACGCTGCACGATCCAGCAGGTAGCGGGGGAAAGTTCGGCCACGTGGCTGCGGATGAGCACTTCGTCATCCAGCTTGGCAGGCCGCAGGTAGCGCAGGTTCATTTCGCTGACGGCATAGGCGCCCTCGCCCGCTTCGTGGGCGGCACGCTGGTCTATGCCGAGCAGGCGCAGCATGTCGGACCGGGCGCGTTCGAACCAGCGCAGGTAGTTGGCGTGATAGACAACAGCCGAAAGGTCCGTGTCCTCGAAGTAGACGCGGACCGGGTAAAGGTGCTGGGAGCCATCGAACTGGCCAGAGGGGGCAAGCGGCAGGGACATTCGTGGCAACCCTACCCTTGCGACGAGTCGAAGGGCAAGGGGTGGTTAACGCCTTACCCCCGTGTTCACCCCGTTCAGCGCACCAGCATCGGGCCGAGCGGCTGACCGGCGAACAGGTGAACGTGAAGATGCGGCACTTCCTGATGGCTGTTGGTGCCGGTGTTGGCCAGCAGCCGATAGCCCGGAGCCACCAGGCCGAGATCACGCCCGACCTTGCCCACCGCGCGGACAAAGCCCGCGATTTCGGCTTCTGACGCCTTTTCGGAGAAATCGTCCCAGCAAACATAAGCCCCCTTGGGGATCACGAGGACGTGGGTCGGTGCCTGCGGATTGATGTCGTGAAACGCCAGCGCATAGTCATCTTCGTAGACCGTGCGATTGGGGATTTCCCCGCGCAGAATCTTGGCGAAGATGTTCTGGTCATCGTAGGGGAGCGTTGCGTCAACGGCCATCTCAGTTGCTCCGGCTGGCTTTTTCGGCGATGCCCGAAGTGCCTTCGCGCCGCTCGAGTTCGGCCAGAACTTCGGCGAGCGGCACGTCCTTGGCGGAGAGCAGCACCATCAGGTGGAAGATCAGGTCCGCCGCTTCGCCGATGAGTTCCTTGCGGTCTCCGGCGAGCGCGGCGATGACGGTTTCGGTGCCTTCCTCACCCACCTTCTGGGCGATCTTGGCCACGCCCTTGGCGTTGAGCTTGGCAACGTAGCTGGCGGAAGGGTCGCCCGCGCGACGCTGGGCTATCGTGGCTTCGAGCCGGGCGAGGATTTCACCGTGTTCCATGAGCGCCGCAATGGCGCGGATGAAGGGCGGTGGTCAAGTGCAACTGCCGCAGCGGACTCTATCGTCATCCTGAACTTGTTTAGCTGCGCTGGCCTACGGCTCAAGATCCATCTTGCCGAACGCAGCGGGGCTCGTGCCGAGGAATGGAACCTGAAACAAGTTCAGGGTGACGTGGCGCCGTGACGTTGAAGCGGTTTTACTTGCGGCGCTTGGCGATGTGGCGGCCGACGATCAGGCCGACAAGGCCCATGCCGAAGAGGGCGCCATCGGTGGGTTCGGGGATCGAGATGCCACTCGACTGCGCCATGGCTGGCGCGACCGACAGCAGGACTGCAAAGAGGGACGTTCCGATACGAAGCACGAGCAAGCGACCTTGGTTGTTAACGCCAAGCTCTTGCCAGATCGGAGGTTTCCGTAAAATCCCTTAGTTCAGATGGTTAATGCCCCATCTTGGGACTCGCGCCCGGAGTCAGGAGCGTGCGGACAGTCCTGCGGCCCGAAGCGCGGCATGCGCCTCGGCAATCGAGTGCGTGCCGAAGTGGAAGATCGAGGCTGCCAGGACGGCACTGGCATGACCATGGGTCACGCCTTCGACGAGGTGATCGAGGCTACCGACGCCGCCGCTGGCGATGACCGGGACAGGTACGGCATCGGCGATGGCGCGGGTCAGTTCGAGGTCATAGCCCTTTTGCGTTCCATCACCATCCATGGAGGTGACGAGCAGTTCACCTGCGCCCAACGTGGCGAGGTTGACGGCATGGGCCAGCGCGTCGATGCCGGTGGCCTTGCGCCCGCCGTGGGTGAAGATCTCCCAGTTGCCGGGAGACACCCGCCGCGCATCGACCGAGCCGACCACGCACTGCGCGCCGAACTTCTCGGCAATGTCGCGCACCAGTTCAGGGCGGGCGACTGCGGCAGAATTGACCGCGACCTTGTCGGCCCCGGCGAGGAGGAGGGCGCGGGCGTCTTCGACTGCCCTCACCCCGCCGCCGACAGTCAGGGGCATGAAGCAGACTTCAGCCGTGCGCGCGACAACATCGAGCAGGGTGCCGCGGCCTTCGTGGCTCGCCGAGATATCGAGAAAGCACAGTTCGTCCGCGCCAGCCTTGTCGTAGGCACGCGCCTGCTCGACCGGATCGCCCGCATCGCGCAGGTCGACGAAATTGACGCCCTTGACCACTCGGCCATCACGGACATCGAGACAGGGGATGACGCGGACGCGGACGGTCATGTCAGGCCTCGGCCATCTGGATCGCAGCTTTCAGATCAAGCTTGCCTTCAAACAGCGCGCGGCCAGTAATCACGCCCTCAATCCCGTCAACTTCGTGAATCTTCAGCATCCGAATATCATCGATGCCCTTCACCCCGCCGCTGGCGATCACGGGAATGTCGACGCGGCGGGCGAGTTCGACGGTGGCATCGAGGTTCACGCCCTTGAGCAGGCCATCGCGGCCGATGTCGGTAAACAGCAGGCTGGCAACGCCTGCGTCTTCGAAGCGGCGGGCGAGATCGACGACCGAGACGTCCGAGACATCGGCCCAGCCTTCCGTGGCGACCATACCGTCGCGTGCGTCAACCGCGACGACGATTCCGCCGGGGAACTCGCGTGCCATGTCCTTGACGAACTGCGGGTCCTTAAGCGCAGCCGTGCCCATGACGACGCGGCTGACGCCGAGGTCGAACCAGCCCGACACTGCCTCGCGCGTGCGAATGCCACCGCCGAGCTGGACGTGGCCGGTGAACGACTTGAGGATGCCTTCGACTGCCTCGCGGTTCTCGGCGCGACCGGCGAAGGAGCCATC
>JBEQCK010000075.1:0-15950 GCA_041639335.1 Novosphingobium sp.
GCCGACTACGACTTCCTGCTCCAGGGTGGCGTGTTCACCAAGGACCAGATCGAAGCCTACATCGAACTGAAGTGGCCGGAAGTGATGCGCTGGGAAACCACGCCGTCGGCCGTCGAGTTCGACATGTACTACTCGCTCTGATCCACAAGGTCAGCGAGAAGCCGAAAAGGGGCGTCCGGGAAACCGGGCGCCCTTTTGGTTTTGAACACCGCCTCCAGCGGGAAACGCATGAGATTGTGATTTTATCCACTGCTCCGCCCAACTTTGCGACGAAGCGAGACGAGCTGTGATTGCCGCAGGATGAACGGAAGGGCGCAGGACTCCTCGAATCCGCCGAAATCCTTAGTGATGCTGCCCATGATAAAGAACGCGGTCGCAGCATTTCTGGCATTCTTCGCAGTCGTCGCCCTGCCGACCGCTGCCCAGGCCCGCCTCCAGTGCGTGACCTACGCCCGCCAGATTTCCGACGTCCAGATCAGCGGCAACGCCCGCGATTGGTGGAGCAACGCTGCAGGCACCTATGAACGCGGCCAGCAGCCCAAGGCCGGCGCCGTCCTCGCCTTCAACGGCACGCGCGCGATGCCCTATGGCCACGTCGCCGTCGTCCGCAAGGTGGTTGACGATCGCCACATCCTGATCGACCACGCCAACTGGTCGGGTCCGGGCATGGTCGAAAAGGGCGTGATGGCGGTTGACGTTTCGGCCGCTGGCGACTGGAGCGAAGTGCGCGTGTGGTACGCGCCGACCAAGTCGGTCGGCCTGCGCGCCAGCCCGGCCCATGGCTTCATCTATCCCCGCACCATGACGGCGGACGCTTCAGGCGCCACCTCGGCCAAGGGCTGAAGCCCCCAAAAGCCCCAAGGACATTGCCACCGACAAGGCGGCAATTGCATTTGCAAGCGAGGCGGCGGGCCTGCACTCTTCCCTGAAAAGGAGAGCCCTCATGCCGTTACGCCGCGCCATCTTCGCCTCGACGCTTTGCCTGATCGCGACGCCAGCCGCAGCTGCCGATCCGATGACCGACGCGCAGGTCGAGGAGCTTTCCGCGGCGATCTTCAACGACATCATAGCCGGCAAGCCCGCCGTGGCTATCGACAAGGCCGACGAACTGATCGCCGCGTTCAACGTCCGTCAGGCACAGCGTGCACTCGCCTGTGCCGAATCGCACGAGCAGGCCGAAGCGCTGGCGAAGAAGAACGATGCCGAAGTAACGATGGAGCTGACGATCGTCGGCCCTGCATGGTGCGACGGGTACTTCTACAAGGGCTATGCGCTGATCGATCTTGGCCGTGGGCGCGAAGCACTGCCGTGGCTGCAGCTGGCGCATGACCGTGCTCCGCTTAACGCGCACTACACCAACGAACTGGCGGAATGGTTCAAGGCGCAGCGCGACTGGAAGCGTTCGTTTGGATTGTTTGAGGAAGCGCTGAAGTCAGCCGACACCGCACCTGAGGGCCAGCGCGCGCTTTACAAGGCGCGGGCGCTGCGCGGCATGGGCTTCAACAAGATCGAGATGGGTCAGCTCGACGATGCCGAGAAGCTGTTCAACGAATCCCTGACCTACCAGCCCGACAGCCCGGCGGCTGCCAACGAGCTGAAGTACATCAAGCAGATACGCGGCGAGCCCAATACCTGATCATGCAGTACGGCGGCTTTCCATTGCGTCTGGCTCCAGCAGGGCACGCGCCTCTTCCAGCGGCATCGCTTGCCAGAACAGGTGACCCTGGATCATCTGGCAACCGGCAGCCTGAACCAGCGCACGCTGCATCGGTGTTTCGACGCCTTCGGCCACGACCTTCATGCGCAGAGTGTGCCCCAGCGAAACGATCGCGCGCAGGATCGAGTGGGCATCAAGATCAGCTTCGATGTTCTGCACGAACGAACGGTCGATCTTGATCCGGTCAAACTGGAACGAGCGCAGGTAACTGAGCGACGAGTAACCGATCCCGAAATCATCGAGGGCGATGCGGAAGCCGCGATACTTCAACCCCTTGAGCACGTCGACGACGTGTTCGCTGCGATCCAGCATGACCCCCTCGGTCACTTCGAGCACGAACCGGCGCGGATCGGCCCCGGTTTCGCGGACCAGTCGGTCGATCTCCGGCAGGAAGTCGCTCGCCATGATCTGCAGCGGCGACAGGTTCACCGAGATGTCGCAATCCGGCCAGTCGCGGCAATCCTCGAAGACCCGGCGCAGGACCCATTGTCCCAGCGGCATCATCAGACCCGCCTGCTCGGCAATCGGCACGAACAGGCCCGGACGGATCGGCCCGCGCTCGGGATGCGACCAGCGCAACAGCGCCTCGAAGCCCTCCACGGCACCGTCCGTGGCGTTGACGATCGGTTGATAGGCCAGCGCCAGTTCATCGCGATTGATCGCGCGACGCAGCTCCATCTCCATGTCGCGCCGCAGCTTGACCGAAGCATCCATGTCGCGCGTGAACCGGCGATAGCGCGCCCGGCCCCGCTGCTTTGCCCGATAGAGCGCGATGTCCGCACGGCGCAGCAACTCGCCCGGATCCTCGCTCTGCTCCGGCCCCCAGCTTATCCCGCAAGACAGGCTGACCTCGAGATTGTTGCCCGAAATCACGAACGGTTCGAGGGCCAGCGCCATCAATTGCCGCCCGAGCATGTCGGCTGCGGCACGTCCGCCCGTTGAGCGCCGCAACAGCACGAATTCGTCGCCCCCGAAGCGTGACAGGAAATCGCCCGGTGGAAGCGAACGGCGCAGGCGCAGGGCGACTTGCCGAACCAGCTCATCGCCGACATGGTGGCCAAGCGTATCATTCACCACCTTGAAGCGGTCGATATCGAGATAGGCGATGAACACGTCGCCCAGTTCCGGCCGCTCGATACAGGCCGACAGTTCCTGTCGCAGCCGCTGCATGAAATGGGCGCGATTCGGCAGTCCCGACATCGCATCGTGCAAGGCGTTGTGTTGCGCCTGCGCTTCGCTGGCAATGAGTTCGCTGGTCGTACGCCGCATCCGGCGCACGATGATCGCGCCGCCGGCCACAACACCCATGAAGAACAGGATATAAACTGCAAGCAGCGGTGCCGTCTGGCGCAGGATCGCCGGGCCGGGAGGCTTTGCAATCCACGAAAACCATCCGATGCGCTCGCCGTTCAGGTTCGTGACCTCGAGCGAGTTGCGCTTGGCGTCTTCATCCGGCGCCTGGTCGAACCGGACATCGTCGAGCAACAGCGCCGACTGGAGATCCGCAATCATGCGCGCATCGACCTGGCGCACAAGGACAATGTAATCCGGGGGACCCTTGAGCAACGAGGCTGTCACGTCCGGCACTATCGAGGCAGCCGCTATAAGCGCGGGCTGCCCGTCAAAATTGTCCGTCGACGCTGCGGCGCGGCCGATCGGCAGCCCCTTGTCAGTGTACGGCCAGCGTACAATGCCCAACTGCCGCCATTCGCCGACCTTCTCTGATCCTGGATCGTCCTTCAGGGACTGCCGGATAAGACCTCCTACCTGTCTCCCGATCTGATGGTAGCGGCAGTCTTGCGTGACCTTGCCGGCCTTCCAGCAGCGCACCAGAGTGCCATCAAACCTGACATGGTAAATCCGGTCGATACGATGGCTGCCCCAGAAGTAGCCCGCCAGATAGTTGCGCGCCCAAGCCTCGGCGTTGGGCGAGTTAAGCTTCACGACGGCTTCGTCCCACATGATCTGAAGCCGATCGGCTTCCATGATCTGGCGCTCGCTCCGCTCGATAAAGCGATGGACCAGCCGCTGTTCTTCCTGGCGGGTGAAAACATCGGCAATGTTGGTCGAATTGACGAAAGCCGCAACCAGCGCGGTCGTCAGTGCGACAAGCGCGAGAAACGTGCCCACGACGATCCATACGGCGCCGCGTGCCCCGGTTTGGTGGTGCCGCGGCGCGGCGCGACTGAGGGTAGGTCCCGTCCCCATCTGGCCTTGTCTAGAGGCCGCTTCCGAAGAAATCGTTATCAATCCGGAAGTTCGTTCTCGTAGACGCTGTCGGAACCGCTGTTTGGAACCCGGGGCGAATTGGCGGGTTGGGATGTTCAGGCGGGCGCGGGCGGGAGGAACGCATCGGAGATCGTCACATGCTTCTCACCCTTGCCCTGATTCTCTTTGTACTTTGGGCGCTTGGCGTGTTCGCCTTCAAGGTTACCGCAGCCTTCATCCATGTCGTTTTGGTCGTTGCCATCCTGATCGGGCTGGTTCACCTCTTTCGCGGGCGCAGGATTTGACGCGGCAATATGACATGATCCGGCAGGCCTGACCGGTTGCGGAATGCAACGCACGCACCTACTTTTCCGAAGGCAAAGGGCCGGACGATCGGTTCGGCCCACTCACTTCGGGAGAGACGGCAATGCGCGAACGGCTGCAGCACTACATCGATGGCAAATGGGTCGATAGCGAAGGTGGCACGCGCCACGAAGTGATCAACCCGGCAACTGAAGAGCCGATCTGCGCAATCACGCTCGGTACGCAGGCCGATGTCGACAAGGCGGTGGCCGCTGCACAGCGTGCGTTCAAGACTTTCAGCAAGACCACGCGTGAAGAGCGCCTTGCCCTGATGGATCGCATCGTCGCCGAGTTCAAGAAGCGCGCACCCGAACTTGCTGTCGCGATGGCCGAGGAAATGGGCGCTCCGGTCAGCTTCGCCGGCACCGCCCAGGTCGGCGCCGGAATCGGCGGATTTCTGGGCACGATGGCCGCGCTCAAGAACTTCAACTTCATGGAAGACAACGGCGCCTACAAGGTAGCTTACGAGCCGATTGGCGTTGTCGGCATGATTACCCCGTGGAATTGGCCGCTCAACCAGATCGCGCTGAAGGTCGCACCGGCGCTCGCTGCGGGCAACACGATGATTCTCAAGCCCTCCGAAGAGTGCCCGACCAATGCGGCCATCTTTGCCGAGATCCTTGACGCGGCAGGCGTTCCGCCCGGCGTCTTCAACCTCATTCAGGGCGATGGGCCGGGCGTCGGCACGGCGATCAGTTCGCACCCGGGTATCGACATGGTCAGCTTCACGGGTTCGACCCGCGCCGGTATTCTCGTTGCCAAGGCAGCCGCCGACACGGTCAAGCGCGTGCATCAGGAACTAGGCGGCAAGTCGCCTAACCTCGTCCTGCCCGACGCCGATTTTGCCAAGTATCTCCCGTCGACCGCTTCGGGTCCGTTGGTCAACACCGGCCAGTCGTGCATCTCGCCGACCCGCATCCTCGTGCCCAAGGAGCGCGAGGCCGAAGCCGCAGCGTTCGTTTCGGCGATGTACGCCGCAACCCCCGTTGGCGATCCACTGCAGGAAGGCCAGCACCTTGGCCCGGTGGTAAACAAGGCCCAGTTCGACAAGATCCGCGGGCTGATCCAGTCCGCCATCGACGAAGGCGCGAAGCTCGAAACTGGCGGCCCCGACCTGCCTGCAAACGTCAACCGCGGCTACTACATCAAGCCGACCGTGTTCTCCGGCGTGACGCCGGACATGCGCATCGCACAGGAAGAGATCTTCGGCCCCGTCGCCACGATCATGACCTACGACGATCTCGAACAGGCCATCGAGATTGCCAACGACACCGCCTATGGCCTTTCGGCCTGCATCACCGGTGACCCGGCCAAGGCCGCGGAAGTGGCCCCTGCCCTGCGAGCCGGCATGGTCGCGATCAACAACTGGGGTCCGACGCCCGGCGCTCCGTTCGGCGGCTACAAGCAGTCGGGCAATGGCCGCGAAGGCGGTCTCTATGGCCTGAAGGACTTCATGGAAATGAAGGCGATCAGCGGTTTGCCCGCCTGATCCTGCTGCCGCTGAGCAATGAAAGGGTCGCGCTGTCCGCGCGGCCCTTTCTTGCACGGGACTGCGCGCTGCGGAAAGCTTCGGGATAGACCTGACCCAGCAGCGTTTCGAATGTGTGGGACCATTCAAAACGGCCAGCGACATGAGCGCGCGCGGCCTGCGACATGGCGTCATGTTCGCCAATCCAGAGCTGCGTTACGGCTTCAGCCATGGCAGCAGGGTCATCAACGCCCACAAGCCTGCCGGTGCCCGGCACGACGCGCTCTACCATCGCGCCCGAGGAGACGCCGACCACCGGCAAACCACTGGCTTGGGCTTCTATGATCGAAACGCCAAAGGTTTCGTCAGCCATTGCCGAAACATAGATGTCGGACGAAGCAAGAGCCTGCGCCAATAGCGCACGAGTACCGATGAAACCAGGGAACGCCACCTGCAGCCCTCGGGCTTCGGCCAAAAGGGCTTCCCGAAGCTTGCCATCGCCAATGATCGCCATTCCCGCATCGAGCGAAGCTGGAAGCCGCTTGAACATGGCCAACAGCCGGTCGGCGCGTTTCTCGTTGTCGACCCTGCCGGCGTAAACCAGCAATGGTCCCTTGGCGGCAAGACCAAGCTGCTCTCGCCACACCGCTGAACGTCGGGAGGGATGGAACAGCGCAGTGTCCACGCCCAAAGAGACCACATCAACATGATTGACGCGATAGCTGCGCAGGACATCCGCCATCGCGGTGCTCAGGGTATAGACCCGGTCAAACTCTCGGTAAGTGACTTGGGCATAGCCCATTGCAAGCCGCCTCAGACCGCGGCCGACGAACTCCCCGAACAATGCGGAGCCAACGCGATGTACATGAGCATTGGAAAAGTCGGTGTGATACCCGGCCACCAGGGCAGTCGTCGGATAAGCGCGACGAAAGTTGATCGCTGTCCACGGCAAGACCCATGGGCACTGCGATTCGATCAGATGCGGCCGGTACCGCTCAAGTATTTCGCGGACGGCCTTGGTCCGCAGGATGAAGCGGTAGTTGGGACTGCCGCGGACCGGCTCGGCGCCGACCTCCACCCAGATGTGCCGACCTTGTTCGACTATGCGATCGCACGCGCCCGGCACAATCTGCAGCAGGCGATGTTCTGTCCGTTCGAGCATGTACCGCTGCTTCTCGCGCAAGTACGTGCCAATGCCCCCACCACCATAGGCAGCGTAACTTTGGGTCAGGTCGCAAATCAGCAGCGATTCCGGGAGCGTTGCCATGTCCCTTCCACGCCATTGCGGCGTGTCAGTTTAAGGACGCAATGACCTCCATGTGACAGCAGGGCTCAGTAGTCCTTGCTCACCTTCAGGTTGAGGCTTTCATCGCCAATCGTCGAAACCGTGCCCAGCAAGGCAAGCCAGCGGGTTATGCGGAACTCGACCGAAGTCGCGTTGTACCCCGCACCATCGGTCACGAGTTCGACGAAGAAGCGGCGTCCGATATATTTGCCCACGGCAATACTGGTCCCCGATCCCACTGTCGGGTCGGCGCCGACAATGCGCAGGCGGTCGAGGCCAATCGCGGCACGCAGCTTGTTGATCGGATCAAGCCCGCCACCGCCGCGCAAGGATGCCAGGGCCGAAGCCAACTGCACAGCTTCGGGCGCGGAAATCTGCGAGATCGAGCTGCCGAACAGGATGCGGCTGAGCAGTTCCTCTTCAGGCAGCGAAGGCGTCGAGGAGAATGCGATGATCGGCTTGTTGCCGGTGCCGGTGATCGAAATCTTGGCGTTGATATTGTTGGCATCGCCCTCGGCGACGATGTCCAGCTGCGGATCGACCGGGACTTCCCCGGTAAAGCGGATGCGCCCGCGCGTCAGTTCAAAGCGCTTGCCGGCAAATTCGTAGCCCCCTCGCACCAGATCGGCGGTGCCGATGATCTGCGGCGCGGCGGTCGTGCCGCGCAGGCGGATATCGGCGCCCCACTCGCTTTCAAGGCCAAGCCCGCGCACATCGATGCGATTGGCGCCCGATGCGTCGATCAGGAAGCGCCAGGGCGCTGCGGCAGCCTTGGCCGGAGCGGCATCGGCCGGGGCATTGATCTCGCGCGTGGCGATGACCGGCAGTTCCTGCACCGCGCTGGCCCGGCCCAGTGCCCAGCGCGCATTTTCGATCCGCACCCGGCCGGCAATGGTTCCGCCCACGCCGTTGCTGACGATGCGCAAGGGTCCGGTGACGGTCGCCGCCATGTCATCGCGCGAGATGAGTTGCGCGTTCCGTGCGGAGAGCTTGAGATCGATCGTCGGGCCATGTTCGGACAGTTCCGCAAGCCCGATCGTGCCACTTCCGCTGACCCTGCCGCCATTGGTGGTTACGCCAGAGAAGCTCGCCAGTTGCAGGCGGGAATCGGTGAAGGTTCCTGCCAGTTCCACCTGCCGCAAGTCGGTGCCGGTAAGCGTGCTCTGCACACGCAAGCCTTTCGAGGCGACAACGCCTTGCAATACGGGAGATGCAATGGAACCCGAGATATCGGCCCGCACGCCCAATGGCCCGGTAAGATCGAATATCTCCACGCCCGACAGGCGCCAGAGCGATTCCGCAGGTCCGGAATAGCGCAGTTGCCCGGCAAGCCGTCCGCTCTCGAGCCGGTCCATGATGCCGCCGCCGCGCGGCAAGCCATTGACCACGGCCTGAAGGCGACCGCGAATGTCGTTGCCCTCGCGGATCACGGTTCGCATCTGCAGGGCATCGGGATCGAGCTTGGCGACAAGTGCCAAATCGACGGGACGCGAGGTGAGGACCAGCCCCGACCGCGACAGGCCCCGCACCATCAGCGCAGCATTGCCCGAAGGCGCGCCCTGCCCGTCATTGTTATATTCAACGATGCCGGAAGCGACGCCGCCAAGGCCAAGGTCGGCCACGACGATGTCCGCCACCGAAAGCGGCATGCGCGAAAGCAGAAGACGCAGATGCGTCGGCCCGCCCAGAACGTGGCCTTCGGCAATCACGATGCCGCGCCCGAAGCCGATCTGGGTGGGGGAAAGACGCCAGCCCTCACCCTCGCGCGTCAGGATCGCACGGCGCGGCATGCTGACTTGGCGCCCGGCGTATTCGCCCGAAACGTAGGTCACGATCTGGTCGGGCGAGAAGGCAGCGGTGCCTTGCAGCGCGAATTGCGTACCTCTCCGGCCCGAGACCGAAGCGGTTACCGAACCGCTCCCGTCCTGCAGATAAGCCGAGGCGGCAAGCTTGCCGACGAAGACCTTGCCCATGCCGATACCTTCGGCAAGCAGCGTGCCCTCGATGGTCGAATGCCCATCCTTGATCAGGCCTGTTGCGTCGATCTTGGCATTACCGATGGACAAGGGGCTCGCACCGCCGAACCGCGCGTTGCGGGCGATGACATTGGCGTCGAAGCCTTGTCCGCCCTCACGCGGGCTGAGCAGCACAGTGCCATTCAGGCCTCCGCCTGCCAGCGCGATCTGTCCGGCGACGCCGTCCTTGCCGAGCGTCACGCCGCCAGTCACGTCCGTCTGCCAGACCCGAAACTGCTGGATATCGATCCGGGTGCCTTGGCCCGGGGGCATGAACAGGCCCAGAGTCCCCGTGAACGGTCCCAGCGTGGAATCGCCTGCCGTCTCGATGCGGAACCCGTCTGCAATGGGCGAGAGCGCCACGCGAACGTCTTTCAGTCCTGCGGCGGGAAGCGGGCTCGCGAACACCAGCACTGCGTTCGGACCTTCGTTGGTCATCGCAGCTTGCACGGTGAAGGCCCCGTAATCGGCATGACGGCCACTACCGGTCAACGATGCCGAACCACCCGGCAGCACCTTGCCATCCAGCGCCATCTGCAGCTTGGCCGAACTTATCCGGGCTTTGCGGAACGTCACCGGAATGCGCTCACCCAGCGCGAGGCCGCCGGTGAAACGCACGCCACCGCCGGTCAGCGTCTGGAGTGTCGCGTTATCGATCCGCGTCATGCGCCCGGCGAGGTTTGCCTGCAGGGTCCACGGCACGCCATTGCCGATCTTGAACAGGATCTTGGCCGTGCCGTCGATGGCGCCAAGGTTCTGGATCGCAAATCCTCGAGCCACTACCGGCCCTGCCAGCGCATAGCCGCCGCGGGCCATGTCGCCGCTCAGCGCAAGGCGCGCGGCCAGGCCCTTCATCGTCAGCGCAAGATTGTCCGAAGTCAGGCGATTGCCGGCAAAGACCAGATCACCATTCACACGCGCGCCGGGAAAGCGCGGATCGATCATGGCATTGCCGGTGACGACCCGCTGCGCGCTGACATTCAACGGCAGGACAAATCGCTTGCCGTCCCATGTCGCCGTGCCGGACGAGCGCAGGCCCTGCGCATCGAGAGTGCCGAGCTTGAGCCGCTGCACCGCCACCTGATGTTCGATGGCAAGATCGGAGAACGCACCATCCAGTGTTGCGTCGATCGCCACCCCGGCAAGCTGCGGTGCCGACACCAGCCGTTCGGGCTTGAGCACAAGTGCCCTGACCTTCAGATCTTCAGCCTCGTTGTTCGCAAGATCGAGCCTGCCCTCGGCTCGAACCTTGAAGGCATCGCCGGCGGCACGCAGGGTGCCGTCGAACGTGTTGTCGGCAAAGGTTCCGTCATAAAGCAATGAGAGCGTCTGCCCGACCGCTTGCCCCGCCGTGCCCTTAAGCATCTCGCCCGGCCAGACCTGACCGCCAAGGCTGTAGACACCCGCGCGATTTGCGAGTTGAAACGCGGCCAGTCGTTCCCCGCCAACGGTCGCGTAAGCCACGCCGTCCCAGCGCGTCCAGCCGCCCTTCCCGCCAGCACGCGCACGAATGTCGCCATCTGCGCCCAACATCTTGGCCATCATGCCGTCGCGTGGCGCATCATAGGCAAGCTGGAGATCGAACTTGTTGCGATCGGGTTCGCTTTCGAGCCTGAACACCACGCGATCGCCTGCGACCTTGCCGTTGACGTCCACGATGGCGTGGCCCCCGCGAATGTCCGCCTTGGCAACCACATCGACGCGGCGCTTCTGCCCCGCCATGGCCGGAGATACCGTCAGGTTGTCGATAACCAGTCTGTCGACGCGGATGTCGAAGTTCGGAAGAATCGGTGCGTCAGGATCTTCGCTGGGCCGCAGCCGGGGCGCCCGGCGCAGCACGCCGCGATGCAAGGCAAGCAACCGCACGTCCAGCCCGGTCTTCAGCCAGGCAAGCGGTCGCCAGTCCAGCTCGGCCTCGGGCACGGTCAGGAACACGCCTTCCGGATCGCTCACTCTGATATCGCGCAGCTTTGCCGCACCATAGATCGACCCGTCGATCCGCCCGATCTCGATCCTGAGCCCCGAACCGGGCGTGATGGCGGCAATGCGGTCGGCCAGCAGCCGGTGGCCGAGCGAGGAATCGAGAATTACCAGTGCGGCCAGCACCAGCGCGATGCCCGCCACGAACAGGATCGCCAGCCGCCGCGCCGCGCCGCGCACGAAACGCGACCGACGCGAACGCACCGGCTTTGCCGGCTCGGCTGCAGGCTGGTCTGGCAGAGGCACTTCGTCCGCCATCAGAACGCCTGACCCAGCGCAACATAGACGCCGATGCGGCTGTCGCCCTTCGACGGATTGAGCGGCGTTCCCAGATCGATGCGGATCGGGCCGAAGTTGGTTTCATAGCGCAGGCCGATGCCCGCGCCGACCTTGATGTCCCGCAGCCGCGGCGTCGTCGTCGTGTCCACTGCACCGGCATCGACGAAGGGCACCAGGCTTACTGCGCCGCCCAGCAGCCCGGTCTTGACGCGCGCTTCAAGCGAGAATTCGCTCAAGGCGCGGCCACCACTCGGCTCACCCGCCGTGTCGCGCGGGCCGATCAGCTGGAAGCCATAACCTCGCACCGACCCACCGCCGCCGGCATAGAACCGGCGCGACGGCGCGATGTTGGTGATATCGGTCCCAAGGATCGTGCCGAACCGCACGCGGCCTGCCACGACCAGCTTCTCGCCCACCGGTTGGTAATAGCTCGCGTCGAGCTGCGCCTTGCCATAGCTCGACCGCACCCCGTTCAGCACCGAGACTTCGGGCGAGAGGCGCAGACCCACGCGGAAACCGCGCGTCGGATCGAGCAGGTCGTCACTGCCGTCATAAGCTGCACGCATCGGCAAGGCGCCGATGAAATAGGTCTTGCGCGCCTGGCGGGCGAGGATCGCCGCAGCATCGCGTTCTCCCGTGGCCAGTATCTCGACCCCTGCCGAGAAGACCCACGGCTTCTGGAACAGCAGCGTCTGCTGCCGCTCGAGCCCGGCGGTAAACGAAACCGTCCGCGCCTCGAAGGCGCTGCTCGTCTGGTTGCGCGCATAGAGATCGGCATTGAGCACGAGATCGCGCGTCAGGAAGTTGTTGCGGCGGAAGGTCAGCCCGGCAAGCTGCTCCTGCGTACCGGCAACCCCGCGTACGCGCACCATGCCTTCGGGGGGGAAGAAGTTGCGGTGCTCCCAGCTGGCCTCGACACGGAAGCCTTCCCCGCTCGAATAACCGATCAGCCCGGCAATGGTCCTCAAGGGCGCAGGGGTAAGCGTCACATCGACATCGACCGTGCCGGGGGCTTGCCCGTCAGGCTTTGCCACCTCGCGGGCCTCGACCGTCAGCGAGGAAACCAGCCCGGTCGCCAGGATCGCCTGCCGCAGATCGTCGACTTCCGACCGCTTGAAGCGTTCACCCGGTTCGAAGCGCGCAATCCGCTGCAGATGCTTCGCACTCAGGAAGCGATCGCGCGAGGAATTGATCTTGCCGAACTGATAGACCCCGCCCGGCGTCACCGGCACCGTCAGGTCGCCCTCGCGCCGTTCATGGTCGATCAGCAGGTCGGGGTCGCCCAGTTTGGCGAAAGCATAGCCTGTCTCGCCCAGCGCCGTCTGCAACGATAGGCGTTCGGCCACGATCCTGTCGCCGTTGATCGCGTCCCCGGGCTGGATCTTGAATGCCCCGCGCAGGGCCTCGTAATCCGGACCTGTCGCCGAAAGATCGCCAAGCGCGATCTGGCCGACCTTGTATTGAGGCCCCGGTTGCACGTCGAAGCGCACGATCACCTTCTCGACATCGATCGGCCCCGCAGCTTCGCCCTCGGCGCGATCGCCAAGTCCCCCGAGGGTCTGGTAGATCTGCGCATCGTAATAGCCGTAGACGCGCATGACCTCGGCCAGCGTCTCGCGATCGGTCCGGGCGCGCCGGACGATCTGGGCAAGGTTGTCCTCGTCATCGTCGAAGGATTTGAGGCTCGACAAGCCGGCAAACCGGTCGACGATGTTGCCCGCATCGGCAATGGCGTCCTTGCCGCGCGGGAACGCGACCTCCACCTGCTTGCCCACGCGCGAAACATCGGCATCGGCCAGCCGTACGCTGGCGGGCGTGTCCCCCTCTTCCTGCCCCGGCAGGGCATCGACCGCCGCATCGGTGGACTGCTCGGCCACGTCGATATCGGGATCGGGGGTGAGAGGCTGGATATCGGGAATCTCGCTCCCGTCCGGCCACGGAATGGTCATGCCGGGAAGGTCCGGCATGGCGGTATCGGTCTCGATCTGCTCGATCACGGTCGCAGGCGGCGCACCCGTGCGTGCGGCCTCTGTATCGAGCGCCCAGGTATCCGCATTGTCGAGCGCGGAATCGGGAATCAGCGCCTCGAGCTCCTGGTCCGCATCGCGCGATTGCGCAAACGCCTGCACCGGCAGGGCCAACAGCAGGACCGCCGCCAGGATGCGCGCAAGCGAAAGGTCAGGTGTGGGCGTAGCGCTCCTGCGCGCCATGAACCCCGTCCTTGAGGCTGCCTTCGATGCCGCTTCTGGCAAGCTCGGCATCGGCCCCTTGCCGTGCAGCGACGGCGCGCTCGATGGCGCTGGCCTGTTCAGCAGGTTCGAACCGTTCCCAGCCATCGCGGCCCAGTTTCTCCATCGGGCGGAAGCGCACCTTGTATTGCATGCGCTCCGATCCTTCGACCCAGTAGCCGAGATAGACATACGGCAAGCCGACCTGGCCTGCTCGCTGGATATGGTCGAGGATGATGAAAGTGCCAAGCCCGGACCGCGTCTCGTGTTGTGGATCGTAGAAACTGTAAATCATCGAGAGACCATCGCCCTGCTCGTCAGTCAGACAGGCCCCTACCAGTCTGCCCTGCGAACCGTCGGTCGTCGGCTCCCTGTATTCGATCACGTAACTCTTGACCGGGGTGTGTTCCACCATGTCCGCGAAGTCCATCTCGTCCATGGCTGCCATCCCCCCGCCCGGGTGACGCACGGCGAGATAACGCTGCAACAGCTCGAACTGTTCCGGAGTTGACCAAGGTTTGCACACACTTACGACAAGATCGCGGTTGCGCTTCCAGATCCGCTTCTGCGTTGACGAGGCGGTGAACGAACCGGCGACCACCCGCACCGAGATGCACGCGGTGCATTCGACGCAGCTTGGACGATAGGCAACAGTCTGGCTGCGACGGAAGCCGATGCGGCCCAGCGCATCGTTTAATTCATCCGCATTGGGGCCTTTGAGTTCGGTGAACACCTTCCGTTCGCTTCGCCCCGGCAGGTACGGACACGGCGCGGGGCTGGTTACGAAAAAGCGCGGGAAACGGACGGGCGCGGTCACGGCGGGGCTGATGCTCCTGAGGCCGGACTATCCGGCGTGTCAGCAACAAACATGCCTCAGCCGGGCAAATCCTAAAAGCCCGTTAACCACCTTTTCCTGCACAAATCCGCGCCATTTCCCGACCGGAATGGCGATTTGGGCAAGGCCGAAAGCACGAGTCCCCGGTCAGGACAGTCCTCGCTGCAAAAGTTAACGCTGCCCGCCGCAGCTTCGCAAGGTCAGCCCAGCTCGACCTGCTCGAGATCGTATCCCTTGGCACGCAGCCCTGCGACCAGCCTGTCGATCTGCTCGCGGTCCCGCGCCTCGCACTCGATCTCTGCCGTCAGCCCCTTGGCGGGCAGCGAGGTGAAGATGCGCTGGTGCCAGACTTCGAGGATGTTGACCTGATGCCGGTTGAACTCCTCGACCACCTTGAACAGCGCGCCCGGGCGATCCTGCAAGGTGATGCGCAGGCGGCCAAGTCGGCCGGACCGTGCCAGGTCGCGCAGCAGCACGTTGGCCAGCAGGCGCGTGTCGATATTGCCGCCGCACAGCACGATGCCGACCTTGCGTCCGGCAAACCGCTTCTTGTGCGTCATCACGGCGGCCAGTCCGGCAGCGCCGGCACCTTCGACAACGGTTTTTTCGATCTGCAGCAGCACCGCAACGGCACTTTCCAGCGCGGCTTCGCTGACCAGCACGACATCATCGACGATGCTTGCCAGAACCTTCGAGGTAAACTCGCCCGGCTCCTTCACCGCAATGCCTTCGGCCAGCGTATCGCCGCCGCAAGGCAGATCGAGATGCTTGAGCTTGGCATACATCGACGGGAACAGTTGCGCCTGCACGCCGACAAGCCCGATGCCCGGCTTGATCCCGCGCGCGGCAGTGCCCATGCCCGAGAGCAGGCCGCCGCCGCCGATCGGAACCACCAGCGTCTCGATCTCCGGCGCGTCCTCCAGCATTTCCAGCGCGACGGTGCCCTGCCCGGCCGCGACATGCGGATCGTCGAACGGGTGGACGAAGGTCAGGCCCAACTCGCCTTCAAGCTTGCGCGCATGTGCGTAGGCTTCGTCGAAGGTTTCGCCCTCGAGCACGACCTTGCCGCCCACGGATTCGGTCTGCATCACCTTCACCGTCGGCGTCGTGCGCGGCATGACGATGGTGACGGGCATTCCCAGCCGCGTGCCGTGGTAGCTCAGGCCCTGGGCGTGGTTCCCGGCCGAAGCGGCAATCACCCCGCGCGAACGCTGCTCTTCGGTCAGCTGCAACAGCGCATTGAGCGCCCCGCGCTCCTTGTAGGCGGCCGTGAACTGCAAGTTCTCGAACTTGAGCCAGATGTCGGCCCCGGTGATGTTGCTGAGCGTCTTGCTGTAAAGCGTGGGCGTCCGCACCACCTGACCCGAAATTCGCTCCGCCGCCGCACGAACATCGGCGAGGGTCAGCAGGGATGATCCCTGGGTTTCGGGCTTGAGCGCTACGTTTTCCATGGCGGCGCCCTAACGGAAAGCGGCCTCCAAGAAAACCTCAAGCTTTGCCAGAATCGGACCCCAACTCTGTCAGCCAGCGAAAACCGGTCACCGGAATCATGGCAACGAGATCGGAAGAGCG
>JBEQCK010000076.1:0-13004 GCA_041639335.1 Novosphingobium sp.
CCGCGCTGCGAGTTGACGATGACCAGCGGCAGCTCGGTCATGATGGCAAGGCCCATCGCCTCGCCCTTCAAGGCGATGCCGGGGCCGGACGACGAGGTCACGCCCAGCTGGCCCGCATAGCTTGCGCCGATGGCCGAGGCGATGGCGGCGATCTCGTCTTCCGCCTGGAAGGTGGTGACGCCGTATTCCTTGAGCCGGGCAAGGTTGTGCAGGATCGCCGAGGCCGGGGTGATCGGATAGCCGCCGAAGAACATGTGCAGATCGGCAAGCTGCGCGCCCGCAACGAGGCCGAGGCTGATCGCTTCGGCGCCGGTGACGGTGCGGTAGAGGCCCGGTTCGCTCTCGACCGGAGCGATGTGGTACTGCTTGAGCGGCCCCGCCAGTTCGGCGGTTTCGCCGTAAGCGTGACCAGCGTTCAGTGCGGCGATATTGGCCTGGGCCAGCACCGGGTTCTTGGCGAACTTGGCGTTCAGCCAGTCGATCAGTGGCTGGCGGTCACGGTCGAACATCCACAGGGCCAGGCCCAGCGTCCACATGTTCTTGCAGCGCAGCGCTTCCTTGTTGCCAAGGCCGAAGGGCTTCACCGCCTCGAGCGTCAGCGCCGAGATGTCAAACGCCAGCAGCTGCCACTTCTCGAGGCTGCCGTCTTCGAGCGGGTTGACCTCGTACTTGGCCTTTTCGAGGTTGCGCTTGTTGAACTCGCCGGTGTCGGCGATGATCAGGCCACCGGCCTTGAGCGCGCCGACGTTGGTCTTGAGCGCCGCCGGGTTCATCGCCACCAGCACGTCGGGCTGGTCGCCCGCGGTGTCGATCTCGGTCGAGCCGAAGTTGATCTGGAAGGCAGAGACGCCGAACAGCGTGCCTTGCGGCGCGCGGATTTCCGCCGGAAAGTCCGGGAAGGTGGCAAGGTCGTTGCCTGCCAGCGCCGTGGAAAGGGTGAACTGACCGCCGGTCAGCTGCATGCCGTCGCCCGAGTCACCGGCGAAGCGCACGACCACCGCTTCGGGGGTCGGCGAATCCTTGCCGCCCGTCAGCGCGTCCGGTCCATCAACTAATGTAGCCATATCGTCCTCTGCTGCGCCCGGGAGTTTCACCCAGTGCTGACACGCGCCTATGCCCCTCGTGTTCCGTTCGCAAAGAAGAAAATCTGCGCAGGGCGAAAAATCCTCCTGCGCTCTTGATTCCGATCCCGCTTGCCAGTCAAGTTGCAAAAGCCAACTTACCACGGTGTTTATAACGAATCCTATTGGCGGGACGAGGAACTGTCATGACCGATCAGAAGACCCACTACGTGCGCCCCGACGTTCAAGCCTTCCTGGGCTTCCTCAACAGCACCGACGCCCCGCCGATGAGCCAGATGGGTCTGGAGGCTGCGCGCGCCAGTTACATTGCGATGGGTCAACTCGCCGAAGCGGACCCGCGCGAACTTGCCGTGATCCGCGACCTGACCTGCCCCGGCCCGGCAGGCGACATCCCCCTGCGCCTCTATGACCTGCGCGAAACGCGCGAGGCAGGGCCTGCGGTGGTGTTCTTCCACGGCGGCGGCTTCGTAATCGGCGATCTCGACAGCCACCACAGCCTGTGCACCGAAATCGCGGCGGAACTCGACCTGCCGGTGATCGCCGTGGACTACCGCCTTGCCCCCGAACACCCCTTCCCTGCCGCACCCGACGATTGCGAAGCGGCGGCACGCTGGATCGCGGCCAACTCGACCACGCTCGGGCGGGAAATCACCGGCCTGATCCCGATGGGCGACAGCGCCGGCGGCAATCTGACGATCGTGGTCACGCAAGCGCTGGTGGAAAGCCCCGCCGCGGTGCCGGTCGTCATGCAGGTGCCGATCTATCCGCTTTCCGACGACAAGCCCGATCACCAGTCGTTCCTCGACTTCGCCGAAGGCTTCCTGCTTACCTCCGATTCGATGAACTGGTTCGCCAATGCCTATCAGGCGGTGACCGGCCACAAGCGGGCCTATCCGATCTATGGCGAACACTCGACCACGCCGCCCACGGTGCTAGTGACGGCGGGCCTCGATCCGATTCGCGACAGCGGGCGGGTCTATGGCGCGGAACTCATCCGGTCTGGAGCAGAAGTCGTCTTTCTTGAAATGAAAGGGACGATCCACGGGTTTACGCAGGTGCGCAAGGCGATCCCGAGCGCGCAGGCCGACATGCAGTCGATCTTCAAGGCGGTTCGGCTGCTATTGGAAAGGTTGAAATGAACGACGAATTTGCCGGGCTTCCCTACCGTCCCTGTGTCGGTGTCATGCTTGTGAACAGCGCCGGGCGCGTGTTCGTGGGCAAGCGGATCGACAACAAGGAAATGGACGCCTGGCAGATGCCGCAGGGCGGGATCGACGACGGCGAGGACCTCCACGCCGCCGCCCTGCGCGAGTTGCAGGAGGAGACTGGCGTCGCCTCCCACCTCGTGACCATCATCGCCGAAACCCGCGACGAACTGCTCTATGACCTGCCCGATTTCCTGATGGGCAAGATGTGGGGTGGCAAGTTCCGCGGCCAACGCCAGAAGTGGCTGCTGATGCGCTTTTCAGGCGATGATGCCGACATCGACCTCAATGCCCATGAACATGCCGAGTTCGAAGCATGGCGGTGGGTTGAACCGGAACAGGTTCCTGAACTGATCGTGCCGTTCAAGAAGCGCGTCTACCGGCAGGTGGTGGAGGAGTTTCGCGACCTGATCTAGGCCAAAAAGACCTGCGCCCCCGCGAAGGCGGGGGCCTCAGTCGGTTTACTGCAATGTTCAGTCAAAACACCGAGGTCCCCACCTTCGCGGGGACTCAGTTCGTCTCGACCTTCTCGGCCGGGATGACGGCTTCGGCCGACACGACCTTCTTGGCAGGGCCGCGCGCGATGGCGGCGGAAAGTTCGGCGGTTTCGGCGCAGCTCTTGCCGCACAAGCCCTCGAGCCGGGTCAGGTTGCGCCGGGCCTTTTCGAGTGCGCCCTTCTCGACCATCGCGCCGCCTTCGCCGGAAATGGCGACAACATTGTTGGGATCACGTTCGAGCACCTGGCGATAATAATGGATCGCCTTGCCCTGCAGCCCATCGCGGCGGGCGGCGTCGGCCAGCGCCAGAAGCGCAGGATTGCTGGCGGGATCGATGGCAAGCGCCGCTTCGAAGCTGTCCGTCGCAGCCGAAACGTCACCCTTGGCGAGCGCGGCGCGGCCATCCTTGAGCAGCACTTCGACGCGCGGATCGGCAGGGGCCGTGTTCTTCGCCACGCCCATGCTTCCGGTCACGCCCACGACGAGCGACAGAGCGAGGGCAATGGGGGCGTAACGCATCAGCAGCTCCTTGGTCCGGTTGCCTTGGGAAGGACCATCATTGAATGAACCCGCGTCCATGACGCTTCAGTTAACACGGCGTACGAGCGTTGCGAAGAAAAACCCGTCGGTGCCATCCCCAAAGGGCGTAAGCCGCCAGCCGCGCCCGCGCGCTCGGCCCGCAGGCAGCGGTGGCAGCGCGACATCCCAGCCGGTGTTGGCGGAGAGGAAGGCGTCAATCCGGTCCGCGCCTTCGGCATCCAGCAGCGAGCAGACCACATAGGTCAGCCGCCCGCCCGGCCTTACCAGCGATGCTCCGATATCGAGCACATTGGCCTGCATCGCACAGTAGCGCTCAATCGCCCTGGCATCGAGCCGCCAGCGGGCCTCGGGATTGCGCCGCCACGTGCCGGTGCCCGAACATGGCGCGTCGATCATCACCGCATCGGCCTGCCCTTGCCAGTCGGCGAGCATCTCACCCTCGCGACCGGGATTGAGCAGCCGCGTTTCCACCAGCACCCCTGCTCGCGTAGCGCGATCCGGAAGGCGGGAGAGGCGGGGCCGATCAATGTCACAGGCGAGCAGCTTGCCGCGATTGCCCATCGCCGCGCCCAGCGACAGCGTCTTGCCGCCAGCTCCGGCGCAAAGGTCGACGACCGCCTCGCCAGGCTGCACGCCCAGCGCCATGCAGGCGATCTGGCTGCCGGCGTCCTGCACCTCGAACAGCCCCTCGGCAAATTCCGGCCAGGATTCGACGGCCGTGCCCGAGGGCAGCCGCAAGCCTTGCGGGGCGACGGTTGGCTCTGCCTCGATCGGCAGGCGCTGACGCAATTCGTCTGGGGTAGCCTTCAGCGCATTGGCCCGGATATCGAGCGGCGCCCTTCCCAGCAGCGCCGCCTGTTCCTGATCATCGAGGCCAGAAGCGTTCAAACGTTCGGTCAACCACGCGGGGGCCACGCCGCCCGTTGCCACCGGTTCGCCCGCCTCAATCGGTGAGGGCCCATAGTTCGATCCATCGAACAGCCCGGCCAATGCCGTGTCCGCTTGCGCCAGACGCAACATCGCCGCGCGCCCGGACACCGGCACTTCGCCGCATGCCCGGATCGCGTTCCACACCAGTTCGCGAATGGCGCGACGGTCCTTCGAGCCGACATAACGCCGCGCCCGGAACCAGTCCGCCGCAATCCGGTCTGCCGAAGCCCCTTGCGCCCTGGCTGCTGCAATCACTGCATCAAGCAGATCGATCGCGGCCTGAACCCTTGCCGCCGGGGTCATCGGTTTGACACCGGATGCTTCGACAGGCTCAGCATGAGCGGATCTTGTAGGTACACCAGCAACTCCCGCTCATCCTGAGCCTGTCGAAGGATGCCTTCAAGACCTGCCCACCCTCGACCGCTCCCGCCAGCGGGAGGGGCGAATGCGGCAAATCAGCCAACCTTGTAGTTCGGCGCCTCGCGCGTGATCGTCACGTCGTGGACGTGGCTTTCGCGAAGCCCGGCGTTGGTGATGCGCACGAACTGCGCGCGCTTGCGCAGGTCTTCGATCGTGCGGCTGCCGGTGTAGCCCATCGCGGCCTTCACGCCGCCGACGAGCTGGTGGACCACGTCCTTGGCCGGTCCCTTGTAGGGCACCTGGCCTTCGATGCCTTCGGGCACCAGCTTCATCTGGTCCTTGATGTCCTGCTGGAAGTAGCGGTCAGCCGAGCCACGTGCCATCGCACCGACCGAACCCATGCCGCGATACGACTTGTAGGCACGGCCCTGGTAGAGGAACGTCTCGCCCGGAGCTTCCTCGGTACCTGCCAGCATCGAGCCGATCATCACCGAGCTGGCGCCGGCGGCAAGCGCCTTGGCGGCATCGCCCGACGTGCGCAGGCCGCCATCGGCAATGACCGGGACGCCCGACTTTTCGGCTTCCTCGGCGCACTCCATCACGGCGGTAAGCTGCGGCACGCCAACGCCCGCGACGATGCGCGTAGTGCAGATCGAGCCGGGACCGATGCCGACCTTAACGCCATCGGCGCCGGCATCGATCAGCGAGCGGGTGGCTTCGGCCGTGGCCACGTTGCCGGCAATCACCTGCACCGAATTCGACAGCTTCTTTGCCGCTTCGACAGCGCGGGCGACGTCACGGTTGTGGCCGTGCGCGGTGTCGATGATGACGACGTCGCACTCGGCCTCGACCAGCGCCTGCGTGCGCAGCAGGCCCTTTTCGCCCACGGTGGTGGCGGCGGCGACGCGCAGGCGGCCGGCGGCATCCTTGGTGGCATTCGGGAAAGTCACGGCCTTTTCGATGTCCTTGACCGTGATCAGCCCGATGCAATGGAACGCATCGTCAACCACCAGCAGCTTCTCGATCCGGCGCTGGTGCAGCAGACGGCGCGCATCGTCACCGCTGGCACCAAGCTTTACCGTGGCGAGATTCTCGTGCGTCATCAATTCACGCACAGGCTGCTGCGGATTGTCGGCGAAGCGCACATCGCGGTTGGTGAGGATGCCGACCAGCTTGCCCGAAGCCTCGACCACGGGGATGCCGCTGATCTTGTGCTGGCGCATCAGGGCCTGGGCTTCACCCAGCGGTGCATCAGGCGAAATGGTGATCGGGTTGACGACCATGCCGCTTTCGAAGCGCTTGACCGCGCGGACCGCTGCGCACTGCTCTTCGATCGACAGGTTGCGGTGGAGCACGCCGATCCCGCCCAGTTGCGCCATGACGATCGCCATGTCGGCTTCGGTCACGGTGTCCATCGCCGATGACAGGACCGGGATGTTGAGATTGATGCCACGGGTCAGCCGCGTGCGCGTATCGGCCATCGAAGGCACGATATCCGACTCGGCAGGACGCAGGAGCACGTCGTCGAAGGTAAGGCCGAGAGGGATGTCCATGATGCGCGCCACTTCTAAAGGTCCGGGGAGATTCGTGGCGGCCCATGTAAACAGGAAGGGGCGGTTCCGCTAGGGGGTTTGGTTCCCGAATTCAGGGCCGTCTTGCAGGCGCCGCCGAAGCACGTGCCGGGTAGCGCTTCGGATCGGCAAAGGCGCGGATCAGTTCGACCTGCAGGTTCACGTCGTCAGCCATCCCGGCATAGTCGATCCACGGCCCCGGCTGGTCGCTGGGCCGATGATAGGTATCCTCCATGAAGCGCTCGGTCCGCTCCATGTCGCCATAGGAATTGCTGACCATCACCGCCGGAACATCGTGCTGCATCAGGATGAAGCTGTCCTGCCGCCGGATATAGGCGTTGGCCCCCTCCCCTGCGGCAAGCTTGCGCTTCATGCGCTTGACGACATCGGCAATCAGCGGGTCGAGCGGGGTCAGCCCCTTGCCGACCACACCAATCGGCCCGCCCGGCGGGACCAGCCCGGTGCTGTCGACATTGAACGCGGCAACGAACCGATCGAGCGGGATCGGCGGGTTTTCGGCAAAGGCCATCGCGCCGAGCAGGCCGAGTTCCTCCCCTGTGGTTGCGAGAAAATAGACGTCGCGCTCCAGCGGTTTGCCGCGTGAGAGAATGCGCGCGGTCTCGGTGAGGACAGCGAGGCCCGATGCATTGTCGATCGCACCGTTGCAGATCACGTCCTCGGCCGGAGCGCTGCCGCATTCGCCGAAATGGTCCCAATGCGCCATCATCAGGACCGCCCCTGCCGAAGGATTGCGTCCTTCCAGCTTGCCGATCAGGTTGTGAGTCTTGATCCGGGTCTCGCGGCTGGTCGCCTCGAAAGTGCCGGATATCCCGAGAAGGTAGGGGGAAAAGTCTGCTGCCCGGGCATCAGCCTGAAGCCTGGCCATCGTCGGCCGTGCCGTCCCTGCAAGCAGCACCTCGGCTGTTGCGGGCGAGAGGAATGCCTCGATCTCGTTCCCGATTCTTTCACCTGCCACGGCGTAACCGGCGCGGCGGCGGCGGGCGATCACATCCTCCAGGCCCCGCTCATCATCAAGAACGGTGACAACCGCGAGGGCGCCGGCATCGAGCAGACGCCCCGCGCGATCACCTGCCCGGTCTCGCGCAAGGCCCTCCGGCAGGCTGTCGAGCATCACGGCGACCCGCCCGGCCAGTTCGGCGCGCGCGGTGACGGGTGACGTGGCTTGCCCGACGAACACCAGTGGCGCATCCTGCACAAGGCTGCGCAGGCCCGACGTCACCACGAACACGCTGTCGGCCGGCAGGTTCACCCGCTTGCGACCGCGCGTGAAGCTGGCGCGGGACAGCACCGGCTCACGCTCGACCAGTTCGACCGGGGCGAACCAGCCATTGCCAGGCATGTTGGTCCCGGCAGACAGGCCGATGTCGAACCACTGACGCGCGAGATAGCGCAGCGTCTTGGTTTCCCCCTCGGTGCCCGGTTCGCGTCCGTCGAAGGCGTCGCTCGCCAAGGTCTCGACATGGCTCTTGAGCGCGATTTCCACCGGGCTGGGCTTCTTTGGCGCCGGGCGCGCGGAGACGAGGAGCAGCGCGCCGAGGAGCAAGGCTCCCCGTATCGCTATCATGCTGCCCCCGTAACGCTTCATCGCCGACCCCAAACGTCTCGTCGCACACCCTTGCTCTCAAAAGCGGGAGCGGGGCGCAAGTTCCCAATTGGGGCGTGGATGATGAACAGAACTTTACATGGGAGGTGGTGGTTGCCCTTTATTGCGCCACCCAGCCACCATCGACGTTGTAATTCGCGCCGGTAATGTTGCGCGCTTCGTGGCGGCACAGGAACAGCGCGAGCGCCGCGCAATCTTCCGGCTGGACGAACTGCTTGGTGGGTTGCCGCTCCAGCAGGACATCGTTGATGACCTGTTCGCGCGTCAGGCCCCGCGCCTTCATGGTGTCGGGAATCTGGTTCTCGACCAGGGGCGTCCAGACATAGCCGGGGCTGATGCAGTTCGCGGTGACGCCTTCGGTTGCAAGTTCCAGCGCAAGCGTCTTGGTCAACCCGGCAATGCCATGCTTGGCCGCCACGTAAGCGGCCTTGTATGGCGATGCCGTGAGTGAATGCGCCGAAGCGGTGAACAGGATGCGGCCCCAGCCCTTGGACTTCATGCCGGGGATGCACAGGCGGCAAGCGTCGAACGCGGCCGTGAGGTTGAGCGCGATGATCGTGTCCCATTTGTCGACCGGGAATGACTCGACCGGGGCGACGTGCTGCATCCCGGCATTGTTGATCAGGATGTCGACGGCGCCGAACTCAGCGAGCGCGGTGGCGACCATCGCTTCGGTGCCTTCGCGCTTCGTCAGGTCGCCTGCGGCAAAGATCGCCCGGCCGCCGCTGACCTCTGCGAGTTCTTCGCACAGCGCCTTGATCTGTTCGGCATCACCAAAGCCATTGAGAACAATGTCCGCTCCTTCTGCTGCCAGCGCCCGCGCATAGGCGAGGCCGATGCCCGAGGTGGAGCCGGTGATGAGCGCGCACTTGCCCTTCAGGAACATTCGATTACTCCGAGGTTTCTGGATGGATTGATCGCGCTGGCATCGCGGGCGGCTCGCCGCTTGTCCAGTCGCAAACGCAAAAAAGGGGATTGCCCATGCGGCTCGACGATTTCGACAGTTCCATCAATGTCCAGGACCAGCGCGGCGGCGGCGGCTTCCCGTTCGGGGGCGGTGGCAAGGTTGGTTGTGGCTCAATTGTCATAGCGCTGATCGCGGCGGTGGTGTTCGGGGTGGACCCGATGCAGATGCTCGGCTCGATGCAACAGGGGCAAGTCTCCGCCCCCGTTGAGCAGCAAGGCGGTGCGTCGCTTGCCGAAAGCTGCACGGTCAACGAATTCAGCAAGGAAAGCTGCAATGCGCTGTCCTCGCTCAACAAGACTTGGGGGCCGCTGTTCCAGCAGGCCAATATCCCATTCGAAGCCCCGACGCTGGTGTTCTACTCGCAAAGCGGCCAATCCGGCTGCGGCGCAGCGCAAAGCGCGATGGGACCGTTCTACTGCCCGAGCGACAGCGGCATCTACATCGACACCGATTTCTACACGGAAATGGACCGGCAGATGGGCGCCGGCGGGGACTTTGCCCGCGTCTACGTGATGGCGCACGAATATGGCCATCACATCCAGAGCCTGCTCGGCACTTCGGCGAAGGTGCGGCAGTTGCAAAGTCAGAGTCCAAGCCAGGCCAACCGCTATTCTGTCGCGCTGGAATTGCAGGCCGATTGCTATGCGGGTGTCTGGGCGGGTCGCAACCGCGACCGCATTGAGGCGGGCGACATCGAGGAAGGCATGCGTGCCGCCCACCAGATCGGTGACGATACGCTGATGAAGGCGGCGGGCCGTCGTCCGGTCGAGGATGCGTTCACGCATGGCAGCGCGGCGCAGCGGATGCAGTGGCTGCGCAAGGGCCTGGAAACAGCCGACGAAGACCAGTGCGACACCTTCGCCGCGCTTTAATCGAAGGCCGTTAACATTAATTCATGGAACGGAAAGCCGGGCCGTGGCTTCATGCTGCTAAACGGGGAGCAGCAAATGAAGTTTACCAAGGCCCTTCGGTTCGCAACGATACTGCCTTGCACGCTCGTCGTTGCCTTTCCTCTCGCCGCACAGACTGCGGTTTCGGAGGAAAAGGTGACGGCGGGCGATGTGGTTACAAAGCCCTTGTCCGATTTCAACATCAAGAAGGACGAAGTGCCGGACATCCTCGTCGCTGCCCGCCAGAAGCCTTATGATCTGGCCGGCATGCGCAAGTGCCCTGCCATCGCCGCAGAGATCACGAAGCTCGACGCGGTTCTGGGCGACGACATCGACGTGGCGCGGGACGATGGCAATTCAACGCTCAAGATGGGCAATATTGCCAAGTCGCTGGTCGGCTCGCTGATTCCGTTCGGCGGGGTAATCCGCGAAATCAGCGGAGCCAACGCCCAGCAGCGCAAGTGGAACGAGGCGATCTACGCAGGATCGGTGCGCCGCGCCTATCTCAAGGGCGTGGGCGAGCAGCGCGGCTGCAAGTACCCGGCCCGCGCGGCAAGCCCCAAAGACGTTTCAGCCCTGTGGTCCGCGCGTGAAGCGGCCGAGGCCAAGGCCGAAAGCGACAAGAAGGGCGACAGCAAGAAGGACGACGACAAGAAGTCCGGGAAATCGAAGCCAGGCAACGCCGATCCGATCCGCTTCGAGAGCAAGCCAGTCATCCAGAAGCCTGACTGACAGCCGCCCCCGGCCCGGTACTGCTCAGCCCTTGGCCTTGAGCTTGGCCATCTCGGCGTCGAGTTCCTCAAGCACCTGCTTGCGGATCTTGTCTGACAGCGATTTGTCACGCGCGATTTCCTCGCGCGCCTGACGGATGCCGGCGAGCGCTTCGGCCATGGCATGCTTCTCGATGTCCGCCTCGTTGCCGCAAGTGCGGATCCGCACGCGGGTGACCTTGCCGTCGTTTTCTTCGGAAGCGTCGACGTTGGCGTAGGCATTCTTGCCCCGGCAATGCGGTCCGTCCTCGGATACGATGTCGGTCACGCCCTCATTCTCGCCATTGATCACGATGACGCGCTGCATGCGGCGTTCGCCCTTGCCGGCGATTGGCGGGGCCGGAGGCATGGGTGGAATGGGCGGAATGCTTGCCTCGGCGCGGGCGATCCTGGCCTCGACGTCGGCATCCGACATGGACTTGTCGCTCTTGAACACGAAGGTCTTGCCATCGCGGGTAACGGTGCGGACGTAATCCTGTCCATCCGCGCCGCCATGCCGTTCGACGATGACGATTTGCTGGCCCATACCGGGCTCGGGCGGAGCAGGAGGTACTGGCGGCGCGGGCGGAGCGGGCGGCGCAGGTGGTGCTGGGGGAGGCGGCGGCATATCGCCCATGCCCTGTGCCATGGCCCCGGCTGCGCTGACCGCAAGGGCAACGCCCGCAATCAACGCCAGCTTCGCACGCTTGGTACCGATGTTCATCGAACTGCCTCCCCGGGCTGCCCGTCGAGCGGGCCAGAAATGACTGATGCCGGAGTATTCCTACCCCGGCACCACATCATTTCATGATCGACAAACGGCCGGTCCGGATAGACCAGCGTCGGATCAGTACACGCGCTTCTTGGGCTTGATGTACTCGACGTCGTCGGTCAGCGTGTATTCGTGGACCGGGCGGTAGTCGAGCTTGACCTCGCCGCCCTTGCCGCCCCAGCCGTTGAACCAGGCTGCGGTGTGCTTCATCCACTCGGCATCGTTGCGATCGGGGAAATCCTCGTGCGCGTGGGCGCCGCGGCTTTCCTTGCGGTTGTAGGCCGAATGCATGGTGACCGAAGCCTGGCTGATCAGGTTGTCCAGCTCGAGCGTCTCGACCAGGTCCGAGTTCCAGATCAGCGAACGGTCGGACACGTGAATGTCCTCCATGCGCTTGTAGGTGTTGGCGAGCTTGACCTTGCCTTCGGCCATCAGCTCGTCGGTGCGGAACACTGCGGCGTGAGCCGACATCGTGCGCTGCATCTCGACGCGAACCTCGGCCGTGGGCGAGCCGCCCTTGGCGTGGCGGAAGTGATCGAGGCGGGTCAGCGCGAGGTCGGCGCTGTCCTTGGGCAGCGAGTTGTGCGACGTGCCCGGCTTGATCAGTTCCTTGAGGCGCAGGCCGGTGGCGCGGCCGAACACGACGAGGTCGATCAGCGAGTTCGAACCGAGGCGGTTGGCGCCATGGACCGAAACGCAGGCCGCTTCACCCACCGCGAACAGGCCGGGGACGACCGTTTCGGGGTTGCCGTCAGCACCGATGGTGACGACTTCGCCGTGGTAGTTACAGGGGATGCCGCCCATGTTGTAGTGCACGGTCGGAACCACCGGCAGCGGCTGGCGGGTCAGGTCGACGCCGGCGAAAATCTTGCCGCTTTCGGTGATGCCCGGCAGACGCTCGGCCAGGACGCCTGCATCGATGTGATCGAGGTGCAGGTAGATGTGGTCCTTGTGCGGGCCAACGCCGCGTCCTTCGCGGATTTCCATGGCCATCGACCGCGAGACGACGTCACGCGAGGCGAGGTCCTTGGCCGAGGGAGCATAGCGCTCCATGAAGCGCTCGCCCTCGGAGTTGGTGAGGTAGCCGCCTTCACCGCGCGCACCTTCGGTGATCAGCACGCCTGCGCCGTAGATGCCGGTCGGGTGGAACTGCACGAATTCCATGTCCTGCAGCGGGAGGCCCGCGCGCAGGACCATGCCGCCGCCGTCACCAGTGCAGGTGTGGGCAGACGTCGCGGTGAAGTACGAACGGCCATAGCCGCCCGTTGCCAGCACGACCGCGTGGCTGCGGAAGCGGTGGATCGAGCCATCGTCCATGCACAGTGCGATAACGCCGCGGCATTCACCGTTCTCCATGATCAGGTCGATCGCGAAGTATTCGATGAAGAAGTCCGCGTCGTACTTCAGCGACTGCTGGTAGAGCGCGTGAAGCATGGCGTGGCCGGTACGGTCAGCCGCGGCGCAAGTGCGCTGCACCGGCGGACCTTCGCCCATGTTCTGCATGTGGCCCCCGAACGGGCGCTGGTAGATCGTGCCTTCGGGGTTGCGGCTGAACGGCACGCCGGCGTGCTCGAGTTCATAGACCGCAGCCGGGGCTTCGCGCACCATGTACTCGATGGCGTCCTGGTCACCCAGCCAGTCCGACCCCTTGACGGTGTCGTACATGTGCCAGGTCCAGTGGTCGGGCGAGTTGTTGCCGAGCGAGGCGGCGATGCCGCCCTGCGCCGCCACGGTGTGCGAGCGCGTCGGGAAGACCTTGGTGATGCAGGCGGTGCGCAGGCCGGCCTGGGCCGAACCCATGGTGGCGCGCAGGCCC
>JBEQCK010000076.1:13014-15857 GCA_041639335.1 Novosphingobium sp.
CGAACCGCCGGCACCGACGACGACAGTGTCGTAGGTGTGGTCGATGATCTTGTAGGCAGGCTGAGTCGTCATGTCTTATGCGCCCCCGAGCGCAATGCGCAGAACCGAAAGGATGCCGAAGGCAGCGGCCGCGAAGGGCACTGCATTGACCAGAAGCCAGGCAGCAATCTTGCCGCCTTCTTCATGGACATAATCTTCGAGCATGACCTGCACGCCCATACGGGCATGGGTGAAGGTGTTGATCATGATCAGGATCAGCGCGATCGACGGCAGCGGGCGCGCAACCCAGCCACGCACGGTGGCGTAAGTGTAGTCCGGCAGCAGCGCGAGGCTGACGATCAGGAACGGAATCAGGACGAGATTGCCGACCGCGGTGAGGCGCGCGGTGAGCCAGTGATGCGTGCCTTCGTGGCTGGAACCCAGCCCGCGCACGCGACCGATGGAGGTGCCGTTACCCATGGGAGTAAGCCTTCCTTGCTTGCGGTTCGTGCCGGCGCTCAGCGCAGCAGCACGAAGGCCCAGAATGCGATGGTGAGAAGCGCCGAGATGACGATCGTCAGGCTCGACCAGCGGGCGTTGGTTGCCAGCTCGTACCCGGCACCGACATCGAGGATCAGGTGACGGATGCCCGAAGCGGCGTGCTGGAAGAACGCCCAGGTCAGCCCGACAAGCACGACCTTGCCGAGAATCGCCGTGACCGCCTGCAGGCCACCGCCGGTGCCGAGCCAGACGTAATCAAGGAACGTCTGATAGGCCCCTTCCCCGCTTGCCAGCGCACCGATCCACCACAGCAGGAGACCAAGGCCCGCAAACGCAAGGCCGTTGCCGGTGATGCGGTGCAGGATCGAAACCAGCATGGCCGGGCCCCAGCGCCAGATCTGGAGATGCGGAGAAATCGGCCGTGCCTTGCGCGCCTGCGCCATGAACATACCCCCTCGACTAGGTACAAGGATCGCGGAAAGGACAGCCCCCCGCGACGGATTGCGAGTCCTATTAGTCGAAAAGACCGCCTGCGCAAGCGTATGCGGGATGTAAAAAAGGACAGCCGGTTGCGCTTGCCCAGCGCGGTGCCTAGACGACCTTGCATGAGCCTCACTCTCGCCCTGCTGGCCGCAACTGCGGCGACGCCGCCCGCCCCGCCCGCCCGGTCCGATGCCGTTGCGCTCGCGCGGTCATGCGAGGGCAAGGATGGCTTCTCCGATCCCGCACCGCCCGCCCGTGTCTTCGGTAATGTGTGGTATGTCGGCACTTGCGGGGTGACGGTCCTGCTGATCACCGGTCCGCAGGGACACATTCTGGTCGATGCCGGGATGGAGGATGCCGTACCTCAGGTGCTCGCCAACGTGCGCAAGCTGGGCTTCAACCCGAAGGACATCGGCCTGATCGTCTCCAGCCACGAGCACTTCGATCACGTCGGCGGGCTGGCCGCGTTGCAGAAGGCAACGGGCGCGCGCGTTGTCGCCACCGCCGAGGCCGCCAAGGTCATTCGCAGCGGCAAGGTCAGCCCGGCCGATCCGCAGGCGCAGGAAATCCACGGCTCCCGGCCGGCCCGCGTCGACTTCATCCTCAAGACCGGCGATGTGTTCAGCGTCGGGCCGCTCAAGATCACGGCTTTCGCCACGCCCGGCCACACCGAAGGTTCCACGAGCTGGCACTGGAAATCGTGCGAGGGTAGTGACTGTCGGACGGTCACCTACGTCGACAGCCTGACCGCCTTGCCGCTCGGCACCTATCGCTTTGCCGACCACCCCGAGCGCGTGGCCATGTTCCGCAAGACCTTCGCGCAAGTCGAGGCGCTGGAGTGTGGCATTCTGCTGACGCCGCATCCATCCTCGAGCGCGATGTTCGAGCGGATGAGCGGCGCGGAGCCTATGGCCAGCCCGGATGCCTGCAAGGCACTGGTCGCAGGCGCGCGCGACCGATTGGAAAAGGCGTTGGCGAAATGAGCTGGAAAGTTACCGTATTCGCCCCGCGCGATGTCGTCCAGGCCGCGCTGATCGCGCATGAGGATGCGTGGGACTGGGACCACGATATCGTCATCGCCGGGAGCGAGATCGCCGAGGACAAGCCCGAAGACTGGCAGCTCGAAGCCTGGCTCGACCGCAAGCCGACCAAGGGCGACCAGAACGCCATCGCCGACCTGTTCGAGGGGGCACCGCCCAAGCTGCAGATCGAGAAGCTGCCAGAAACCGACTGGGTCACGTTGAGCCAGCAAGGCGTCGAGCCGATCCGCGAGGGCGTATTTCACGTCCATACGCCCGAGTATCCGCCGCTCGACGAGCGTGGTGTGAGGGACTTCGTGATCCCGGCAAGTCAGGCGTTTGGCACTGGCCAGCACGCGACTACGGCGGGATGCCTTGCCATGCTGAGCCACATGAAGCGGCAGGGCGTGACCGTGCGCAACCTTGCCGATATCGGCACCGGCACCGGACTGCTCGGGTTCGCCGGGCTGCACCTGTGGCCAAGGGCGCGGGCAATCGCCAGTGATATCGATGCTGTGTGCGGGCCGGTGGTGGCGGAGAACGCGGCTAACAACGGGATTCCGCTGGGCGACGGTGCCGGTCGCATGGCAATGGTCATTGCCGCCGGCATGGATCATCCCCTGCTTGAAGCGGCTGGCCCATACGACCTGCTGATCGCCAACATCCTGGCCGGGCCGCTGGTCGAACTGGCACCCGAGTTCGCCCGCGCCGTGGTGCCGGGCGGCAGCGTTCTGCTGGCAGGCCTGCTCGAGACGCAGGAAGCCACGGTGCGCGCGGCCTATCGCAAGGCGGGCTTGCGGCTGGCGGCGCGGATGGTGCGGGGTGACTGGTCGATCCTGTGGCTGCGGCGGCGGGCGGAGA
>JBEQCK010000077.1:0-15684 GCA_041639335.1 Novosphingobium sp.
CTGGCTGCAGGCAGCGTCGATGTCGTCGTCGCCGGCGGCATGGAATCGATGACCAACGCGCCCTACCTGCTCAAGAAGCACCGTTCGGGCGCACGCATCGGCCACGACACGGCCTATGACCACATGTTCCTCGACGGTCTGGAAGACGCCTACGAGGCTGGCCGCGCCATGGGCACCTTCGCACAGGACACCGCGAACGCCTATCAGCTGACCCGCGAACAACAGGACACCTACACCGTCGAATCCCTGCGCCGCGCCCAGACGGCTGTTGCTGATGGGACTTTCAAGGACGAGATCGCCCCCGTCACCGTGAAGACGCGCGCCGGCGAAGTCACCGTCGACACCGACGAGGCCCCCGGCAAGGGCCGCCCCGACAAGATTCCGTCGCTCAAGCCTGCCTTTGCCAAGGACGGCACGATCACGGCTGCCACCTCCTCGTCGATCTCCGACGGTGCGGCAGCAGTGGTCCTCGCCCGCGAGAGCACTGCCAAGGCAGCGGGCCTCGCCCCTGTCGCAAAGGTCGTCGCCCTTGCCGCCCACGCGCAGGAACCGAAGGACTTCACCACTGCCCCGGTCGGCGCGATCCAGAAGGTTCTCGACAAGGCGGGATGGTCAATCGCCGATGTCGACCTGTTCGAAGTCAACGAAGCCTTCGCCTGCGTTGCCATGTTCGCGATGCACGACCTCGGCATCCCGCACGAGAAGATCAACGTCCATGGCGGCGCAACGGCACTGGGCCATCCCATTGGCGCGTCGGGCACCCGCATCGTCACCACGCTGATCGCCGCGCTCAAGAAGCATGGCAAGACAAAGGGCGTTGCCAGCCTCTGCATCGGCGGCGGTGAAGCGACGGCCCTGGCCATCGAACTGGTCTGATCCGCAACAGCCCGGCACACCGAAAGACCCCGACCGCAAGGCCGGGGTCTTTTCGCATCACTACTTGGCAATCGACGTCAGGGCTTGCCTGCGCCCCACACGGCCGTCGCCTTGATGAAGCCTTTGCGACCGTCAACGTCGAAACTGCACCAGCCAGCCTTGCAGTCTCCGATCTTGCCCATGACACCGGGGGCCACCCGCCAGAGCAGACGCCCGGATCCGTCCTTGTTTTCACGCAGGCCGGTGATGGAGCCCTTGACGATTCCGGTCTGGTCCCTGCTCAGGAACTGCGCCAGCATCCAGCCCCGCGCACCATCGGGATCTTCGACCAGGCGCCAGCCCCCCATCACGCGCAGCACTTTCATGGGCACGCCCTTGCGGGTGTAGGTCCAGTTGATCCGATATTCCCGACCCGGCCCCACGCGCATGTTCGCGGTGTCCTTGCGGGTCGATACCCAATACGGCACACCCGCGTCTGCGTCCTGCGCAACAGCTGTCGGCGCAAGCAGGGCGCAGGCGACTGACGCGATGATGGCAGCAGGGGCACGACTGTAGCTCTTGATCATGCCCCAGCCGTCGCAAAAATGGCCGGCAAGAGCAACACCGCACAGCGCTCTGTCCACGATGGCAGGGTCGTAGCGCGCTTGACCACTGCCCCACCCCGGGCCTAGCTTTGCATCCATGCCGAGTTCCGCCGACTATCGCCCGACCCGCCGTATCGATGGCACCCCGCGCGTCGCCGTCACCCGCCGCCTGCTCCCGGAGACGGAAGCGCGGATGACCGAGCTTTTCGACGTTTCCCTGAACACTGAAGACCGCGCCATGTCGCGTGAACAGCTTGTCGCGGCGATGCAATCGGCCCACGTCCTCGTCCCCACGGTAACGGATCGGATCGACGCGGCGATGATCGCCGAAGCTGGTCCGCAACTTGGCCTGATCGCCAACTTTGGCGCGGGCACCGAACATATCGACCTTGCCGCCGCGCGCGCGCGCAAGATCATCGTCACCAACACGCCCGGCGTATTCACCGACGACACGGCTGACATGACGATCGCCCTGATCATCTCGGTCGCCCGCCGCTTGAACTACGGTGGCCGCACCCTGCGCGCCGGCAAATGGGAAGGCTGGGCGCCATCCACGATGCTCGGCCACAGGCTTGCCGGAAAGACGCTGGGCATCATTGGCATGGGTCGCATCGGCCAGGCCGTCGCGCATCGGGCAAGGGCGTTCGGGCTTAATGTCCTGTACAACAGCCGCCACCGCCTGCCCGAAGCGCTCGAGACGATGTTCGGTGCAAATTTCGAACCCGATCTCGACAGGCTGGTCGCCGAAGCGGACATTCTGACGCTGCACTGCCCGGCCACGCCCGAAACGCATCACATGATCGACGCGCGACGCATCGGCCTGATGAAGCCACACGCCTACATCGTGAACACCGCACGCGGCCAGTTGATCGAGGAAGAGGCCCTGATCAGCGCCTTGGTCGATGGCCGTATCGGCGGGGCCGGACTCGACGTGTTCGAGCACGAACCGCAGGTCGATGCGCGCCTGCTGGCCCATCACAATGTCGCGATCCTGCCGCACATGGGCAGCGCCACGTTCGAGGGCCGCATCGCTTCGGGCGACAAGGTCATCGCCAACATCCGCTTCTGGGCTGATGGTCATCGCCCGCCAGACCAGGTGCTCGAAGGCCTCGTCTAAAGCCCGGCCACTGTCCGAAACTGGAACCGTTCGTCGCGTTTCGCACAACAAACGGTTCTCGGCGCGCTTGTGCGCTGCCGCAATGTTGCTCTAAAGCCCCGCGCGGAGAGGATCTGGCGCAGCACCACTGCGCGAGGGGGAGAGTCACGCATGCGTAAACTACTGGCGATGGCCTGCGCCGCAGGGGCAATCCTGCTGCCCGCACTGGCACATGCCCAAGGCGCCGTCAGCGTCGAGGATGTTGCCGATACCGGCGACACCGCCTGGATTCTGGTTTCGTCAGCCTTCGTGCTGATGATGGCGATGCCGGGCCTGACGCTGTTCTACGGCGGTCTCGTCCGCGCCAAGGGCTTCCTTGCCGTGCTCGTGCAGGTGGGTGCAATCGCGGCCGTGGCGTCGGTGCTTTGGGTGATGGTCGGCTACACGCTGGCCTTTGGCGAGGTATCGGGCGGCTGGCTCGGCGCAGGCAACGCCTGGATGCTCCTGAACCTCGGCAACGTCCGCGCCAATACTGCAATTCCGGAAAGCGCGTTCGCCCTGTTCCAGATGTGCTTTGCGCTGATCACGCCCGCCCTGATGGTGGGCGCATGGGTCGATCGCGCGCGCTTCGGTTGGGTCGTCGCCTTCACCGCCTTGTGGAACCTGCTGGTCTACGCACCGGTAGCGCACTGGATCTGGGGCGGCGGTTGGCTGGCAACCCGCTTCGGCACGCTGGATTTCGCCGGCGGAATCGTGGTCCACACCACCGCAGGCGTATCGGCGCTGGTGGTCGCGATGTTGCTGGGCAAGCGCGCCGGTTTTCCCAAGACACTGATGCTGCCGCACAGCCCTGCGTTGACAATGGCCGGCGCCGCACTGCTCTGGGTCGGCTGGTTCGGCTTCAACGGGGGCTCTGCCCTTGCCGCCAATGACGATGCCGCCTCGGCGATCATCAACACTCACCTTGCCGCCTGCGTCGCCGCGCTGGTCTGGATCGGCATTGAAAAGCTCAGCGTCGGCAAGGCCACCTCGGTCGGCTTTGCCACCGGCGCCATCGCTGGCCTCGCCACCGTGACGCCTGCCGCCGGGTTCATCGCCCCGGGTTCTGCCATGCTGTTCGGCGTCGTTGCCGCGGCTGTCTGCTATCCCATGATCCAGTTGGTCAAGCAGCGGCTCCAGATCGACGACTCGCTCGATGTCTTCGCCGTCCACGGTGTTGGCGGCATGATCGGGTCTCTGCTGCTGGCCGTATTCATCTCGCCATCTTTCGGCGGCACCGGCTTTGCCGAAGGCATGACATTGGGCCGCCAGATCGTGGCCCAGGTTGCCGGCGTCGGGATCGTGGCAATCTGGAGCGCCATAGCCACCGTCGTCTGCTCGCTGATGGTTTCCATGGTCTTCCCCATGCGCGTCAGCGAAGACGAGGAACGCGAAGGCCTCGACATCACCAGCCACGGCGAACGCGCCTGGGAGTTCGACTGATCGAATGCAGGCAAGGCGCGGCTTGGCCAAGTCGCGCCTTGCACCGGCCAGCGCACAGCCATAATCAGGTGCCATGACCGTACCTGAGGCCGACGCTCCGCCCCTGCTTGAACAGGATCTGTGCACCGGCTGCGCGGCCTGCTGCGACGGCACATTGTTCACCCACGTCGAAGTGACCCGCGACGAGGAGCAGGCACTCGGCGATCGCTTCGCGATGCAATCGCGCGAAACCGATGCGATCTTCTTTCAGCCCTGCCCGCACTCGGTCTGCCAGAGCTGCCAGATCTATGCGATCCGCCCCGAAACCTGCCGGACCTTCCGTTGCAAGACGCTGAAGGCCATGCGCGCCAGCGAGATCGAGAGTGCCGAAGCCTTTCGGCGCGTGGACGAAATGCTGAAGGTGCGTGAGCAGTTGCAGCCATTCCTCATCGCAGGGGAGACGCTCAACGCCGCACGCGATCGCCGCGCACAGATCGCCACCAAGCCCGAGCGCACGGCGGCCGAAACGGCCTTTCTGCTCAAACTGACAGCCTTCGACCTCCTGCTCGACCGCTACTTCCGGGATTCTCGCAAGGCGATGTTTCTTCAAAAGTCGTCCGGTCAGGCGGCGGCCTAGTCTGCTGCAAGCCGCCAATCACTAACCTTTGTTATAAGTATCATTAGCGAAAATTTCCCGACGCTCATGACCTTCGATAAATAGCAAGCCTGCATTGCCGCCGGTATCATCGCATCAAATGGCCGAAACTGACGAACTTTCCATCGCAAGCAGGCTCTGCCTCGCTTGTGGACTCTGCTGCGACGGCACGGTCTTCGGCTTTGCCCTGATCGAGGAATCCGAGGTCGAGGACACTGCCGGCATCGGTCTGCAAACCATCCGCACGACCAGGAACGAGCCGGCATTCCTGCTCGGGTGCCATCATCTCGATGGCACGGCCTGCACGCGCTACCTGTCCTGGCGGCCTTCGGTTTGCGGCGACTACTTCTGTCAGGTCCAGAAGCGCGTGCGCAAGCACGAGCTCGCCGAGGAAGAAGCGTTCAGCATGATCGCCCGGGCCCGGCAGATGACCGATGAAATCAGGGCCTTGCTACCCCCCGGAGTGCCAATCTCGCAAGCGCGGCGGCTCTTCAGGGATCTTGCTGCAAAGCAGCCCGATCTTGCGCCCGACGAAGCCACCTTCGTCGTCAAGATGTTCGTGCTGGAACGCTTCCTCGACAGCACGTTCAGAGGAGCCAAACGTGCGCATCTTCGCGGTGCGGAACAGCGGCAACCGTCCCAGTATGGTGCCGCCTCGCAAAGTTGAACTTGCGGCCGAATCTTGCCGAAAGTTATCCCGGCATTTTGACTAATTTCCCCTCTGCGCTTGCCTTCCGACAAATGGCGGCACGGCGTCGTCGATTGTATCCTTGGAGGAATGTCGGCTGCCGCACCTGATCTCACGCTGGAAAGCAGGCTTTGCCTGGCATGCGGCCTGTGCTGTGACGGCACCCTCTATGAAGATGCCAAGATCCGCGAAGACGAAATCAGCGATGTCGAAAGCATCGGCCTGACAACTTCGCGCAATGCGCAAGGCCATCCCACGTTCGTATTTGCCTGCCACTATCTCGATGGCGCCTGCTGCACCCGCTACGAGCAATGGCGCCCATCGGTCTGTTCAAAATTCTTCTGCTCGGTCCAGCAAAGGGCGCGCACAGGCGAATTGACCGAAGAGCAGGCTCTCGAAAAGATCGCAACAGCTCGTCAACTGGTCACCGAGGTCAAGGCAACGCTGCCTGCTGGCACGCCCATCGTCGAAGCGCGTCACCATTTCACCCGCATCGCGGCAAAGCAGCCCGATCTTTCACCGGTGGAAGCCCGCTTCGCGGTCAAGATGTTCGTGCTCGAACGATTCCTGGATCTCGAATTCCGCAAGGCCGACAAGGGGCATCTGCCCGCTGCCAGCAAATCCAGTATCCCGGCCTGACCGGAGCGCCGCGCCGGCAAAGCGCGGGACGCTCCGTTGGCCGGAAAGGCTCAGTCGCCGGTAAGGATCCGGTCGACCAGTTGCTTCACCGTCGGGGTGAAGTTGTTCGAATAGAACGGGTCCTGCTTGAAGCGATAGGCGGCGTGGCCTGCGAACATCAGGTTCTTGTCGATGTCACCGCCGTGGGCGATGTCCTGCAGCGTCTTCTGGATGCAGAAGCTGCGCGGATCGGCGAGGCGCCCGGTGGTGTAATCGTCATGGTCCTTCCAAGACGAGAAACCGCAGTGCGAAAGACAACCCATGCAGTCCTTCTGGTCCTGCTGGATCTCGTCGCGCTCTTCCGGCGTCACGAACACCATCGTGTCATCCGGCGTGCGCAGCGCATGGACAAACCCCGCGCCATGCCATTCGCGCGCGCGGGCAAGGTCGTTCGGCGTCACCCAGAAATTCTTGCCGCGCACACCGACGTCAAGCTGGGCGGTATGCTCGCCCGCCTCGACCCGCGAATACGGAATCTGTCGCTCAGACCGCGCTTCGAGAGAGCGCAGGAACGGATTGCGCACGGCCGAGGAATAGAAGCCCGTGGGCGAAAAGCGGTGCAGCAGGACGTCACCCGGCTCAAGCGTGCGCAAGTGATCCTTCCAGCCCTGCGGGATCGGGCTTTCCTCGGTCAGCAGCGGGCGGGTGCCGAACTGGAAGGCAATCGCGCCCAGTTCCGGATTGTCGATCCAGTCGTTCCACTCACGCAGGAACCACACGCCACCGGCCATCACGATCGGCACCGAGTCCGCGATGCCTTCTGCCCGCATCACATCGCGAAGCGCCTTCACCCGCGGGAACGGGTCTTCCGGCTTGCGCGGGTCTTCTGCGTTGGAAAGCCCGTTGTGGCCGCCTGCCAGCCAGGGGTCTTCGTAAACCACGGCGCCCAGCAACTGCGGAACCTTGTGGTAAGCCCGCTTCCACAGGGCACGGAACGCGCGGCCTGACGAGACGATCGGCAGATAATTCACGTTGAAACGCGCGGCGATCTCGGAAAGCTTGTAGGGCATTCCGGCGCCGCAGGTCACGCCGGTCACCAGACCGGGGGTCTGCTCCAGAACCGCTTCCAGAATCGGTTGCGCCCCGCCCATTTCCCACAGCACGTTGATGTTGATGGCGCCCTTGCCGCCCGAAATGTCGTGCGCACGCTTCACCTGCTCGACTGCGCCATCGATGGCATAGCGCATCAGCTGTTCATGCCGTTCCTTGCGGGTCAGCGCGTCATAAACTTGTGGAATGATCTTGCCTTCGGCATCGTAGCTGTCGGCATTGACCGCGCTGACCGTGCCGATCCCCCCGGCAGCAGCCCACGCGCCCGAACTCATGTGATTGGTCGCCGCAACACCCTTGCCGCCCTCAACCAGTGGCCAAACCTCTCGGCCGCCATAGAGAATCGGCTTCAACCCCTTGAACGCAGACATCAATTTCCTTTCAACGCGCTTGTCGCGCTCGCACCCTTGGCCGTCTTCAGACGGCACGGCTTTATCTCGCCCGGTTCGGGACGGCTCTTCGCCGCGACGAACTGGGCATAATATCCCGCAATCTCTGGCTTACGGTGAAATTCATCCAAGCGAAAGCCCACGGCTTCCAGTTCGCAGATCAGCAGCGCCGGCGGAATGCCGTGGCGATCAGTCGAACGATCGAGGTCAACCACCACGATCTTGCCCCCGGCCTTCAGTGAGGGCCACATCCGCCACAGGAAGGCGTAAGGCTCGGTCACTTCGTGATACATGTGGATCAGCAGCACGCGGTCGAAGCTGCGCTCGGGCAGGCGCGGATCGTCAACGCCGCCCGGTTTGATCGAGACGTTGTCGAGCCGGTCATGCTCGACGCGCGATCCCAGCCGCCGCAAGGCATCGCCGTCGATATCCTGCGCCAGCACGCGTCCCTTGTCGCCGACCCGCTCGGCAAGCCGTACAGTGTAGTAGCCCTCGCCTGCACCGATGTCGGCCACGCTCATGCCCGGCTTTATCCCGGCAAGGTTCATCACCATGTCCGCTTCGCCCAGGCGGTCACGTTCCTGCTCGTTGGAAAAGGCATTGCTGACCACGCCGGAAACGGGACGGTCGGCGGTCGGAAACTCGCGCGCAGTCTCAGGACGCTTGTCGTCCACCTGCGGCTTGCAAGCGCCAAGCGCCAGCAATGCCAGAACGGCGAAAGCGACTGAACAATGGGCCGAAGCCCGCCGCATCAGTCGTCGTCCTCCACGGTCACCTTCTCGCCGGTGACCTTCTGCGAAAGCGCCGCCGCCATGAACGGATCGAGCGCGCCATCGAGCACTTCGGTCGGGTTCGTGGAGACCACCCCGGTGCGCAGGTCCTTCACCTGCTGGTACGGCTGCAGCACGTAAGAACGGATCTGGTGGCCCCAGCCGATCTCGGTCTTGGCGGCATATTCCCCGCTGGCCGCTGCCTCGCGCTTGGCAAGTTCAGCCTCATAGATGCGCGCCTTCAGCATGCCCATCGCGGTTGCACGGTTCTTGTGCTGGCTGCGGTCGTTCTGGCTGGCGACGATGATTCCGGTCGGCACGTGGGTGATACGCACCGCGGAGTCCGTGGTGTTGACGTGCTGTCCGCCCGCACCCGAAGCGCGGTAGGTGTCAATCTTCAGGTCGGCCGGGTTGATCTCGACCTCGATGTTGTCGTCAATCTCGGGATAGACCCAGACCGAGCTGAACGAGGTATGCCGCCGTGCCGAGCTGTCATAGGGGCTGATGCGCACCAGACGGTGCACGCCGCTCTCGGTCTTGGCATAGCCGTAGGCGTTCTCGCCCTTGATCAGCAGCGTGGCAGACTTGATGCCCGCCGCTTCGCCCGCGTGGTGATCGACCAGATCGACCTTGTAGCCGTGACGCTCTGCCCAGCGCGTGTACATGCGCTGCAGCATTTCCGCCCAGTCCTGGCTTTCCGTGCCGCCCGCGCCCGCGTGAACTTCAAGGAAGCAGTTGTTGGCATCGGCCTCGCCAGCCAACAGGGCCTGAACCTTGTCATTGTCGGCGCGGTCGGCCAGCGCGGCCAGCGTGGCAAGGCCTTCGTTCACCGTGGCCTCGTCGCCTTCCATCTCGCCAAGCTCGATGAATTCGATGGCATCGGCCATTTCCTGCCCGATCTCGTTCACCGTCCCGATCGAGGCCTCGAGGCGCCGACGCTCGCGCATCACCTCTTCGGCCTTCTTGGGATCGTCCCACAGCTTGGGGTCCTCGACACGGGCATTCAGCTCGTCAAGACGGCGCACCGCGCGGTCCCAGTCGAGGAACTTGCGCACCAGCGCCAGCGCGGCATTGATGCGGTCGATATGGGCCTGCCCTTCGGCACGCATGTCGTTAGCACTCCTGAATTCAAAGAGTGAGCGCGTTAGCCGGATTGAAGGCAAAGTAAAGGGGGGCTGCAGGCGTCTTTCAATAGGATATCTGGCTTCAGGCGCAAGCACTCGCCCGTTTTCGCCGACGCCTGAACCTTAGGGCTAGAGCCAGATTCGCAACCCCGAACAACCCGATCATCCCGGGCTCGGGCACATCGACGGTCCCCCCGGAATATTGCGGCAAATTCCATGACCCCGAAAACAGCCATGAGAAGAAGCCGGTACCGAGGCCGCTCGACGGGTCGGTGGAAGAAATCAGCACGTTCCCGCTACGGATCGAGGTGGCACTGTTCCCTGTGCCTGCAGAAATGCTTGTCAGGATCGGGTCCGACCCCGCATTCGTCCGACAGGAAAAGGCATCGGCACATGCGACGTAGGATTTCGTCGCTGCATCGTAGATATACCCCGGACTGCTATAGGCTCCAGAAAAGAAGTTTCCTCCTCCTTCAATGCTATAGCTATCGGAATTGTAGTCGTAGACGATCGTCATGATCGAATTCGTCGGCTGTCCGGAATTCAGTGCCGGATTGATCGGCCCACTGACATCGGCAATCGTGGAATTGCCGACGCCCCCCGCAGCCCCTCCCCCGGTGTAATAGGGATTGGCGACCTGGATGCGATAGATTCCGTCAGCTGCTACCTGTCCCTTGTAATAACCAGCGTCATAGAATGCCCGCGTCGGCAACGTAGCATTGAAGCTGACTGTAACGGGGTCGCCTTGCGCATATGGGAGCGGGGGCAACGATCCCTGAAACGACGCGTACGATCCGTCAGGCTGCCTCACCAGCATGGTATCCGCCGCCGTGCTCGATACGACTCCAGTGAATGTGACTGCCACCGTGCGGGATATCGGCTCCGATTGGGCCAGAGCAGGCAAGGAAGTCGGCACCATGACCGCAAGGCAAAATTGCCGAGCCCACTTCAAGCCAATCCTGCCCATCATGCCCCCCGTTCAGTCGGATCGGGTTAGCCACGAAACCCCGCATGCTTCAATTGCGGCTTTGTCCGAGTGCCAAACCGGGACGCTTCACCCGGAGGTGGTCTTCAGCTTGCGCACCGCGGCCAGCGTCATCTTCACGTGGTCGCGATAGTCCATGTCGGAATGAACCATCACGATCTTGCCGTTGCGGGCAATGACATAGCTGGTGCGCTTGGTCAGCCCGGTTGAAGAACCATCGGGCTTGCGCAGGTCCACATCGTAGGCCTTGATCACGGCGGGGCTGGCGCTGGCCACCGCAAACTTGTCGCGGCAAGCCTCAGTCGAGAACTTCTGCAGCGTCGCCACGTCGTCGTTCGACATGCCGATGACCGTGGCACCCGCTGCCTTGAACTGCGCCGTCGCTTCGGCAAAGGCGTGCGCTTCCAGCGTGCACCCTTGCGTGAACGCCTTGGGGTAGAAGTACAGCACAACTGGCCCCTTCTTCAGCGCCTGCTGCAGCTTGAACGAGAACGGCTTGCCCGCCAGCGCTCCTGACGCTGCGAAATCCGGCGCTCGCGCACCGGTCGGCAGCTCGGCAAGGGCCGGGGCGGAAACGGAAAGGGCGATGGCTGCGGCGGCAGCGGCAAGGGTGCGGATCGTCATGCAACGACGCTAACAGACCTCGACCCTCACCGCCAATGCCTTTCGGGGCAGGCAATTGGCGCATTGCCAGCAACCGCCGCCCGTGCAACCTGCAGCAAGACCGCCCCTCCGCCACAAAGCGAGCCTATGAAAAAGCTGATATGGATCATCCGGCGCACCCTGGCCGTGCTGCGGCGCGAAGGGGTGATCGGCACGATGCAGCGGATCGTGAAATATGCGCGCATCCACTCGGGCATGCCGTCGCAGGAATCCATCGCCTACGAACAAACCCGCGAAGACGATGCGCGGGCCTTCGACGCTGCCCTTGGCCTCGATACCGGCGGTACCGTCTATCTCTACGACCTGACCATAGCCTCGGCCAACGCGCCGCTCGGCGTATCCTACATCGCCAGCCGCCCGCATCAGTTCCGCAATGCCATGGCATGCCTCGATATCGATCTGGCTGGTGCTACGTTCATCGATCTCGGATCGGGCAAGGGCCGCGTCCTGATGATGGCGGCCCAGTATCCGTTCGCCCGCATCATCGGCGTGGAATTCGCCGCGGAACTGCACGAGGTCTGCCAGAACAACCTTGCCAAGTTCGGAGACCCGCGCATTTCAAGCTGGCACGGCGATGCCGAAGCGTTCGATTTTCCCGCAACGGCGCTAGTGGTCTACATGAACAATCCCTTCGACCGTCCCTTGGTCGAGCGCATCGCGCGCCGGATCGAGGCCAGCACGCGCCTGGCGCCCCGCACCGTCCGCATCGTCTACATCAACGCCGCTGCGCCGGATGTCTTCGCGCAGGAGCCGTGGTTCCATGTCGGGTCGTCACCGGGCGGAGAGGTCTTCGGTCTGCGCCAGCCGGTTCAGTAGATCCCGCCCTGTTCCTCCAGAAAGTCCTGCTCGACTGGCGCTTCCTCGACGCCACCTTCGGGGATACCGCGTGCGGCACGGGCCTTGCGCAAGGCGTCGATCACCGCCTGCTTGGCACTGACTTCGCCTTCGCGCGCCGTGCGCCGCGGTTCGGTGTCGGGCTTGAACGCTTCCCAGATCACCGAAGCCTTGGCCACGTCGTTCTCGGGCGTTCCGCCGAACACGCGCTTGCCTGAAACGCGGTCGATCTTGACCATCCGCACGCCCTCGGGAACCGCGAACGGCACGTCCTTCCAGCGCGCGCGCGTCTCCTGCACCAGTTGCTTGAACACCGGCGCGGCAATGCGCCCGCCCTGCGCATAGCCGCCCAGGCTGCGCGGCTGGTCGTAACCGATATAAACGCCCGCGATGATGTCCGGCGATCCGCCCACGAACCACACGTTGGTCGGGCCCGAGGTCGTGCCGGTCTTGCCGAACAGCGGCAGGTTCAGGTCGCGCAACGTCACCGCCGTGCCGCGAACCACCACGCCTTCGAGCATGTGGACGACTTGATAGGCCGTGCGCGCATCAATCACCTGCTTGCCGGTCGGCTTGAAGCGCGGCATCGGCTTGCCGTCCCACTGCGGCATCGCGCAATTGTCACAGCGGCGGTTGTCGGCGCGCCAGATCACCTTGCCGTTGCGGTCCTGAACGTAGTCGATCAGGCTCGGATTGTGCTGGCGCCCCTGATTGGCCAGCGCCGCGTAGGCGTTGACCATCTTGATCACTGTCGTGTCACCCGCCCCCAGCGCCATCGACAGATAAGGCTCGTACTCGCCGATCCCGACGTTCCTGATCGTGCGCACGACCTTGTCCATGCCCACGTCGTTGGCCACCCGCACCGTCATCAGGTTGCGCGATTGCTCAAGCCCCCAGCGCATGGTGTGGCTGCCCGATCCGCCCTCGTTGCCGAAGTTGCGGAAGCACTTCTCGCCCAGCGCTGCGCCCTGATAGACGCAGAACGTGCCATCAACGACCATCGAGGCCGGCGTCATCCCGTTGTCCAGCGCCGTCGCATAGACGAACGGCTTGATCGTCGAGCCCGGCTGGCGGTTCGCCTGCGTCGCCCGGTTGAACGAACCGAGCCGGGCATCGAACCCGCCCTGCATCGCCAGCACGCGCCCGTTCTGCGGGTCCTCGACCACCATGCCCCCCGAAACCTCGGGCACGGTGCGCACGGCGTAAGTCGAGCCATTGACCGGCGCCACCGCCGTCACGTCACCTGGCTTGATGCTGTCCGGCAGCCCGATCAGACTCGCGGTCTTTCCATCGGAGAAACCGACCTTGCCGGAAGAACCGCTGCGCGACAGCAGCACGCCGATCCGCCAGTTCTGGTAGTTGATCGAGATGTTGCTGGTGATCAGTTCGGTCTGCCAACGGTCGTTGTCGACATCGATGCGCGCGATCGGCCCGTGCCAGGCGCGGCCGCCGGAATAGCGCAGCAGCGCCGCCCGCAGCGAATTCTGCGCCGCTGTCTGCAATTGCGTATCGAGCGACGTGCGCACCCACAAGCCGCCGGCATAGACGCTGTGCGGACCATCCTCGGCCTTCTCGCCGAACTTCTCGATCAGCTGGCGGCGCACTTCTTCAAGGAAGTAGCCCGCATCGGCTGTGTAGTTCTCGGCGCGACGCGGCTTGAGCCCCAGCGGCATGGCTTGCGCGGCTGCCGCCTGTTGCGGCGTGGCCCAGCCGTTCTTGACCATCTGGTCGAGCACCCAGTTGCGGCGCTCGATCGCCATGCCCTCGTACTGCGCGCGCCCATAACGCTCCGGAGCCTTGGGCAGGATTGCAAGGAACGCGGCTTCATGCAGTTGCAGGTCGCCGACATCCTTGTCGAAATACGCCCGCGCCGCGGCCTGCACGCCGAAGCTCTGCCGCCCCAGTGGAATCTCGTTGAGGTAAAGCTCGAGGATCTGCTGCTTGTTCAGCACGCCCTCGATCCTGCGCGCAAGGACCATTTCCTTGAGCTTGCGCGTGATCGAATACTCGTCGCCGATCAGGATGTTCTTGGCCACCTGCTGGGTGATCGTCGAACCGCCGCGCGCGCGCTCGCCCGAGCCGTACTTGGTCACATAGTCGACCACCGCCCCGCCGAAACCGAGGTAGTCGATGCCGCCATGGCTCCAGAAGGTCTTGTCCTCGGCCGAAAGAAACGCATTGATCATCGGCTCGGGGAAATCGACGAAACGCAGCTGCACGCGGCGTTCGCGGGCATAGCTGGAGACGATCTCGCCGTCATTGCCCCGCACCATCGTCGGCAAGGGCGGCTGGTAGGTCAGCAGCGTGTCAGCCGAAGGCATCGTGCGGATCACCGCCACCCACAGCACGAACCAGCCAACCAGAATCGCGCCAATGGCGTAGTTGAGGAAGCGGAAGCGGCGGCTGTCGCCCCACTTTGCGCGATACCACCGGGAAAGGTTGCCCCACCGTGCACGACCTTCGTCGCGGATGAGCTTGAACCGGGATTGCTGGGACGTCTCTTCGGCCATGTTGCAGCGCCTCTAGCACGCTCGCGCCCTGCCAAGCCAGAGCCAACCTGCCGCCAATCCGCTCAGCGCGTCGCAGGACCCTCCGAAGCGCCCGCCTGCGACGCACCGGCCTCAGACGCTCCGGCCTGGCCCTCGGCAAGGAAAATCGCGATCGCGCGAGCTACCGATCCGGCAAAGACCCGCCGCCACGCCGGATCGCGCATCTTCTGCGCATCGTCCACGTTGCTGATATAGCCCGCTTCGATCAGGGCAGATGGCAGGTCCAGCGACTTCAGGACAACAAACGCCGCTTCGCGTTGCGGAGTCTGGTGAAAGCGCACCGTCTCCTGCCCTTCCCTGACGACCAGTTGCCCGAACCGCAGCGAACGTCCGCGCATTTCCCGCCGCGCCAGATCGACAAGGATCGAGGATACTTGCGCCCCCTGTCCGTCAAGGTTCACGCCATTGACAGTGTCGGCCTTGTTCTCCCGCGCCGCCAGCGCCTCGGCAACGCCGTCCGATGCCTTGTCCGAAAGCGTGTAGACCGTCGCCCCTTGCGCCGAGTCATTCTGCGCAGCGTCAGCATGGACCGATAAGAACAGGTCTGCGGCAAGGCGGTGCGCGATGTCGGCGCGCTCTTCCAGCACCAGGAACCGGTCCGAGTTCCGGGTCATCGCCACCCGCACCTTGCCCTCTGCCAGCAGGGCATCGCGCAGGGATTGCGCCAGCAGCAGCGTCAGGTCCTTCTCCCGCTCCCCTGCCGAACCGCTCGCGCCCGGATCATGGCCGCCATGCCCGGCATCAATCACCACCAGCGGCCGGCTGACATCGGCCGGCCCTTCAACCGGCGGAAGCCCGACGCGCCCGCCGCTCGGCGGCATGTCCAGCCGCAGCACCGAACGCGGTTCGATCTCGGCAAGACCCGATGAAAACGCCGCCCACATCAGCGCCGCCGCCGCAACCGGCGCGGCAAAGACCGCGATCAGGACCCCCTTGTTCTCCATCTTCTGCGGTCTATGCCCCGCCCCACCCCTGCCGGTCCAGACCGAAAAGGTGCACATGGTTAACGGTTGGTTCCGGTCATTGTTTTAATTGCCGGTTTGCAATTGGGGTGCTAGCACCCATCTACCGGGGCAAGCCAGCACCGGCGCATCCACGCCGAAACCGCCGGAAAGCGCACATTTGCGCCGCGGTGGGCGAGGGAAAGCCCGCTGGTGAAGATCCCGCCAACGTGGAGAGAAAGAAGCGCAAGCGCCCTCCTCCACGCGACAAGGTTGATGCCGTGATGATGAGCCGCGTTTCGTTCCTGCCTAGCTGCCCCACCGGGGCGGGGGGGGGTGGG
>JBEQCK010000078.1:0-15503 GCA_041639335.1 Novosphingobium sp.
CGTGGTGGTCCTGATGGTGCTGTTGAATGCGCTCGATGGGTTTGACGTCTTGTCGAGCGCCTTTGCCGCGCCGGGGATCACCGCCGAGTGGGGTATTGCCCGCCCGGCACTGGGCGTGGTGCTTTCGGCCGAACTGCTCGGCATGGGCTTTGGCTCTGTGCTGCTGGGTGGGGCGGCTGACCGGTACGGCCGCAAATCCACCATGCTGGTCTGCCTCGTGCTGATGGCGGTCGGCATGTATCTGGCAAGCATCGCGGCGTCGGTTCAGCCGATGGTTGCCTATCGCTTCCTCACCGGCATCGGCATCGGCGGGATGCTTACCACCACCAACGCGGTGGTTGCCGAAAGCACCAACAGCCGCTGGCGCTCCATCGCCATCGCGGTTTATGTGGCGGGCTATCCGCTGGGCGCGATTGTCGGCGGAATTGCGGCATCGGAATGGCTGCTCCCCACCTACAGCTGGCACGCGGTGTTCCTGTTCGGCGCGGTGGTTACCGCGGTGTTGATCCCGGTCATTCTGGTGCTGGTGCCCGAAACGGCAGCCTATCTGGTGACGAAGCGCGACCTTGCGGGCGTGAACCGCACGCTCGCCGCTTTCGGCAAGCCTGCCGTCAGCGATCTGCCGGTGATCGTGGCGGGCGCCGCCAAGCCGCGCGTAACCGATATCCTGTCCAACCCCAGACTGCGCCCGGTCACCCTGCTTCTGGCGTTCGGCTACACATTCCACTGCATCACCTTCTATTACATCCTGAAGTTCGGCGTGCAGATCGTGTCCGATTATCCGCCGGGCTATCCTCCGGCGCAGGCGGCCACGGTGCTGACATATGCCAACATCGGCGGGTTCCTGGGCAGCGCGCTGTTCGGCTTTGTGATGGCGCGGCTTGGCGTCAGGTGGCCGACCGCGCTGATGCTGCTGATCGGCGCGATGCTGGTGGCATGGTTCGGCACCGGGCGTGATACGTTGAGCGCGTGGCAAATGGCGACGATGATCGCCGGTTTCTTCACCAATGCGGCGATCAGCGGCTATTACGCCGCCTTCGCGCGCGGCTTCCCGGCCTATGCGCGGGCCACCGGCACCGGCTTCGCGCTGGGCGTGGGGCGGCTGGGCGCTGCGGGAAGTCCGTTGCTGGCGGGCACCCTGTTCGGCTGGCTGGGAGACGACCAGTTGCTGACGGTGTCGATCATCATGGCGATGGGCTCGGTTGTCAGCCTCGTGCTGTTCCTGATGCTGCCCGAGCGCGATGGCGATGATGTGATGGCGGAGCAACCTGCCGCCTAGGATCACCTCAGGATCTTTGGCCGGATCGGAGCGGACGAAATGCGCGTGACCAGAACCCTCGTTTCGCCCCTCGTTTGTCTCGGGCTGTTGTGGGGGAGTTGCGGGGGAGTTGCCGCAGAGTCCCCGCAGAGTTCGCGAGAGTTGGAAAGACCCTCTCCGCTGGTCTGGGACGGCCATAACGACGTCCCCGAACAGCTGCGCGAACGCCGCAAGGACGTGCTGGAAGGCTTTGATTTCAATGACTCCCGTGCGTCGGGAATGATGACTGATCTGCCCAGAATGCGCGCCGGGAACGTCGGCGCGCAGTTCTGGTCGGTCTATGTTTCGGCCAACCTGCCCGAACCGCAGGCCGTGCAGGCAACACTCGAGCAGATCGACGTGATGAAGCGCCTGATCGCGCGGCATCCGGCCGAGATGCAGTTCTGCACCGATACCGCCTGTGTCGAAAAAGCGTGGAAATCAAATAAGATAGCCTCGCTCCTCGGCATGGAGGGCGGCCACTCCATCGGCGGTTCGCTCGGCGTCCTGCGACAGATGTACAGCCTGGGCGCGCGCTACATGACGCTGACGCACTTCAAGAACAACGCCTGGGCCGACAGCGCCACCGACGCCCCCGCGCACGATGGTCTGACGCCGTTCGGGGTCAAAGTTGTCAAGGAAATGCAACGGCTTGGCATGCTGGTTGACCTCGCCCATGTGAGCGAGGCGACGATGCGCGACGTGCTGGCGCTCGGTGGTCCGCCGCCGATCGTAAGCCATTCGAACGCAAGGGCAATCAACCACCACGCCCGCAATGTGTCGGACGAGACATTGAAGGCCATCGGCGCGTCAGGCGGCATCGTCATGGTCAACTTCTACCCGCCCTATGTCGTTGAAGCAGCGCGACAATGGAGCGCTGCCCGCGACGCCGAGATGGCTCGCGCCAAGGCGCTCAACCGTGGCGATCCGGATGCCGAGAAGGCCGCGATCGAAGCATGGGACAAGGCCAACCCGATGCCGCGCGGCAGCATCGGGGATGTCGCCGATCATATTGATCATATTGCGAATTTGATCGGCACCGATCACGTCGGCCTGGGCGGAGACCTCGATGGCGTGGAAGCCACGGTGCAGGGCATGGAGGACGTCTCGACCTACCCCGCGCTCTTCGCCGAGTTGAAGCAGCGCGGATGGTCGCCGGCGAACCTTGCAAAACTGAGCAGCGGCAACATGTTGCGCGTGATGAAGGCGGCCGAGGCTTATGCCGCCGCGCACCGCGCCGACCCCGCGCTTGAAAGTCCGACAACGTTCTGACGTTTCATTTTCGCTCTCGACGCAAGGGCGGGAAGGCGGCAAGATAGTTTGGTTCCATAACAATCTGGACGGAGAGACCACCTTGTTCACCCACACATTCCTCGGCACCAACGACATTGAAAAATCGCGCAAATTCTACAGCGCGGTGATGCAGACCCTCGGCCACAATGCGGTGGAACTGCCGCACGGCACGCTGTTTCCCTCGCCCAACGGCTCGCTGATCGTGGCCAAGCCCGGCAACGGCGAAGCGCACACCGTCTCCAACGGCTACACCCTCGGCTTCAAGGCCGCTGATTCCGCGGTAGTCGATGCCTGGCACGCCGCCGGACTTGCCAACGGCGGCACCTGCGAAGGCCAGCCGGGCGTGCGCGAAAACTCGCCGGGCAAGCAGTACGGCGCCTACCTGCGTGATCCGGATGGCAACAAGATCTGCGCCTTTGCGCCCAATCCAAACGCCTGATCGCGTTCGATCCGATAATTAAAATGCTGGCAGGGCAGGGGTTTGGCGCTCCTGCCCTGTCGTCTTGAGAGCATCAGCCTGCCGCGCCGGGGCACCATTTGGCCGCATCCAGCGTTGAGGGCGACATGCACCGCCTCCTCGCTCCCCTCGCAATCCTCCTCGCCTTGTCCGGCTGCAATGGCGCAGGCGGGGGCGGCAAGCCCGTCCGCACGTCCGACGCGATCGAGGTCGAGCCAGCGCCGTCGCTGATCACCGTCCCGGTGGAAGCCGACCTTGCCGATCTATCACGCGTGCTGGAGCGCGAAATTCCCCAGCAGTTGTGGACGATCGACAAGCCGGGCCAGACCTGCGTCAAGAGCAAGGGTCTCGACATCGGCATCGCCACGATCAAGACGCCCAAGCTGAAGTGCCGCATCATTGGTGCGGTCACCCGTGGACGGCTGCGGCTTGAAGGCTCGGGCCGCGACATCCGCATTGCGATGCCGCTTCATGCCAAGATCCGCGCCGAGAACGTTGCCGGGCTGATCGACGAATCCGCCACCGCCGATGCCATGGCCAATGCCATTGTGCGGCTCGACATCGCACCCGACTGGACCCCACGGGGCAAGGTGGACATCAGCTACGACTGGACCGACGCACCTCACGTCGATTTCATGGGGCAGCGCATCGACATTGCCGACAAGGCGGACGAGAAACTGCGCCCGGTCATCGCCAAGCTCGAACGCGACCTGCCTGGCGAACTGGGCAAGCTACGCCTGCGCGAGGCGGTGGCCAAGGCCTGGGCCGATGCCTTCACCACGGTTTCGCTGAACCGCGAAAACCCGCCGGTTTGGATGCGCATCACCCCGCGCGAATTGCGCTATGGCGGTTATCAGGTGGTTGGTGGCAAGCTGCGGCTCAAGCTGGGCTTACAGGCCCTGACGGAGACGTTCGTCGGCCAGCGACCGGCTGACCCCAAGCCGACCCCTTTGCCCAACATGAAGCGGCTGGAACAGAGCGCGGGCAAGCTCGAATTCTTCCTCCCGGTCTTTGCCGACTATCGCGAACTTGAGCCGGTGCTGATGAAGGCGCTGACCAAGCGGTCGGCACGGCCGTTCGATGTGCCCGGCGTTGGCCCGGTCATGGCGCAGTTCAAGGCGGTGGAGATCTACGGCACCAAGGGCGGCAAGATCGCGGTAGGCATCAACTTTTCCGCCCGCCCCCAATCGGGAGGCGAGACCGCCAGCGGCACGGTCTGGCTTACCGGAAAGCCGGTGAATGCGAAGAATTCCCGCCGCGTCGGCTTCGAGGACCTGAGTGTCAGCGGCACGACCGACATGACCGGCGGCGACCTGATCATCGACCTGATCAATGCGCCGGGCGTGGCGCAATATGTCGCGTCTTCGCTTACTCAGGATTTCGAACGCGACTATGCCAAGCTGCTGGGCAAGGTGGATCGCGCGATAGAAACCAAGCGCGAGGGCGACTTCATCGTCGAGGCGGACCTGCTGCGCACTCGCTCCGGACAATTGCAGGCGGCGGGACAGGGACTTTACCTGCCGGTCTGGGCTACTGGCACGGCGACTGTGCGCGTGGTGAATTGACCATCACGGCGTGAAGTCTGTGATCCCGTAGGGCACCAGATCGCGTTCGTGCGGATCGACGACAATGGCGCGGTCGCTGGGCGGGAAGGCGCGCTGGTCGCACTTGTCGCGCGGGCAGATGCGGCAGGAGATGCCGATCCGGGTGACCGCTTCCGGCCGGGCGAGATTGATCCCGTCGGCATAGATGAATTCGTCGGCCAGCGCGGCTTCGCAGCCCAGCGCCACGGCATAGCGGCGGGGCGTGCGGTAGTAGCTGCCCGAAGGCTTCACCAGCCCCTTGGCAATCGAGACATAGCGCACGCCATCGGGCATTTCGGCGGCCTGGACGTGGATGCGGTCGGGGATCGCCACGGCTTCGTGCACCACCCATAGCGGGCAGGCGCCGCCGAAGCGGGCGAACTGCAGGCGCGTGGCAGAGTGGCGCTTAGTGATGTTGCCGGCCATGTCGACGCGGCAGAAGAACATCGGAATGCCGCGCGCTTGCGGGCGTTGCAGCGTCGACAGGCGGTGGCAGACCTGTTCGAAGCTGGCCCCGAAGGTCAGGCGCAGCTGGTCGATATCGTGGCGCAGCGCGCGGGCACGGGTGCGGAACCACTCGTAGGGCATGATCAGCGCGCCCGCCGCATAGTTGCCGAGGCCCACCGTCAGCAGCTGGCGCGCGGCCTCAGACTGCAGTGTTGCGCTGCCGACGATCGCGCTGATCTCATCGCGCAGGGCTTCGGCGGCGAGCTGGTAGGCGATCTGGAAGCGGGCGGATTCAATGGGCTGGTTGGGATCGATCGTCAGCCGCCGCGCTTCGGGATCGAAGCGGCGCATGGCCCCTCCGCTGACCTGTTCTACCGCGATGCCGCGGCTTTCCAGCCAGATCGCCATCTGCGCCGACGTCGGCGTCATGCCGGTGCCGGACAGGCGCACGGCGAGCCGTTCGGCAGCACGGTCGATGGTGTCGACATAGTTGTTGGCGTGGTGGAACCAGTCGCGCACTTCCTCCCACGGCAGGCGGCCGCCGGAAATGCTGTCAGAACCGAGCGCTTCGTCGATGGCTTCGAGGCGCTGGACCGAGCGGCGGTGCTGGTCCCACAGCTGGGCGAAGGCCTGGGCAAACGCGGGGTACTGTTCGGCCACGCGCTCCACCTGATCGCCCGGCAGCATCTGGCCGAGCATCGGATCGGCCGTGGCATCGCGCAGCGCGGAGAGCACCGGTTCGACCCGGTCCGCGGCGAAGTCCTGCCATTCGACCGGGAAGCTTTGCTGCAACCGGTCGGTCAGTGCAGGGGTCAGGGGGCGCTCGTCATTCTCGATCTGCGAGAGGTACGAGGCGCTGATCCCCAGAAGCGATGCCATCTCGCCCTGACGCAGCTTTCGCGTGACGCGCAGAGCCTTGAGTTGTTCGCCTGCAAACAAGCGGCGTCGCGCCATTTATCCCGTCCTCAACTCGGGCCGGTTTTGCAAAGTGACCCTTCGCAAGTTTGCAGAATAACATTGGACTTGGCAAGCGGCGTGGCGCAGTTGGAACGCCGATCCGCGCCTCTTGTCGTTCCGGCAGGGCGCGGGCGCGGCTCTGGTGTGGCACCTCGGGGAGGAGGAGCGGGCCGGAGTCGCAGCAGAAAACGGTCCGCCAGTCAGAAGAAGGGATGCCACGCATGTCCGCCAATATCGCCGAAATGGAAAAGCGCCGGGAAGCCGCGCGGCTGGGTGGCGGGCAGAAGCGCATCGATGCGCAGCACGCCAAGGGCAAGCTGACCGCGCGCGAACGCCTTGAAGTGCTGCTCGACGAAGGCAGCTTCGAGGAAGTGGACATGTACGTCGAGCACAACTGCGTCGACTTCGGCATGCCCGATACGGTCATCCCCGGTGACGGCGTCGTTACCGGATCGGGCACGATCAACGGCCGTCTGGTCTATGTGTTCAGCCAGGACTTCACGGTGTTCGGCGGATCGTTGTCCGAACGTCACGCGCAGAAGATCTGCAAGATCATGGACATGGCGCTGAAGGTCGGCGCGCCGGTGATCGGCCTCAACGACTCCGGCGGCGCACGCATCCAGGAAGGCGTCGCATCTCTTGGCGGCTATGCCGAAGTGTTCCAGCGCAACGTGCTGGCATCGGGCGTGGTGCCGCAGCTTTCGCTGATCATGGGGCCATGCGCTGGCGGCGCGGTCTACTCGCCTGCCATGACCGACTTCATCTTCATGGTGAAGGACAGCTCCTACATGTTCGTCACCGGGCCGGACGTGGTCAAGACGGTGACCAACGAGGTCGTCACGCAGGAGGAACTTGGTGGCGCTGTCACGCACACGACCAAGACCTCGGTCGCCGACCTTGCGCTGGAGAACGACATCGAGGCGCTGCTGGCGGCGCGCGATTTCTTCGATTACCTGCCGCTGTCGAACCGCCAGGATGTGCCAGAGCGGCCGACGTCCGACCCCTATGATCGTCTCGAGCCGAGCCTCGACACCATCGTCCCGGCATCCGCAGCGCAGCCTTATGACATGCATGAGGTGATCCGGAAGACGGTGGACGAAGGCGAGTTCTTCGAGATCCAGCCCAAGCATGCTGCCAACATCATCGTCGGCTTCGGGCGCGTCGAAGGGCGTACTGTCGGGATCGTCGCCAACCAGCCGATGGTGCTGGCGGGCGTGCTCGACATCAATTCATCGAAGAAGGCCGCGCGGTTCGTGCGTTTCTGCGATGCGTTCAACATCCCGATCGTGACCTTCGTCGACGTTCCGGGCTTCCTTCCCGGCACGAGCCAAGAGCACAACGGCATCATCAAGCACGGTGCCAAGCTGCTGTTCGCCTATGCCGAGGCCACCGTTCCGAAGATCACCGTGATCACCCGCAAGGCCTACGGCGGTGCCTATGACGTGATGGCCTCCAAGCACCTGCGCGGCGACCTCAACTACGCCTGGCCGACCGCGGAAATCGCGGTGATGGGCGCGAAGGGCGCGGTGGAGATCATCTTCCGCGGCCTCTCTGCAGAAGAGCAGGCGGTGAAGACGAAGGAATACGAAGACCGCTTCGCCAACCCGTTCGTGGCGGCCAGCAAGGGCTTCGTCGACGAGGTGATCTATCCGCACTCGACGCGTCGCCGCGTCGCGCTGGGCCTGCGGAAGCTCAAGAACAAGAGCCTCGAGAACCCGTGGAAGAAGCACGACAACATTCCGCTCTGATTTGCCCCAGGACTTTGGAAAGACTGACCATGACCGACATCTACATCGTCTCGGGCGCGCGTACCGCCATCGGCTCGTTCGGCGGCGGTCTCGCTTCGCTGCGGCCGGCTGAAACCGGCGCAATCGTGATCAAGGAAGCCATTGCCCGCGCCGGGATCACGGCGGACAAGGTCCAGAACGTGGTGATCGGCACCGTCGTGCCGACGCAGCCCAAGGACGCCTATGTCAGCCGCGTGGCGGCGGTGAACGCGGGCGTTCCGATCGAGGCTCCGGCGATGAACGTCAATCGCCTGTGCGGTTCGGGCCTGCAGGCGATTGTCTCGGCAGCGCAGGGCATTGCTTTGGGCGAACAGGACATCGCCATCGGCGGCGGTGCGGAAAGCATGTCGAACGCGCCGCACATGGTGCTGACCGCGCGCAATGGCCAGAAGATGGGCGATCAGGTGCTGATGGACGCCATGCTCGGCGCGCTGCACGATCCGTTCGAAGGCATCCACATGGGCGTGACCGCGGAAAACGTGGCCGAGCGTCTCGACATCAGCCGCGAGGCGCAGGACGCGCTGGCGGCCGAGAGCCAGAAGCGCGCCGCTGCCGCGATTGCAGCGGGCTACTTCAAGGAGCAGATCGTCCCGGTCGAGATCAAGACGCGCAAGGGCGTGGTCGTGTTCGACACCGATGAGCACGTGCGTGGCGAAACGACAGTCGAGAGCCTCGCGGGCCTCAAGCCGGTGTTCAAGAAGGACGGCACCGTCACCGCTGGCAATGCCTCGGGCATCAATGATGGTGCGGCAGCGGTCGTCCTGGCCAGCGGCAAGGCCGTTGAAGAGCACGGGCTCAAGCCGATGGCGAAGATCCTGGGCTGGGGCCATGCTGGCGTCGAGCCGGGCGTGATGGGCCTTGGGCCGGTCAAGGCCGTGCCGGTGGCGCTCAAGCGCGCAGGGCTGACGCTCGACCAGATTGACGTGATCGAGAGCAACGAGGCGTTTGCGGCGCAGGCTTGCGGCGTGGCCAAGGAACTGGGCTTTGATCCGGCCAAGACCAACGTCAACGGCTCGGGCATTTCGCTGGGCCACCCCATCGGCGCGACCGGCGCGATCCTGACGATCAAGGCGATGTACGAACTGCACCGCACGGGCGGCAGGTATGGCCTGATCACGATGTGCATCGGCGGCGGTCAGGGCATCGCCATGGTCATCGAGAAGGTTTGATATGAAACTCGGCCGCTTGAACCACGTCGGCGTGGCAACGCCGGACATCGACGCTTCCATCGCGTTCTATCGCGACGTGATGGGCGCGACCGATATCACCGAGCCGTTCGTGCTGGAAAGCCAGCAGGTCCGCGTCTGCTTCGTCAACACGCCGGGCGAGAACGGCACGGCAGGTACGCAGATCGAGCTGATCCAGCCGACCAGCCCGGACAGCGCCGTGGGCAAGTGGCTTGCGGCCAACCCCTTGGGCGGCCAGCACCACCTTTGCTACGAAGTGCCGGACATTCACGAGGCGAAGGCCTGGTTCGAATCCCAGGGCAAGCGCGTTCTGGGTGAGCCGCGCATCGGCGCGCATGGCACGCTGATCTTCTTCGTGCATCCCAAGGACATGGGCGGGCAGCTGACCGAGATCATGGAGACGCCGAAGGGTGGGGCTCACTGATCGATCATGAACCGTCGCCCCGGCGCATGCCGGGGCCCACGACGGTGCGGAATGGATCCCGGCCTGCGCCGGGATGACGATTGCAGAGTGGGGTGCAGGCCACCCCCGCGAGGGAACGGACGATGACCGACAAGACACTGGCTGACTGGCAGGCCGCCGCCGCCAAGGAAGTGAAGGGCAAGGACCTCACCTGGCAGACGCCCGAGGGCATTGCCGTGAAGCCGCTCTACACCGCCGAGGACGTGACCGCCGATCCCGGCCTGCCCGGTTTTGCGCCCTTCACACGTGGCGTGCGCGCCTCGATGTATGCGGGCCGTCCCTGGACGATCCGCCAGTACGCCGGTTTCTCGACCGCCGAGGAATCGAACGCCTTCTATCGCCGCAACCTTGCAGCAGGGCAGAAGGGCCTGTCGGTCGCCTTCGACCTTGCGACGCACCGCGGCTATGACTCCGACCATCCGCGCGTGGTGGGCGATGTCGGCAAGGCCGGCGTTGCGATCGACTCTGTCGAGGACATGAAGATCCTGTTCGACGGCATTCCGCTCGATCAGATGTCGGTCTCGATGACCATGAACGGCGCGGTGATCCCGATCCTCGCGTTCTTCATCGTCGCCGGTGAAGAGCAGGGCGTGGATCGCAAGTTGCTCGACGGGACCATCCAGAACGACATCCTCAAGGAGTTCATGGTCCGCAACACCTACATCTACCCGCCCGAGCCTTCGATGCGGATCATCTCGGACATCTTCGGCTACACCAGCCGCGAGATGCCGAAGTTCAACTCGATCTCGATCTCCGGCTATCACATGCAGGAAGCCGGCGCGACGCAGGTGCAGGAACTGGCCTTCACCATCGCCGACGGCATGGAATACGTGAAGTACGGCGTGGCATCGGGCCTCGACATCGACAAGTTCGCCGGTCGCCTGTCGTTCTTCTTCGCCATCGGCATGAACTTCTTCATGGAAGTGGCCAAGCTGCGCGCCGCGCGCGTGCTGTGGCACCGCGTGATGACCAAGCTCGGCGCGCAGGACGAACGTTCGAAGATGCTGCGCACCCACTGCCAGACCTCGGGCGTTTCGCTGCAGGAGCAGGACCCCTACAACAACGTCATCCGCACCACGATCGAGGCGATGGCGGCGATGCTGGGCGGAACGCAGTCGCTCCACACCAACGCGCTTGACGAAGCCATCGCGCTGCCCACCGACTTTTCCGCACGTATCGCGCGCAACACGCAGATCGTGATCCAGGAAGAGACCGGCATGTGCAATGTGGTCGATCCGCTCGGCGGGTCGTACTACATCGAGGCTCTAACGCAGGAACTGGTCGACAAGGCGTGGGAGATCATCGAGCGCGTCGAGGCTGACGGTGGCATGGCCAAGGCCGTTGCAGCCGGTTGGCCCAAGGCGATGATCGAGGAAGCCGCCGCCGGGCGTCAGGCACGGGTGGACCGTGGCGAAGATGTGATCGTTGGCGTCAACAAGTACCGCCTGGCCAACGAAGACCAGATCGAGACGTTGGAAGTTGACAATCACGCGGTCCGCGAAGCGCAGATTGCCCGCCTCAAGCGCGTGCGCGAGACCCGTGACGAGACGAAGTGCCGTGCCGCGCTGAACGCGCTGACCGAAGGCGCGAAGACTGGCGGCAATCTGCTCGAACTCGCCGTGGAAGCTGCGCGTCACCGCGCGACGCTGGGCGAGATTTCGGATGCGATGGAAGTCGTGTTCGGCCGTCACGGCACGTTCCCGACCCCGGTCAAGGGCGTTTACGGTTCGGCCTATGCCGGCGATTCCCGCTATCAGCAGGTGCTCGACTGCGTCGAGGCCGTCACCCGGCGCCTCGGCCGCAAGCCCCGTATGCTCGTCGCGAAGATGGGTCAGGACGGGCACGACCGCGGGGCGAACGTGATCGCCTCGGCCTTTGGCGACATGGGCTTTGACGTGACGTCCGGCCCGCTGTTCCAGACGCCCGAGGAAGCCGCTGCGCTGGCGCTCGAGAAGGACGTGGATGCTGTCGGCGCATCCTCGCTCGCCGCCGGGCACAAGACGCTGATCCCCGAGCTGATCGGCCACCTCAAGGCTGCCGGTCGTGCGGACATCAAGGTCGTCGCAGGCGGTGTGATCCCGCCGCAGGATTACGACTACCTGCGCGAGGCAGGCGTGCAGGGCATCTATGGTCCCGGCTCGAACGTGGTCGAATGCGCCGCCGATATGCTGCGCCTGCTTGGCCACAACATGCCGCCTCCGGGTAGCGAGATCGACGCCGCCTGATAGTATCCGCGCCGTATAACGGGAGAGATGCGATGACACAGAAGCTTGAGACGCTGTCGGTCCACGCCGGGTGCGAGCCCGATCCGACCACCAAGGCGCGGATCACGCCGATCTACCAGACGGCGAGCTACGTGTTCGACAGTGCCGAGCATGCCGCGAACCTGTTCGCGCTGGCTGAGTTCGGCAACATCTACACCCGCATCATGAATCCGACCAACGCCGCCCTCGAAGCGAAGATCGCGGCGCTGGAAGGCGGCGTTGGCGCGCTGGGTGTGGCGTCGGGCCATGCCGCGCAGTTCATTGTGTTCCACACCCTGATGGAGCCGGGCTGCGAGATCGTCGCGGCCAAGAAGCTCTATGGCGGCACGCTGAACCAGTTCGCGCACAGCTTTGCCAAGTTCGGCTGGAAGGCCGTGTTCGTCGATGCCGACGATCCCGCAGCCGTTGCCGCCGCGATCAACGACAAGACGCGCGGCGTCTTCATCGAAAGCCTCGCCAACCCCGGTGGCGTGGTGCAGGACATTGCGGCGATTGCCGAGGTCGCCCATGCCGCTGGCGTTCCGCTGATCGTCGACAACACGATGGCGAGCCCCGCGCTGTGCCGCCCGATCGAACATGGCGCGGACATCGTCGTCCATTCCTGCACCAAGTTCCTCAATGGCCACGGCAATTCCATCGGTGGCCTGATCGTGGATTCGGGCAAGTTCGACTGGGCGGCGAGCGACAAGTTCCCCTCGCTTACCCAGCCTAACCCCAGCTACCACGGTGCGGTGCTGACCGAGGCATTGAAGCCTGTCGGCCCCATCGCCTTCATCATCGGCTGCCGTGTGCTCGGCCTGCGCGATCTCGGCCCTTCCATGGCTCCGATGAATGCCTTCCTGACGCTGACAGGCATGGAAACGTTGGCACTGCGCATGGAGCGGCATTGCAGCAATGCGCTGCATCTGGCGCAGTGGCTGCAGAACCATCCCAAGGTGGCGTGGGTGTCGTACGCCGGCCTGCCGGAAGACCCCTATCACCAGCTGGCGAAGCAGTATCTTGGCGGCAAGGGTGGCGCGGTGTTCACCTTCGGCGTGAAGGGCGGATACGAGGCGGGCGTGAAGCTGGTCCAGTCGGTCAAGCTTTTCAGCCACCTCGCCAACATCGGCGACACCCGCTCGCTGATCATCCACCCCGCATCGACGACGCACAGCCAACTGGGCGAGGAAGAACTTGTCGCCGCAGGGGCCGGGCCGGATACGGTGCGCGTGTCGGTGGGCATTGAGCATATCGACGACATCGTCGCCGATCTGGCTCAGGCGTTGGAGCTGGTGTGACTTTGGCAGCTGCGCCTCGCCTCTTCACCGTCGCCCCGGGCCTGACCCGGGGCCCCGCTGCCTTTTGCGAGGTCGCGGGAAAAGCGGGACCCCGGGTCAAGCCCGGGGTGACGAGCGGAGGAAAGCGGTGAGTGGGCGACGCAAAGTTACCTTTGTCTTGTCCAGCGTCCTTGTGTGGAGCCTCCTTGGAGCCATCCTTTGGGGATTGCTCAAAACGCTGGAGGCGCAATGCAAGCTTCAGGAGCGCCAATCTGGTCTTTGGGCAGAATGCTTCGCGCCTGCAGGTATGATTTTCACCGGCATGTTCACGCTGGTTTTCTTTGTTGATGCAATTCGGATTGCGTCCGTTTTGTGGGCTCATAGGCCTGAAGAGGAATAAGAATGTTCAAGAAAATCCTCATCGCCAACCGTGGTGAAATTGCCTGCCGTGTGATCAAGACGGCGCGTCGGATGGGTATTCAGACGGTGGCGGTCTATTCCGATGCCGATGCGCGGGCGCCGTTCGTGCAGATGGCCGATGAAGCCGTGCATATCGGGCCGGCACCGGCCGCGCAGTCGTACCTGATTGCCGACAAGATCATCGCGGCGTGCAAGCAGACTGGCGCCGAGGCGGTGCATCCGGGCTATGGCTTCCTGTCCGAGCGCACCTCGTTTGCCGAGGCGCTGGCGGCAGAGGGGATCGCGTTCATCGGCCCACCTGTCGGCGCGATTGCCGCGATGGGCGACAAGATCGAATCCAAGAAGCTGGCCAAGGAAGCGGGCGTCAATGTCGTCCCCGGTTTCGTCGGCGAGATCGAGGATACCGAACACGCGGTGCGCATCTCGGACGAGATCGGCTACCCGGTGATGATGAAGGCTTCCGCCGGTGGTGGCGGCAAGGGCATGCGCCTTGCCTACAACGAAAAGGACGTGCGCGAGGGCTTCGAAGCCGTGAAGCGCGAGGGGCTGAATTCGTTCGGCGATGACCGCGTGTTCATCGAGAAGTTCATCCTCAACCCGCGCCACATCGAGATCCAGATCCTCGGCGACAAGCACGGCAACATTCTCTACCTGAACGAGCGTGAATGCTCGATCCAGCGCCGCCACCAGAAGGTGGTGGAGGAAGCGCCGTCGCCGTTCGTGACCCCGAAGATGCGCAAGGCGATGGGCGAGCAGTGCGTCGCGCTGGCCCGCGCGGTGGGCTACTATTCGGCAGGTACGGTGGAACTGATCGTTTCGGGCGCGGACCCGAGCGGTGAAAGCTTCTATTTCCTCGAAATGAACACCCGCCTGCAGGTGGAGCACCCCGTCACCGAAGCGATCACCGGCATCGACCTTGTCGAGCAGATGATCCGCGTCGCCTATGGCGAGAAGCTGGCGATGACACAGGACGACGTGAAGATCGATGGCTGGGCGATCGAGAACCGCGTCTATGCCGAAGACCCCTATCGCGGCTTCCTGCCCTCGACCGGGCGCCTGATCCGCTACAACCCGCCGCTGGCCGGATGGACCGATGACGGTCAGGCCAACGGGCGGCGCGGCGTGGATGGCGTGCGCGTGGACGACGGCGTCTACGAAGGCGGCGAAGTCTCGATGTTCTACGACCCGATGATCGCCAAGCTGATCACCTGGGGCAAGACCCGCGACGAGGCGGCGGACAAGCAGATCGAAGCGCTCGATGCCTTCGAGATCGAAGGGCTTGGCCACAACATCGATTTCGTCAACGCGATCATGCAGCACCCGCGCTTCCGTTCGGGCGAGCTGACCACCGGCTTCATCGCCGAGGAATATCCCGAAGGCTTCCACGGTGCGGCAACGTCTGACGAGCTGAAGCAGTCGCTGGCGGCGCTTGCGGCGTTCCTTGCCACAGCGCGGTCGGACCGGGCGCGGCAGGTGGACAACCAGCTGGGCCATGACCTCGATCCGCCGTCGGAATGGGCGGTGAAGATTGGCGGTTCGACTTATGCGGTGGAACTGACCGAGGATGAGATCAGCGTTGAAGGCAAGGCCATCGACATCGCGCTGGAATACACCCCGGGCGACCGGATGGTGCATTGCGAGGTCGACGACAAGCCGCTGTCGGTGAAGGTCGAGACCACGCGCGCAGGCTTCAAGCTGACGACGCGGGGTGCGATCCACGATGTGCAGGTGCTGCCTGCGCGCATCGCACACCTGACGAAGCACATGATCGAAAAGATCCCGCCCGATCTTTCGAAGTTCCTGATCTGCCCGATGCCGGGCCTGCTCGTCAGCCTCAACGTGGGCGAGGGCGATACGGTCGAGGCAGGTCAGCCGCTGGCCGTGGTCGAGGCGATGAAGATGGAGAACATCCTGCGCGCCGAGAAGGCGGGCAAGGTCAAGACGGTCAATGCCAAGGCCGGTGACAGCCTGGCGGTGGACGCGATCATCCTCGAAATGGAGTGAGGCTGCAAAGCCCACCCCGCTGCGACTAAGCCTTTCTGCGAAAGGCCAAGTCTCGCGGCCCTCCCGCCTGCGGGAGGGCTGAAGCTTC
>JBEQCK010000079.1:0-15365 GCA_041639335.1 Novosphingobium sp.
GTCGCGTCGGTGCGCAGCGACGTGGCATTGGCGATCGCTTCGTGCTCGGCGGTGAGCAGAGCGGACAGCAGTGCACTCGTACGGCGCATGTGCCCATTCTGCGGCTCCGCTAGGATCACCGGCGGAGGATTCGCCTAGTTGGCCTATGGCGCACGCTTGGAAAGCGTGTTGGGGGCAACCCCTCGCGAGTTCGAATCTCGCATCCTCCGCCAGCGAGAGCCGCTCCCCCGGGGCGGCTCTCGTCGTCCGTCAGGGGGAACACGCCCCGACGGGGTCGGGTTGGGCCCACATACCGGCGTACTCGGCCGGCAGCGCGTCCCCCTTCCGTCCTGACCCCTTCGGAGGAACCATGCCCAAGATCACTGTCGGCACCGCATACGTCGATCGCACCAAGGCCAAGACGCCGGTCGAGTACTTCCTCAACCTCGCCGGCGGCGCAAAGTCGCTGGTCGTGCCGGAGAAGTATCGCACGGGCGCGACGGACCTGTCGTTCATCGGCGCGGGCCCGATCATCGGCTATGATCCGTTCAAGATGCTGGAGGACGGCGTCTACGTTAAGACGCTCAACGCCTCGAAGGACGTGCCGGCCAAAGCCTATTCGGTCACCGAGCGCGTCATGTCGATCTACCTGAAGGGTGACCTCAAGGCGACGCTCGGCGACGTCGAGATGGATGGCAACATCGGCGTTCTGGCCCAGAACACCGAGCAGAAGTCGCGCGGCTTCGTGAACCTGGCAGCTGCATCGCTGGTGCCTGTCACCCGCGGCGCGCGCTATTGGGACATCCTGCCCAGCCTCAACCTGAACTTCCGTATTCCGGGTGACTGGGTGGTCCGCTTCGCCGCAGCCCGCGAGATCCAGCGTCCGCGCTTCGAGGACATGAAGGTCAGCCTCGACTACAGCTACAACGTCAACAGCGGCGTGATCACCGGCAACGGCGGCAATCCGCAGCTGCGTCCGTACCGTGCGTGGGCAGCGGACCTGAACATCGAGAAGTACTTCGGACGCAAGGGCTACGTCGGCCTGCAGATGTTCTACAAGAAGCTCGACAACTACATCTACAAGGATGTCGTCCCTTACGACTACACCGGCCTTCCCATCGTCGCTCCCGTTCCGATCACCAACTTCGTCGGCACGATCAACACGGCGGTCAACGGCTCGGGTGGCAAGCTCTATGGTGTGGAACTCGCCGGCACCCTGCCGTTCGAAGTCATCACCCCGGCGCTCGAGGGCTTCGGCTTCACCGGCGGCCTTGGCTACACCAAGACTTCGATCAAGCCCGGTCCGAACGCGAATTCGATGGACCTGCCGGACTATTCGCGCTGGGTCGCTTCAGGCACGCTGTTCTTCGAGAAGGCCGGTTTCAACGCTCGCGTCTCGGCCCGTCATCGCTCGTCGTTCCAGGGCATCTTCGTTGGCTTCGGCGGCGAGCGTGAACTGCGCCGCGCGCTCAAGGAGACCATCGTCGATGCGCAGATCGGCTATGACTTCAAGGAAAGCAGCCCGCTCAATGGTCTGTCCCTCTTCGTGCAGGGCCAGAACCTGACCGACGAGCCCTTCGTTTCGATCGACAACGGTGCGCCCCTGCAGATCCGCAACTACCAGACCTATGGCCGTCGCTTCATGGCGGGCTTCAACTACAAGTTCTGATTCCTCCGGAGGGGGCGGCCTCATCCCGCCCCCTCCACCCATTGGGGGACAGAGACGTTGCCAGAATGTGCCCGCAGAAGGCACTCTCGAAAGAATTCACTGCGGGAGAACGGACGTGTCGGCTTCACATCAGCGCAGGATCGTCATTGCGGGCGGTGGCACGGCGGGATGGATGACTGCGGCCGCGCTTGCTCGGCTTGCTTCGCCGCACTGGCAGGTGACGCTTGTCGAGTCCGAGGAAATCGGCACAGTCGGCGTTGGTGAGGCGACCATCCCGATGGTCCGCCTGTTCAACCAGACCCTCGGCATCGACGAAGCCCGGTTTCTGCGCGAGACCAATGGCACATGGAAGCTCGGCATCGCTTTCGAGGGCTGGGGCGGTTTCGATGACCGCTATATCCACGGTTTCGGGCTGACCGGGCGCAGTCTGGGAGTCCTCCCGTTTCATCACTACTGGCTTCGCGGTCGCGCACAGGGACTTGCGGGCCCCTTGGGCGAATACGTCCTCAACGCCGTCGCTTCCGATGCGAACAGGTTCGCACACATCGACCGCCCCCAAGGCAGCGCGCTGCCGCCAATGCCCTATGCCTACCACTTCGATGCTTCGCTTTATGCCGCATTCCTGAGGCGTTACGCCGAGGGCCGTGGCGTTCGCCGGATCGAGGGGCGGATCGTCGGTTTCGACCGCGATGCACTTAGCGGCGATCTCGCGACGCTTCGTCTCGATCGTGGCGAGTTGATCGCAGGTGATCTCTTCGTGGACTGTTCTGGCTTCCGCAGCCTGCTTCTGGGCCAGGAGATGGGCGTCGGTTATGTCGATTGGAACGAATGGCTCAAATGCGATCGCGCCGTTGCGGTGCCTTCCGCGCGCGCCGAGCCGCTGGTCCCTTACACCCGTTCGATTGCACAGCCCGCAGGTTGGTGCTGGCGCATTCCGCTACAGCATCGCACCGGAAACGGCCACGTCTTCTGCTCTGAAATGATGAGCGAGGATGAGGCGACGGCTCGTTTGCTCGACAGGCTGGATGGCGAGCAACTGGGCGAGCCGCGCACGATCCGCTTCAAGGCTGGGCGGCGTGAGAAATTCTGGGAGCGCAATGTGGTGGCGGTCGGGCTTTCGTCCGGCTTTATCGAGCCTTTGGAATCCACCTCGATCCATCTTATCCAGACAGCGATCAGCCGCGTAGTCGATTTCCTGCCCAATGGCCCTGTGCAGGATGCCGATCGCGATGCTTACAACCGCCTGGCAACGTTCGAGATCGAGCGCATCCGCGACTTCGTGATCCTGCACTATGTCGCCAACGGCAGGCACGGCGAACCATTCTGGGACTCTCTGCGGCAAATGGAAGCAGACGAACAAGTCCCCAAGGCTTTGGGCGAGCGTCTCGCCATGTTCCGCGCATCAGGCCGCATCGTGCGCGAGCATGACGAACTGTTTGACGTGCCCGGTTGGGCGCAGGTGATGATCGGGCAGGGGGTCATCCCTCAGCGCTGGCATCCACTCGCCGATCAGGTTGCGCCTGAAAGCCTCAAAGCCTTCCTCGAAACCGTTCGCGGTGCCTATGCAAAGGACGTTGCCCGAATGCCATCCCACGCCGATTATGTCGCTCATGTTTGCGGGCAGGTACCGGCGCATGCGTAAGTTCATAGGTCTTTCCCTGCTGGCGCTGCTCGCCTCGCAACCTGCGCGGGCCGATGTGCCGCTGGCAGAAGTCCGGGCGCGTCCGGCAGCGGGGGAGACGATCTATTTCCTGCTGCCTGACCGGTTCGAGAACGGCGACAAGGCCAACGACCTCGGCGGCCTGAAAGGCGACCGCTACCAGACCGGCTTCGATCCCTCTGCCAAGGGCTTCTACCATGGCGGCGACCTGAAAGGACTGACCCAGCGGCTCGACTACCTGCAGGGACTTGGCGCGACGGCGATCTGGGTAGCGCCGGTGTTCAAGAACAAGCCGGTGCAGGGCGGGCCGGGGCTGGAGAGCGCCGGATACCATGGCTACTGGGTGACCGACTTTACCCGCGTCGATCCGCATTTCGGAACCAACGCCGATTTCAAGGCGCTGGTCGATGCCGCACATGCGCGCGGGATGAAGGTCTACATGGACATCATCGCCAACCACACGGCAGACGTGATCCAGTACAAGGGTGGCAAGTACACTTACCGCGACAAGGCGAACTGGCCATATTCGCGAAAGGGTGGCCTGAACGGTAAGCCGATCAATCCAGGATTTGCTGGCGAGGAGGATTCGAGCGCGACGAATTTCGCCAGGCTGACCGATCCCGGCGCGGCGTATGAACCGTTCGTGCCGCCTGCCGAAGCGCACGTGAAGGTGCCCGAGTGGCTCAACGATCCGATCTATTACCACAACCGAGGCGACAGCACGTTCCGGGGCGAAAACAGCCGCTTCGGCGACTTTGCCGGTTTGGACGACCTGTTCACCGAGCATCCGCGCGTCCGTGCCGGGATGATCGAGATCTATGCCGACTGGATCAGGCGGTTCGGCATCGATGGTTACCGGATCGACACGGCCAAACACGTCGATCCGGGCTTCTGGCAGGCGTTCATTCCAGCAATGCTGGATACGGCAAAGCAGGCAGGCATCCCCAACTTCACGATCTTCGGCGAAGTGGCGCACGAAGGTTCTGACCCCGGCACCATAGCCCGGTATACCCGCCGTGACGGCTATCCCGCGGTATTGGACTTCGCCTTCCAGGGCGCGGTGCGTGCAGTGCTGGGGCAGGGCAAGGGTACCGAGGTCCTTGCCGATACTTTCGATGGCGATGTGCTTTATCAGGGCGGTGAAGAAGCGGCGCTCGCAATGCCGACGTTCCTTGGCAACCATGACATGGGCCGCTTCTCCACGCTTCTTACGAAGGATTTGCCGGGGGTTTCTGAAGCGGAACTGACCAAGCGCGTCGAGCTTGCCCACGTGATGCTGCTGACGCTGCGCGGTTCTCCGGTGATCTACTCTGGCGACGAGCAGGGCTTTGTCGGCGATGGCAACGATCAGGACGCTCGCGAGGACATGTTTGCGAGCAAGGTCGCGAGCTACAACGACAACCGCCTGCTTGGCACTTCGGCAACCACGGCGACGGCCAACTTCGATCCTGCGCATCCCTTCTACAAGTTGATCGCGACACTGGCCCAACTGCGCAAGGCCCACCCGGCGCTCGCGCGGGGGCGGCAAGTTACGCGAACGTATTCGGAAGCGCCCGGATTGTTTTCAGTCTCCCGCTTCGATCCGGTTGGCGGTACCGAATACTTCATCGCGTTCAACACCTCGGACAAGCCGATCGCCGTGCAAAGCGTGATCGGGGTGTCCGCAAAAAGCCTTGAGACGCTCTACGGACAATGCCCGGCGCAGGTTTCCGCGCCCGGCAGCGTTACTGTCGAGCTACCCGCCTTCGGCAGCATGGTCTGCCGTGTTGCTCCCTCCCCGGAATTGACTGTTCGATGAAGACTTCAGAAGCCGTCCTTGCCAGCCCCCTGCCGCAGGCCGACGCACCGTGGTGGCGTGGCGCTGCAATCTATCAGATTTACCCGCGCAGCTTCTGCGATTCCAACGGTGACGGCATCGGCGACCTGCCGGGCATTACACAACGGCTCGACCATGTCGCGCGGCTCGGCGTGGACGCAATCTGGGTTTCGCCTTTCTTCAAGTCACCGATGCGTGATTTCGGCTATGACGTGGCCGACTATTGCGACGTCGATCCGATCTTCGGGACGCTTGCCGACTTCGACGCCATGGTGAAACGGGCGCATGAACTCGGTCTCAAGGTCACGATCGATCAGGTCTATGCGCATACTTCGGACCTGCACCCATGGTTCGAGGAAAGCCGTCAGGACCAGTTGAACGACAAGGCCGACTGGTACGTCTGGGCAGACCCGAAGCCGGACGGCTCGCCACCCTCCAACTGGCAATCGGTGTTTGGCGGCCCGGCGTGGACCTGGGACGCACGGCGTCGGCAGTATTACCTGCACAACTTCCTTTCCAGCCAGCCGCAGATGAATGCGCACAATCCCGATGTGCAGGAGGCGCTGCTCGGCGTCATGAGGTTCTGGCTCGATCGCGGCGTCGACGGGTTCCGGCTCGATGCGCTCAACTTCCTGATGCATGATCCGACGCTGCGCGATAATCCGCCGTCGCCCGACGACGGCCGTCGCAAGACGCGGCCGTTCGACTACCAGCTGAAGATTTACAACCAGTCCCACCCCGACATCCTCAAGTTCATCCAGCGCGTGCGGAAGCTGTGCGACGAATATGGCGCGGTCTTCACCGTGGCCGAAGTCGGCGGCGATCTGGCCGAAACCGAGATGAGGGCTTTCACCGCCGGTGAGGATCACCTCAACAGCGCCTATGGCTTCGACTTCCTCTATGCCGACAAACTGACGCCCAGGTTCGTTCAGCAGGCCGTTGCCAAGTGGCCGGACACGCCGGGCATTGGCTGGCCGAGCTGGGCCTTCGAGAACCACGACGCTCCGCGCGCACTTTCGCGCTGGTGCAGCGCTGATGATCGCGATGCGTTTGCGCGGCTGAAGGCCATGCTGTTCGCATCGCTGCGCGGCAACATCATCGTCTATCAGGGCGAGGAACTCGGGCTGACCCAGGTCGAGATTCCGTTTGAGCAATTGCAGGACCCGGAAGCCATCGCCAACTGGCCGCTGACGCTTTCGCGCGATGGCGCGCGGACGCCGATGCCGTGGATGGTGCAGGCGGGTGAGGGCGGCTTTACCGGCGGTTCGCCGTGGCTGCCGGTGGGCGAGGAGAATCTGGCGCGCGCCGTAGATCGGCAGGAAGCCGATCCATCGTCGCTGCTCAACCTGACCTCGGATTTGCTGCGCCTGCGCCGTGAAAACGATGCGCTGCGGCTTGGCTCCTTCGAAGTTCTCCATGCAGACGAATGCCTACTTGCCATTCGACGCGTTTCGGGTGAGCAATCGATTGCAGGGCTTTTCAACCTGTCCTCCGTCCCGGTGGTCTGGCCGCTAGGGCTGGTGCGGGATGGCAAGGAACTCGCGTCGGTAAACGGCGCCACTGTGGGGCAGTTGCCGCCGTTCGGCGCGCTGCTGATCGAAGAGAGGATCTGATGCGGTACTTTTCGAGCCTTGCAGCGCCGCTGGCGCTGACCCTGTCGTGCGCCCTCGTTTCGCCCGCCTTGGCGGAGACGATCACGGCGTCGTCGCCCGATGGGTCGCTGGTCCTCTCGGTCACCACCGACAACGATGGGCACCCGCTCTACAGCCTGACCCGCAAGGGCAAGCTGCTGCTGGCGTCCTCGATGCTAGGCTTCATCGTCGCTGACGGTCCTACCCTGCAACGGGGGCAGAAGATTGTCGGCAGCGAAACCGCATCAGGGAAGGAGACCTGGGAGCAGCCATGGGGTGAGCGTCGCTATGTCAGCGACAATCACAATGAGCTGCTGGTCAGGTTCGAACAGACGCCGGATTGGGGCGCCCGCCGCATGAACGTGCGCTTCCGCCTGTTCAACGACGGGTTCGGCTTCCGCTACGAGATCCCCGATCAGCCCGCGATGAAGGTGATGAAGATCGCCGACGAGTTGACCGAGTTCAACGTTGCGCAGAACGGTACGGCGTGGTGGATCCCCGGCGGCGAATGGAACCGGTACGAGCAGGTCTATCAGAAGACCCCGATCGACGCAGTCTCCACGGCGCACACGCCGATCACGATGAAGCTCGAGGACGGCACCCACCTGTCGTTCCATGAAGCGGCGCTGGTCGACTATTCCGGTATGTGGCTCAAGCGCCAGACCGGGACTTCGTTCCGCGCTACCCTGGCTCCGTCATCCAGTGGCCCGAAAGTGACGCGCGCCGTGCCGTTCAACACCCCGTGGCGCACGTTGCGCATCGCCGACAGCGCCAAGGGGATCGTCGAGAACGACCTTGAGCTGAACCTCAACGAGCCGAACAAGATCGGCGATGTCTCCTACTTCAAGCCGATGAAGTACATCGGCATCTGGTGGGGCATGATCCGTGGCGACTGGTCCTGGGCGGAAGGTCCCAAGCATGGCGCGACGACCGCGCGTACCAAGCAGTACATGGACTTTGCCGCTAAGCACGGTTTCGGCGGAGTGCTGGTCGAAGGCTGGGACAAGGGCTGGAACGGCACCTGGTTCGGCAACGGCAAGGACTTCAGCTACACCCAGGCAACGCCCGATTTCGATATCGAAGCTGTCACAAAGTACGGCGCTAAGAAGGGCGTGATGCTGATCGGCCACCACGAGACCGGCGGCAATATCGCGAACTATGAAGCGCAGCTTGAAGACGCCATGAAGCTTTACGACAAGCTGGGCGTGCGCGCAGTGAAGACCGGATACGTGGCTGATGCCGGTGGCATTCTCGCCCCCGGTGACACGGTTGACACCTACAAGATGGAATACCACGACGGACAGCGGCAGGTGCAGCATCACCTCAAGGTGGTGGAGATGGCGGCGAAGTATCGCATCGTCGTCAACGCGCATGAACCGGTCAAGGACACCGGGCTTCGCCGTACCTATCCCAACTGGATCGATCGCGAAGGCGCGCGCGGCATGGAGTACAATGCGTGGGGTCAGTTCGCCAATGGGCCGGACCATGAGCCGACGCTGGTTTACACTCGCATGCTTTCGGGTCCGATGGACTACACGCCCGGCGTACTGAGCCTTGAAGGCGCGAACAAGGTGCCGTTGGCCTCGACCTTGGCAAAGCAGCTCGGTCTGTATCTGGCGCTCTATTCTCCGATCCAGATGGCGGCAGACTTTATCGAGAGCCTTGAGGCGCATCCGAAGGAACTGGCCTTTATCAAGCAGGTCCCGGCGGACTGGTCGGAAAGCCACCTGATTGCCGGTGAAGTGGGCGATTTTGCGATCTTTGCGCGCAAGGATCGCAACAGCGACGACTGGTATGTCGGCGGCGTAAACGATGCGACGGCGCGAGATGTTTCACTGCGCCTCGACTTCCTCGATCCGGGCAAGACCTACACAGCGACGGTGTGGAAGGATGGTGAGGGCGCGACATATGAAACCGAAGCGCGTCACCGCATCGCCTATGCGACGCTCAAGGTAAAGAAGGGCGACGTTATGCCTGCGTGGCTGGCGCCGGGTGGCGGCCTTACCGTGCGTTTGCATCCTGGGAAGTAGTCTTTCGGCACGATTGCGGATTGCGGCCGGTCATGGTGCAGTGCACACCGTGGCCGGTCGCTTTGCCACGCATAGCTATCCTGCATACATATGCGTGCTGAACTGGCGTCACTTAGGGTCTAGGGCCATGTGCAAGGCACGGGTCCAGCGCCGATTTCGGCAGACCGCATTGCCAAGGGAGAATTGCGTCGATGATCGAAACCAGCTGCTCGGCTCTGCTGCTGTTCGGTGCTACCGGCGATCTTTCCCGGCGCATGCTCCTGCCGTCGCTCTATGCCTTGCACGAGGACGGGCTCATCGGGCCGGACCTGCGGATTGTCGGTACGGCGCGTTCAGAGCATGACGATGCCGAGTTCCGGGAATTCGCCCGCGCCGCGCTTGCCGAGTTCCTCCCTGAAGACCGGCGGGACGAGGAGAAACTGGCAAGCTTCCTCGAACGGCTCGAATACCAGACACTCGACGCCTCGAACGTCGATGGCTTCGGGGCGCTGGCCGAGAAGCTGGGGGACACTTCGTGCGGTCTTTCGATCTTCCTTTCAACCGCGCCGTTCCTGTTCGAGCCGACCATCGAAGGGCTTAAGCGGGCAGGGCTGGCGCACGCAAACGTGCGGATCGGGCTGGAAAAGCCCCTGGGCAATGATCTGGCCTCATCCACCCGGATCAACGATGCCGTCGCCGCCGCCTTTGCCGAGGAACAGATCTTCCGGATCGACCATTACCTTGGCAAGGAAACGGTCCAGAACCTGATGGCGCTGCGCTTTGCCAACATGATGTTCGAGCCGTTGTGGAACGCAGGCGGCATTGATCACGTGCAGATCACGGTCAGCGAAACGGTCGGCCTCGAAGGGCGCAAGGGCTTCTACGACGATACCGGTGCGCTGCGCGATATGGTGCAGAACCATATGCTGCAGCTTCTGGCGCTGACAGCGATGGAGCCGCCAGCCAGCCTCGATGCCACTTCGATCCGCGACGAGAAGGTCAAGGTGCTGCGCGCACTGCGCCCGGTGAAAGCCGAGGAAATGGTGCGCGGGCAATATCGCACCGGGGCGGTCAAGGGCGCTTCGGTGGCGGGCTATCAGGAAGATCTGGGCGAGGCATCGGATACCGAGACTTTCGTCGCCATCAAGGCGCACGTCGATAACTGGCGCTGGACGGGGGTGCCGTTCTATTTGCGCACTGGCAAGCGCCTGGCTGAGCGGCGCAGCGAGATCGTCGTCGAATTCAAGCAGGTGCCGCACAACGTCTTCGCCGAGCGCGGTGGGCGTATCCGCGCCAATCGCCTGGTCATCCGCCTGCAGCCCGAGGAATACGTACGCCTGCAGGTCATGGCCAAGGAGCCGGGGCTGGACCGTGGTGGCATCGTGCTTCGCGAGGTGAACCTCGACCTGTCGCTGACAACCGCCTTCGCCAAGGCCCGCCGCCGCATCGCCTACGAACGCCTCCTGCTCGATCTGATCGAGGGCGAACAGACCTTGTTCGTGCGCCGTGACGAAGTGGAAGCACAGTGGAAATGGGTCGACGCTATCCGCAAGGTCTGGGCTGACACCGCAATGGAAGCCCGCCCTTATGCCGCGGGTTCGTGGGGACCGAACGCCGGCATTGCCCTGACCGAGCGCGACGGGAGAAGCTGGAATGACTGACCTCGTGCCGGCAAGCGTGCGGTGGGCGCAGCCCGGCGACGCGGCTGCGGTGGCAGATCACATTGCGCGCGTGGTTTCCGCACCCGGCGCGAAGCGGATTGCGTTCACCGGTGGCTCTACGCCCATCAAGGTGCTGGCGCTGCTCAAGGATCGTCCGCTCGACTGGGCGAGCGTGACCATCGCCCTGACCGACGACCGCAGGGTGGAGGACGACCATCCGGCAAGCAACTTCGGCAAGATTTACGCAGCGCTCGGGGATTGCGGTGCGCAGTTCGAACGGCTCGCAGAAGGCGTGCAAGTCGCGCCATTCGATCTCGTCTGGCTCGGCATGGGCGAGGACGGCCACGTCGCCTCGCTTTTCCCGGAAATGACAGCGCATGTCCGGCCGGGACCGGCGGTTATTGCCACGACCCCGATCCCGCTGCCGCCGGAAGCGCCATTCGATCGGCTCACCTTGAACGAAAAGGCGCTCAAAGCGACGAAGGAGATCATCCTTGTCGTGACCGGTGCGTCCAAGAAGGTGTTGCTGGAGCGCGCCTTGGCCGGTGACGACAGCTATCCCGTTACCCAATTCCTGCGCGGCTACGGGCCGCCCGTTACCATCTATTGGAGCGAATGATGCCCTTGCATCCCATCGTCGAGCGCGTCACCCAACGCATCATCGAACGCTCGCGCCCAACGCGTGCGGCCTATCTCGACCTTATCGAGCGATCGCGCGACAAGGGGCTCAATCGCCCGCAGCTGTCGTGTGGCAATCTTGCCCACGGCTTTGCTGCCTCGGGCGAGGACAAGACGCTGATCAAGAGCGGCAAGGCGATGAACATCGGCATCGTCACCGCCTACAACGACATGCTTTCGGCGCATCAGCCCTATGGCCGCTACCCTGAGCAGATCAAGATCTTCGCCCGCGAAGTGGGTGCGACGGCGCAGGTCGCAGGCGGCGTCCCGGCCATGTGCGATGGCGTGACGCAGGGCCAGGACTCGATGGAGCTTTCGCTGTTCAGCCGCGACAACATCGCGATGGCGGCGGTCGTCGGCCTCAGCCACGCCATGTTCGAAGGCGCGCTGCTGCTCGGCATTTGCGACAAGATCGTGCCAGGTCTGTTGATCGGCTCCTTGCGCTTTGGCCACCTGCCGACAATCCTCGTACCTGCAGGGCCAATGCCGAGCGGGCTGCCCAACAAGGAGAAGGTCCGCATCCGCCAGCTCTATGCCGAGGGCAAGGTCGGGCGTGACGAACTGCTCGAAAGCGAAAGTGCCAGTTATCATTCGCCGGGCACCTGCACGTTCTATGGCACTGCCAATTCCAACCAGATGATGATGGAGATGATGGGCCTGCACATGCCGGGCTCCAGCTTCGTCCAGCCCGGCCTGAAATTGCGGCAGGAGCTGACCCGCGCTGCAGTCCATCGCATCACGCAGATCGGTTGGAATGGCGATGATTATCGCCCGCTTGGCCTGTGCGTGGACGAGAAGGCCATCGTCAATGCCATTGCGGGTCTGCTGGCCACAGGCGGTTCGACGAATCACGTGATCCATCTGCCCGCCATCGCCCGTGCGGCCGGCATCCAGATCGACTGGGACGACATGGACGATTTGAGTCGCGCCGTTCCCCTGATCGCAAGCGTCTATCCCAACGGAGCTGGCGACGTGAACGCCTTCGCCGCAGCCGGTGGCATGCCCTACGTGATCCGCGAACTGATCGGCGCAGGCCTCGCCCACGCCGATATCATGACCGTCTACGGCAAGTCGCTCGAAGAGGGCGCGCAGGAGCCGGTCATGGATGGTGATGCGCTCAGGTGGAACCCGGCCCCGACGGCTTCGGGCGACGAGAAGATGTTGCGCCCAGTCGCAGCGCCGTTTCAGGCCGAAGGCGGTTTCCGCTTGCTCAAGGGCAATCTCGGTCGCGGCACGATCAAGGTCAGCGCCGTCGATCCCTCGCGCTGGACTATCGAGGCGCCGTGCCGGGTCTTCAGCGACCAGAACGACGTGCTTGCCGCCTTCAAGGCTGGCGAACTTGAAAAGGATGTGGTCGTCGTGGTCCGCTTCCAGGGCCCTGCCGCCAACGGCATGCCGGAACTCCACAAGCTGACCCCGCCACTGGGCGTGCTTCAGGACCGCGGCTTCAAGGTGGCCCTCGTGACAGACGGGCGCATGTCCGGCGCATCGGGGAAGGTGCCTGCCGCCATCCACGTCTCGCCCGAAGCAAAGACCGGCGGCCCGCTCGCGAAGCTGCGCGATGGAGACGTGGTCCGCGTCTGCGCCAATACCGGCGAACTGGCAGCGCTTGTCCCGGCCGAAGAATGGAACGCACGCGAAGAAGCTGTCGCACCTCCTGCCGGTCTTGGCGTAGGACGCGAACTCTTCGCGCTGATGCGCCTGCATTCCGACGAAGCAGAACGCGGCGGTTCGGCGATGCTGGCAGCCGCCGGACTCTGATAAGAACGGATTTGAGGGGGTTGGAATGCAGGTAGTCGCCGTCGATATTGGCGGAACCCACGCGCGCTTCGCGCTTGCCGAAGTTGGCGAGGGCAGGGTCCTGTCCCTCGGGGAAGCCGTCACGCTGAAGACGGCTGAGCATGGCTCGTTCCAGCTGGCGTGGGAAGACTTCGGCCGCATCGTCGGCAAGCCGCTTCCCTCGGCCGCGGCCATCGCCGTCGCCGGGCCGGTGGGTGGCGAGATCATCAAGTTCACCAATAATCCATGGATCATCCGCCCAGCCCTGATCCCGGAAAAGCTGGGCGCAGAGCGCTATGTCGTGGTGAACGATTTCGCTGCCGTTGCCCATGCCGTCGCGCAGGCTGACGACAGTCATTTCATCCACCTTTCCGGCCCGGAGACCGATCTTCCGCAGACCGGCGTCATAAGTGTCGTCGGCCCCGGCACGGGCCTTGGCGTGGCGCAACTGTGGCGTGAGGGTGGCAGCTATCGTGTGCAACCGACCGAGGGCGGGCATGTCGATTTCGCTCCGCTGGATTCGATCGAGGACGCGATTCTTGCCGGTCTGCGCAAGCGCCATCGGCGCGTGTCGGTCGAGCGGGTAGTGGCAGGCCCCGGCATCGTCGACATCTATGAGGCACTGGCTCTGCTCGAGGGGCGTCCGTACACTCCACGCACCGATCGTGAGCTATGGGAACTTGGCACATCCGGCGAGGACAGCCTTGCTGCGGCGGCTGTCGACCGTTTCTGCCTGTCGCTGGGCAGCGTAGCGGGAGATCTTGCACTCGCCCATGGGTCTTGCGGGGTTGTCATGGCGGGGGGCCTGGGCCTCAGGATCAAGGACACGCTGGTGCGGTCGGGATTCGCGGATCGCTTCCGCGCCAAGGGGCGGTTCGAAGGCTTGATGGCGTCCATCCCCGTGAAGTTGATCACCCATCCCCAACCAGGCCTGTTCGGTGCTGCTGCTGCTTTCGCACAGGCTTACCGCGACTGATCTTTAAGCGGATAGGCAATCGGACAGCCATTGCCTATCCGTGGCATCTGCCAGACCGCTTTCTACGCTTTAATCGGGCAATTAATTCCGGTGGATTCGTTCTCCCGAGACGGTATTGCTGGGTAGCGTAGCATGCATGCGGATGCCGAAGGAGAAGGTGCCCAGATGGAATACGAAACCATTCGTGTCGAGCGTATCGGCGATGTTCTGAAGATCGTGCTCAACCGGCCGGAACGGTTGAACGCCTGCCCGCCGAACATGGCGTTGGAACTGGCAAATGCTGTCAACGATCTGGCCGGGGCGCGTGCTGTTGTCATCACGGGTGAAGGACGCGCCTTTTGTTCGGGTGCAGATCTTGCGGCGAGGGGGGATCGCTCCATTGCCGGAGGGCGGGGCGCCTACACCGCGCTCACGCAGGCATACAATCCGCTGATGCTCGCGCTATCGCGCTTGCCTGTCCCCGTGGTTACGGCGGTCAATGGACCGGCGGCAGGCGTGGGTTGTTCGATCGCGCTGGCGGGCGACTTTGTCATCGCCGGGCGGAGCGCCTATTTCCTTCAGGCTTTCGTAAATATCGGGCTGGTGCCGGACGGAGGGGCATCGTGGATGCTGACCCGTCTGGTCGGCAAGGCTCGCGCCACCGAGATGATGATGCTGGGTGAGAAGATTGGCGCCGAGAAAGCGGAAAGCTGGGGCCTGATCTACAAGGCAGTTGATGACGCCGCATTGCAGGACGAAGCCATGGCGCTGGCCAGCAGGCTGGCCGCTGGTCCCACGGTGGCGCTGGGCGTCATGCGCCAGAACATCGCGAAGGCTCTCGAGGCAGACTATGCCAGTGCCCTGCTTGTCGAAGCCGAAGGGCAATGGAAAGCGGGTGACAGCGCAGACGCCGCCGAAGGTGGCCGGGCTTTCCTGGAAAAGCGCAAGGCAGCATTCACGGGCAAGTAAGGCCTTGATCCACAGGCAAGAACTCCCACGTTAGTTGGCATGACCGCCCGCAACATCTGGACCATCGGTTACGAGCAGGCCACGGTTGCGGCGGTCATGAATGCCCTGCTCGAAGCAGGCGTCGAAGTTCTTGCGGACGTCCGCGCGTTGCCGCTGTCGCGCCGTCCGGGTTTCTCGAAATCTTCTCTGGCGGCAAGCGCACGCGAAGCCGGGATTGAATATGTTCACTTCAAGGCGCTTGGTACGCCTGCTGATGGGCGGGCAGCGGCAAGGCGAAACGATCATTCCGCACTCGAGCGGATCTACGAGGGCCAACTCGAACTGCCCGAGGCAATCGCGGCCGGCGCCATTCTGGCCGATCTGGCAAAAGAACGGAACGTTGCCCTGCTTTGCTACGAGCGAGAGGCGCGTGGCTGCCATCGCTCGCTGCTTCGGCAGGCAGTGCTTCCCGAATTTGGCGTGATTGACCTGTTGCCAGCGGATTAGCCGCGCAGTTCCTCGTCGAGGAACAAGGCGACTTCATCCAGATCGACATCTTTTGCCAGGAACGTCTGTCCAA
>JBEQCK010000080.1:0-15364 GCA_041639335.1 Novosphingobium sp.
CAGCTACGCTGGTCCCCCTCCCCGTTTCGGGGAGGAACTTGGCCCGCGCAAAGTCAATGGCCTTGGCCAGCACATCCACCCTGAGCACCATCCCCGCCCCGCCGCCAGCAGGCGTGTCATCGACGGTCTTGTGCTTGTCGATGGCAAAGTCCCGGATCTGCACCGCATCCATCGCCCACGTCCCCTCACGCAACGCGCGCCCGGCAAGGCTGACGCCCAGCGGACCGGGGAACATCTCGGGGTAGAGCGTGAGAACTGTGGCGGCGAAGGTCATTTGAATACATCCATGTCAGGCGCACCAGAGCTACCGCGCCTGACAACGGTAACCGTAACGATGGCCAATATCGCCCAGCCAACGAAGATTGCCGCGAGCAGTCCGAGCATTGCCAGTCCCGCAGCCATCGCCATGCCGCAAGCATCGACCCCGCAATTCTCAGCGGGCGTGGTCATGGCATTGATGATCACGAACACGCACGTCACCGCCCCGATCGCAGGGATCGGCCCTGCCGACCACAGAACGATCTTACGTTTCGACCAATCGTGCCTGAATCGCGCAAAGCTCCAGGCGAGCGCAAGCGGCACGGCGAACCCGAGGATCAAGAACAGCAACGTCAGCATCAAACCGTCCAGTTCTCAACCACCAACCCCGGCACATCGCGGAAGTCCGCCTCGTTGTCCGTCACCACGATCAACCCGTGCGACAACGCATGAGCCGCGATGAGCCGGTCATAGCTCGCCCTCTTGAACGGCACCTTGGCATAGACTTTGGCGGCCTTGTCATCAAAAGGCAGCACCGGAATTTCTTCGGCCAGCAAAGCCAGAACTGCAAGCGGGGGAGGTTTGCCGCGCTCAGACCCGTGCAGCACTTCGGCAAAGACGATTGCGGACGTCACGATATCGCCCTCGTCGCACTGCCCGGCGCGCGAGATGATCCGCTCGTCAGCATCCAGGCCAATTGCGATCAGAGCATTGCTATCAAGAAGGTACTTCATTCGTCAGGCATGTGCTTGGCCCGCCATTCAGGATTTTCCCAAGGCAGCGGACGATGCTCGAACACCCGGTCTTCCGGTTCGATGCGTTTCAACCCCGAACCAATGGCGCAGCCGCGCACCTTTTCGATGTTGAACTTGCGCTTGGCCTTCGGCTTCGGGCGAAGCACCAGATCGCCGTCCTTTTCCTCGACGATCCACTCGCGATCAGGCTCCACGCCCAACGCCGCCGGAATGCGGATCGCAACCGAGTTTCCAGACTTGAAGCTCTTGGCAGTATGCTCGACGCCCATCACGGCCTCCGTATATACGCGACGTATATACTACTCGGCCCAACCGGCCTCAATCACAATCCGCTCATCGGTCCATTCCGGAACCGCTTGCGCCTTCATCGGCACCATGAACTTCTTGCCGTCAGCCTTGCGGATCTCGATCACGTCGCCGGCGCCGAAGTTCTCGACCGCGACGCATTCGCCGAGTGCCTCGCCTTCAGTCGAAACCGCAGGCAGGCCGATCAGGTCGGCGTGATAGTATTCACCCTCGGCCAGTGGCGGGAGCGAGGAGCGGGGCACGGTCAGCGCCGTGCCGCGCAGCTTTTCCGCCGCCGTGCGGTCGGTGACTTCGGCAAAGCGGGCAATCGCGCCGCCCTTGCCATCATCCCGCAGCGACGTGACGGTGAGCGCAGAATCGTTGAAGGCGCGGTAGCGCTTCAACGCCACCACGCCTTCACCAAACAGCTTCAAGCGGACCTCGCCCGCCACACCGTGCGCGCCGGTGATGGCGGCGAGCGTGACAGGCTGGTCCCGCAAGATCAGGCTTCCGTCTGCTCTTCAGCAGCAGCTTCGGCAGCCGGAGCTTCTTCAGCCGGCGCAGCCGATGCAGCGGCAGCGGCTTCAGCAGCTTCACGAGCCTTCTCGGCCTTTTCCTCGGCGCGCTCCTTGGCCTTCTTGCCGGGCTCGCCACGCTGCGGGTTGTTGGTGGCAGCGCGTTCCTTGATGCCGGCCTTGTCGAGCATGCGGGCAACGCGGTCGGTCGGCTGAGCGCCAACGCCGATCCAGTAACGCACGCGGTCTTCGACCAGACGCACGCGGTTCTCGTCGTCCTTGGCGAGCAGCGGGTTGTAGGTGCCAACCTGCTCGAGGTACTTGCCGTCACGCGGGGCGCGGCTGTTGGAAACGACGATCTTGTAGTACGGGCGCTTCTTCGAACCACCGCGCGAAAGACGCATAGAAACGGACATTTGAACTACCTTTCAATCAATCTGGAAAAACGGAAAAACGCGAAATCACTTCTTCTTGAGCAGGTCGCCGAGATTGCCCGGCAAGCCGCCTGAACCCAAACCGGGCAGACCGCCGCCGCCCAGACCGCCGAGACCACCGGGTCCCATCTGCTGGTCCAGCCCGGGCATCGCGGCACCAAGGCCACCCTTGCCGAACAGCGCGCCCAAACCCTTGAGGCCGCCCATCTTCTTGATCTGCTTCATGGCCTTGGCCATTTCCTGATGCATCTTCAGAAGCTTGTTGACGTCCTGCACTTGCGTGCCCGAACCCTTGGCCACGCGGATCTTGCGCTTGGCGTTGAGCAGTTCGGGCTTCTCGCGCTCCTTCGGCGTCATCGAACCGATGATCGCGTCCATGCGCAGCAGCACCTTGTCGTCCATGCCGGACTGCGCCATCGCCGCCTTGGCCTTCTTCATGCCCGGCATCATGCCCGCCAGCACGCCAAGGCCGCCCATGTTCTGCATCTGGCGCAACTGCGTGCGCAGGTCGTTCATGTCGAACTGACCCTTCGACATGCGCTGGGCGAGCTTCTCGGCGTCCTCGGCCTGGATCGTTGCCGCCGCCTTTTCGACGATGGAGACGATGTCGCCCATGCCGAGGATGCGACCAGCGACACGTTCCGGATGGAACGGCTCGATCGCGTCGAGCTTTTCGCCGGTTGCGGCAAACTTGATCGGCTTGCCCGTCACCGCGCGCATCGAAAGCGCCGCACCACCGCGCGCATCGCCGTCCATTCGGGTGAGGATCACGCCGGTAAGGTCGACCTCGCCCGAGAACGACTGCGCGACGTTGACCGCGTCCTGACCCGTCAGCGAGTCTACGACGAGCAGCGTTTCCTTCGGGACCGAGACGGCAGCAACTGCCTTCATCTCGTCCATCAGCGCCTGATCGACGTGGAGACGGCCTGCGGTGTCGAGCAGCAGCACGTCGACCGCCTGCAGCTTGGCCGCATTCACCGCGCGGGTGGCGATGTCCACCGGTTGCTGGCCGGTGATGATCGGCAGCGTGGCGACGCCTGCCTGCTCGCCCAGGACGCGAAGCTGCTCCTGCGCTGCCGGACGGTTGACGTCCAGCGAGGCCATCAGGACCTTCTTACCCTGCTTTTCCTTGAGCAGCTTGCCGATCTTGGCCGTGCTGGTGGTCTTGCCCGAACCCTGCAGGCCGACCATCATGATTACGACCGGCGGGGCGGCATTCAGATCGAGTTCGGCGGTGCCGCCGCCGAGCATTTCGACCAGCGCATCGTTGACGATCTTGACGACCTGCTGGCCGGGCGTGACCGACTTCAGGACCGACTGGCCGACGGCCTGTTCCGAAACCTGATCGACGAAGCGGCGGACAACGGGAAGCGCAACGTCAGCCTCGAGCAGCGCAATGCGCACTTCGCGCATGGCGGCGAGGACGTCTTCCTCACGCAGCGCGCCGCGGCCGCGCAGGCGATCGAATACGCCTCCAAGCCGGTCTGAAAGACTGTCGAACACGCGCAATTCCCATCATCATGCCCTTGATTGGGAACCACTTTCGCGTAACGCGAAAAACGCCGGTGGGCGAAACCTCGCCGACCAGCGTGTGGCATCCTGAACAGGGGCCGTTGTCGAATCTGCAAGACGCAATGGCGCTCGCAGGCTCGCCCCTTAGCCCCGCTTTGCCGGCAAGGCAAGCAGCTTGGTCCGACCTCCACCCACTGCTCCCGTCCCTGCCGCTGCGACTGACCTGTGCCGGACATAGTTCTTAACCAAAACTTCAGGACGTTCCCTTAGCCTTGGCCCTGACGGAATCGAACCGCAGGGCATGCGGCAAAGGTGAGAGCGGGGGCATGGCGACAGCGCCGATCAAGTTCGAGAAACGGGATGTTGCCCCGGACACTGGCAGCAGCGCGCCCAGCGACCGGCGGGAACACGATATCGTGGGTCTCGGTGTCATCATTGCAGCCGTCCTGCTCTTCGTGGCGAACGGCTCATCCGTGCTGCGCGATTTCCTGCATTCACTGGTCACGGGCGCCAGACCGCAGGAGCCGATGCTCGGAACTGCCCTGGTACTCAACATCGCCCTTCTGCTGTTCGGTTGGCGCCGCTACGTCGATCTCACCCGCGAAGTCGGCCAGCGCCGTGTTGCCGAGGAAGTGGCCCACAAGCTTGCGCATACTGACGCGTTGACCGGCTGCCTCAACCGCCGCAGCATCGGCCCTGCCCTTCAGGACATGATCCACGCCGCCCGGGCCACCGGCCACGAAGTTGTCGCGATGATGATGGACCTCGACAACTTCAAGAAGTCGAACGACGCCCATGGTCATCAGGCAGGCGATGCCGTGCTGCTGCAGACCGCCGAGCGGATTCGTACGCTGTTGCCTGAAAAATCGATCATGGCGCGACTCGGTGGCGACGAATTCGCCTTTGCCACGATCTACGATCCGGACCACGTCGAAGCCATCGACCGCCTGATGCTCCGCCTGAACACTTCGATCGCCCGCCCCGTGGAGATCGATGGACTCGCGCTGGAAGTCACCGCCTCGATCGGCCTTGCCAACACGAGTCCCGCTGACACGAGCGACGCGCACACCCTGGCCGAACTGCTGATCCACCGCGCAGACCTGGCCATGTACCAGGCCAAGAAAGCCGGCCGGAACCGCTACTACTGGTTCGAACAGAACATGGAGAGCGAACTGCGCTTCCGCAGCGAGCTTGAGCGCGGCATCCGCGAAGGTATCCCGCGCGGCGAATTCGTGCCCTATTACGAAAAGCAGGTCGATCTCGACACCGGCGAACTGACCGGCTTCGAAATGCTTGCCCGCTGGAAGAGCCCCAAGCACGGCCTGCTTTCGCCCGAACTGTTCATTCCGATCGCCGAGGAAATCGGCCTGATCTCCGAACTGTCGGAAAGCCTGATCCGCCAGGCGCTGCGCGACGCGCGCGAATGGGATCCGCGCCTCACTCTCTCGGTCAACATCTCGCCGCTGCAGTTGCGCGATCCGTGGTTTGCCCAGAAGCTGCTAAAGCTGCTGGTCGAAGCCAACTTTCCGCCGCACCGGCTCGACATAGAGATTACCGAAACCTGCCTGCATGAAAACGTCGGCGTCGTGCGCACCCTGATCACTAGCCTCAAGAACCAGGGCATTCGCATCAGCCTCGACGATTTCGGCACCGGCTATTCGTCACTGGCGCAACTTCGAACCCTGCCCTTCGACCGGATCAAGATCGACCGCTTCTTCGTCTCGACGCTCGGCAAGAGCAAGGACAGCGGCACCATCATCGAGGCGATCTCCTCGCTCGGCAGGGGCATGGACCTGCCGATCACCGCCGAAGGCATCGAAAGCCCCGAAGTGCTGGACGAACTGCGCAAGTACGGCTCGTTCAAGGGCCAGGGCTACCTTTACGGTCAGCCGACGGACGCGGACGAGGTTCGCGCACTGCTGGCCAGCAGCAACCTGCTGCCCAGCGCTGTCCCTCCCTCGTCCAGCGAACCGCTCGAACTTCCGCGAGCCGCGACGGCCTGATTTTCGGCGAAATGATTGCCACGAGGCGCGGCAATCCCTAAGTCGCGCGCCATGCGCATTCCCTTCCGCAAGATGCATGGCCTCGGCAACGATTTCGTGGTGATCGACGCGCGCGAAGCGCCGGTGGCGATGACCACGCGCCGCGCCGCCGCGCTGGCCGACCGCCGCACTGGCATCGGCTGCGATCAGCTCATCGTGCTCGAACCATCGCAGGTCGCCGACGTGCGCATGCGCATCTTCAACAACGACGGCGGCGAGGTCGAGGCTTGCGGCAATGCCAGCCGCGCTGTCGGACTTCTGCTCGGGGGCACGAACTCGATCGAAACCTTGGGCGGTCTGATCCGCTCCGAGGCCGGCCAGGATGGCGTCACCGTGGACATGGGCCTGCCCCGCTTTGGCTGGCAGGAGATACCCCTGAGTTATGCCATGGATACCCTTGAGTTGCCGCTTGGCTGGGAAGAGTTGGAAAATCCCGTCGGCGTCAATGTCGGTAACCCCCATGCGGTGTTCTTCGTGCCCGATGCCGACGCGGTAGAGCTCGAAAGACTGGGCCCGATCATTGAAAACGATGCAGTTTTTCCCGAGCGCGTGAACGTCAATGTCGCCAGCGTGGTCGGCCCCGATCACCTCAAGCTGCGCGTGTGGGAGCGCGGCGCCGGTCTGACCCGCGCCTGCGGCACCGGCGCCTGCGCGACGGCAGTTGCAGCGATGCGCCGCAAGCTGACCGGCCGCAAGGTCCGCGTCGACCTGCCCGGCGGCCCGCTCACCATCGCCTGGCCCGAAGGCGGCTCGATCGAAATGACCGGTCCCGCCGCACTGAGCTTCGAAGGCTCATTCGAGGACGCTGATTTCCCCGCATGAGCGGACGGGTCGTCTCCCTCGGCTGCCGCCTCAACATTGCCGAAAGCGAGGCGATCAGCGGGTTTCTGGACGGTGGACCGCCGACCGTGGTCGTCAATTCCTGCGCCGTCACCGCCGAAGCCGTGCGCCAGTCTCGTCGCGCGGTGCGCAGGCTGCGCCGGGAAAATCCCGAAGCACGGCTTGTGGTTACGGGCTGCGCCGCCACGATCGAGCAGGACGCCTTCGTCGCCATGACCGAGGTCGATGCGGTAGTGCCGAATGCCGACAAGCTAAAGCCCGAGGTGTGGAATGCTAACGTCCCGCGCACGGCGCAAGTGTCGGCCAGCAAGCACACCCGCGCCTTCGTGCCGGTGCAGAACGGCTGCGATCACGCCTGCACCTTCTGCATCATCCCGCAAGGCCGGGGGACCAGCGTTTCGCTGGAGACCGGGCACGTCATCGAGGCGATTGCGCGGCATGAAGGCGTGAATGAGGTCGTGCTGACCGGCGTCGATGTCACTTCGTGGGGCGCGGACCTGGCCGGAAGCCCACGGCTTGGCGATCTTGTCGCCGCGATCCTCCACGCTTTCCCCGCCCTGCCCCGCCTGCGCCTGTCCTCGCTCGACGGGGTAGAGATCGATCCGCTGCTGTTCGACCTGATCACGCAGGAACCACGGGTGATGCCGCATGTCCATCTCTCGCTGCAATCCGGCAACGACATGGTGCTCAAGCGCATGAAGCGGCGGCACTTGCGCCGCGACGCGATCGATCTGGTGCAGCGCATGAAGTCGCGGCGCCCGGACCTTGCGATCGGTGCCGACCTGATCGCCGGTTTCCCGACCGAGACGCCCGGGATGCACGCCGACAATGTCTCGATCGTGCGAGAATGCGCGGTCGTCCACGGTCACGTCTTCCCCTACTCCCCGCGTCCCGGCACGCCCGCAGCGCGGATGCCGCAAGTCGATCCCGTGCTCGTCAAGGAACGGGCAGCCGAGGTGCGGGCCGAAGTGGCGAAGCAACGCCGGGATTGGCTGCAATCTCTGCTCGGCACGCCTGCGCAAGTCCTTGCCGAGCGCGATGGAACCGGCCATGCGGGACACTTTGCGACCTACCGCGTTCCGGAAGGTACTCCTGTCGGAAGCCTTGTCACGGTAACGCCGACCAAGATTGTTGAAGGAATACTCGAATGAGTGCCGAAACCGCCAGCGCCAGCTGGTCCGACCGCATCCTCGGCGGATTTCGCAAGACGTCCGAGCGGCTTGCCGAGAATCTCGGCGGCATCGTCGGCAGCAGCCGCCTCAACGACGCGCAGCTCGATGATATCGAGGACGCGCTGATCCTGTCCGACCTTGGTCCCCGTGCTGCCGCCCGCATCCGCGAGAGGCTGAAGGGTGCCCGGTTCGAGAATGGCGTGGACGAGCAGGGTCTGAAGGAAGCGGTGGCTGAGGAGATCGCGGCGATCCTGCGCCCGGTGGCCAAGCCGCTGGAGATCGTGGCCTTTCCGCGCCCGCAGGTGATCCTCGTCATCGGTGTCAACGGCTCTGGCAAGACGACCACGATCGCCAAGCTCGCCCACCTGTTCCAGGAGCAGGACTACGGCGTGATGCTGGCAGCCGGTGATACCTTCCGCGCCGCCGCCATCGGACAGCTCAAGGTCTGGGCCGATCGTCTCAGCGTGCCCATCGTCACCGGCCCCGAGGGCGGTGACCCGGCGGCTATCGTGTTCGATGCGGTAAAGACCGCCACAGACACCGGCATCGACACGCTGATCGTGGATACTGCCGGTCGCCTCCAGAACAAGCGCGAGCTGATGGACGAATTGGCCAAGGTGCGCCGCGTGCTCGGCCGTCTCAATCCCGAAGCTCCGCATGACGTGGTGCTGGTGCTCGACGCCACCAACGGACAGAATGCGCTGCAGCAGATCGAGATCTTCAAGGAAGTGGCAGGCGTGACCGGCCTGATCATGACCAAGCTGGATGGCACCGCGCGCGGTGGCGTGCTGGTGGCGGCGGCAGAGCAGTACGGCTTGCCCATCCACGCGATCGGCGTGGGCGAGAAGATCGACGATCTGCGCCCGTTCGATCCCGACCTTGTCGCCAAGGTCATCGCAGGAGTGTTCAGGTGAGCGAGACGCAGAAGAAGCCCAAATCGTCATGGGTCAACCTGCTGGTCGATTACGGCCCGCTGCTCGTGTTCTTCCTCGCCTACCGCTATTTCAAGCGCGACGGCGGAGATGCCGGACTTGCCGAGGTGGTGGCAGTTACCAAGGGCACCGCGGCCTTCATGGTCGCAACCGTCGTGGCGTTGATTGTCTCGAAGCTGAGGCTCGGCAAGATTTCGCCGATGCTGTGGCTGTCGACAGTGCTGATCCTCGGGTTCGGGACGCTGACGGTCCTGCTGGGCGACCCCTTCTGGATCCAGGTCAAGCCGACGGCGATCTACCTGCTCTTCGCCGGCGTGCTGTTTGCCGGTCTTGCCAAAGGCAAGGCCATGCTGCGCTACCTGCTCGAAGCGGCCTTTGATGGCCTGAATGAGGAAGGCTGGCTGAAGCTGTCGCGGAACTGGGCGTTCTTCTTCCTGTTCCTCGCCGCGCTGAACGAAGTCCTGCGCTATTTCTTCAATACGGCGAATGGCAATTTCGAGATCTGGCTGCAGGCCAAGCTCTGGGGCGTGACCACGCTGTCGTTCCTGTTCACCTTCGCGCAGATCCCGATGCTGATGAAGCATGGGCTGGCGATGGACGAGCAGACCGAAGTGGAACAGAACCCTCCGCACGACTGAGGCACGCCTGCGCTTCCCCAAGGGGCTGGAACCCCATCCCTAATTTTGTGTGACATTTGCGGCACGCTGCCTAATATGCGCAGCAACCGTGGGGGCATGGTCGTGCTCCTGCCATATGACGGTTGCACATAGGGGGAAATCACATGGCCAAGTTCTTTGGCAATCTTCATCTCGTTCTTGTCGTCGGTCTTGTCGCTGCCATTGCAGTGATGCTGGGCTACGGCGCATCCGCTCCGGTCGACACCAATTCGGTGTTCCGCTGGCTCCATGCCTTCTTCGGGATCCTGTGGATCGGCCTGCTCTATTACCTGAACTTCGTGCAGGTTCCGACCATGCCGAAGATCCCGGCCGAGCAGAAGGGCGCGATCACCGGCCACATCGCACCGAAGGTGTTCTTCTTCTTCCGCTATGCCGCGCTGCTGACCGTGGTCACCGGCCTCGTCATCGCGTTCGTCAACGGCTACGGCCACCAGGCACTGACCTTCTCGGGCGAAGGCAACGTCAACATGATCGGCCTTGGCATGTGGCTGGCCCTGATCATGGCATTCAACGTGTGGTTCATCATCTGGCCCGCCCAGAAGAAGATCCTCGGGATCATCGAAGCCTCGGCTGAGGAAAAGGCTGCCGCCGCACCCCGCGCGCTGGCCGCAAGCCGCACCAACCTGCTGCTGTCGCTGCCGATGCTGTACTGCATGGTGAGCGCGAACCTCGGCTGATCATCCCGGCCTTGATGCACTGGAACAGGGGCGCGGCATCATCGGATGCCGCGCCCTTTTTCTGCGACGGGATATTAAAGCGTGTTCATGCGTTGCCCCCTCAACCCGCACTGCGGGTGCGAACACCAAGGGGAGTAATTCACCACATGCGCAAGTTCACGATCCTCGCTGCCGCCGCGGCGACCGCCCTGACGCTTTCCGCCTGCTCGGAAAAGACCCAGGAAGCTGCCGAGACGACAGCGGAATCGGCAGGCAATGACGTTGCCAATGCTGCCGACAACGCAGCAGCCGCTACTGACGAGCTGGGTGACAAGGCCGCTGCCGCTGTCGACAACGCAGCCGCAAAGACCGACGAAATGGCCGACAAGGCAGCAGCGACGACCAAGCAGGAAGCCGCCGAAGCCGAAGCCAGCCTTCACAACGAATCCGTGGCGGAAGCCAAGAAGGACTGATCCGATTTCCCGGGGCGGCACTGCCGCTCCGGGCATCGACTTGTTTGACGTCAGCCGGTGAAAAGACCGGCAAGCTTTTCAATGAGATGAGCCGATACATACGGCTTGCTGAGAATCGGCCGATCATGGAACGGCGCGTCAACCGATCCATATCCCGTGGCGATGATGAAGGGCACTTCGCGCGCAGCAAGTGCTTCTGCCAGAGAGGAGCCGGATTCCCCGGCAAGGTTCCAATCGAGGACCGCAGCGTCAATTCCGCCTGCGGCGATCGTCTCCAGCCCCTCGCTCACCCTGCCGACCGGCCCCACTGGCACCGCGCCGTGATCTTCCAAGGCATCGCACAACATGGCGGCGACTATGAACTCGTCTTCAACAACCAGTATGCGTTTGCCGTCAATCATCGTGCGCCCCAGGAGTTGGCCGGACATGCGGCACCGCGATACGGCATCGTAACCCGGCCCGATTATAGTCCAGATCAACCCGGCCACCAAGCTGGCGGGGTATCGCTTCGGTCAAGAGGCGCGAGCCGAAACCCTTGCGTTCCGGCACATTCACCTCTGGGCCTCCGCTTTCAACCCAATCTATTACAACCATTTCGGTGTCATCGACTGTCCAACGCACCGTCACTCGGCCGGTAAGGCCTGACAGCGCGCCGTATTTCATCGCGTTGGTGGCCAGTTCATGCAGGACCATCACCAGCGAAACGGTGGCATTCGCCGGCATGACCACGTCTGGCCCCGACACATCGAGCCGCATGTCATCCGCCCTGCATATCAGCAGCCCGTGGTTGACGATGTCGGCAAGGTGCGCTCCCGCCCAGTTGGTCCGGCTCAGGGCGTCATGGGCGCCGGACAGGGCGGCGAGCCTGTTGCTGAATGTGCCGATGCGACCATCGGCAGCACCTCCCCCGCGAAAGGTCTGGTGGGCCATCGCCTGCACCACCATCAGCGTATTCTTGACGCGATGGTTCAGTTCATCAACGAGCAGCTTCAGTTGCTCTTCCAGTTGCTTGCGCTCGGTAATGTCGATGCCGGTCGATTGGGCGACTGACCACGCTCCCGAATCGTCGAATTCAAGGGCGTGATTGCGCCACAGCATCCACCGGGTCCCGCCCGCCGCTTCGAAACGGTTTTCGATGGTCAGCTCCGGATGCGCAGGAGTCAGGTTGCGCAACATGGCGCGGACATGGTCCTGATCTTCCCCGGTGACGAAATCCCACAGGTTCCTGCCCGTCAATTCATGCGGTTCCCGCCCCAGGGTCGTCGCATAAGCACGGTTGACGAACAGGATCAGCCCGTCAGACCGAAAACGGCAGACAGTTTCAAGCTGAGCATCGAGAATTTCGCGCAGAAGAGCGCTATCGGCCATACGGGCGTCCCTGTTGCGACGATGGGCCAGAAGTAACGGAATTCTGCCGAATTCCAATATCCTCAACTGAAAACCGGACGAACCGAAGCGGACCGGTCAGATCTTCAACTGGCTACCGAGTTCGACAACGCGGTTGGTGGGAAGCCGGAAGAACTCCATGGCACTTGCCGCGTTGCGCAACATCCAGGCGAAGAGCTTCTCTCGCCACAGCGCCATGCCGGGCTTGTCCGAAGGAATCAGCGTCTGGCGTGACAGGAAGAAGCTGGTCTTCATCATGTTGAACGGCTCGCCGCACATGCTCACGCCCTTCAATGCGCCGGGCACGTCGGTTTCCTCCAGGAAGCCGAAACGCAGGGTCAGACGGTAGAAGCCATTGCCGAAGTCCTTGACGGCATAGCGTTCGCCTTCATCCATGTAAGGTACGTCTTCGATCGAGACGGTGAGGATCACAACGCGCTCGTGCAGGACCTTGTTGTGCTTGATGTTGTGCAACAGGGCCGAAGGGACGCCGGCGGCGGTCGAGGCCATGAAGATTGCCGTGCCGGATACCCGGGCGGCGCTCGAATGCGCGGACTTGGTGAACACCTCGAGCGGGATCGTGCCTTCGGCCATGTTCTCCCGCATCAGCGCGCGTCCGCGTGACCAGGTTGTCAGCAAGGTGAAGATGGCGATGCCCATGACCAACGGCACCCAGCCACCGTCGGGGATCTTGGTCATGTTCGCGCCAAGATATGCCCCGTCGATCGCGAAGAACAGGGCCAGCATGGCGACGGCCGCGGGAGCCTTCCAATGCCACAGCTTGAACAGCACGACCGCCAGCAGGAAGTTGTCGATCAACATCGCCCCGGTCACCGCGATGCCATAGGCGGCAGTCAGGTTGGACGAACGCTGGAACACCAGCACCAGCAGGATCACCGCGATCATCAGGCCCCAGTTGATCGCCGGGATGTAGATCTGGCCGGCCGCAGTCGAAGTGTGCTTGATCGTCATGCGCGGGATGAAGCCGAGCTGGATCGCCTGCTGCGTCACCGAGAATGCGCCGGAGATCACGGCCTGCGAAGCAATCACCGCAGCGCATGAGGCGATGAACAGCAGCGGCCATTGGAACCACTCCGGCGCAAGGTAATAGAACGGGCTTTCGAGCGCGGCCGGATTGCGGATCAGCAGCGATGCCTGGCCAAGATAGTTGAGCACCAGCGCCGGCAGGACGAAGACCAGCCACGACATGCGGATCGGGCTGCGGCCAAAGTGGCCCATGTCGGCGTAAAGCGCCTCGGCACCGGTCACGGCGAGCACGGCGGCGCCCATCGCGAGGAAGCCTCGCCATGGGTCGGAGATGAACATGGTGACCGCGTGGTGCGGACTGAGCGCGGTGATGACCTGGGGGTATTCGGCGATGCTGAGGCTGCCGAGCACCGCAATCGTGCCGAAATAGACCAGCATGATCGGCCCGAAGAACGCGGCAACCTTTTCGGTCCCGCGGCTCTGGATGAAGAACAGGCCGATCAGGATACCGACGACCAGCGGCACGATCAGCGGATGCATGTCAGGCCGGTAAACTGCAACGCCTTCGATGGCACCCATCACCGAAACCGCCGGGGTGATCATCGAATCACCATAGAACAACGCGGTGGCGAACACGCCGAGCAGGATGATCCCCTTGCCCCAGCGCTTGCCGTCGGTGTGCTGGTTGATCAGCGCAAGCAGGGCAAGGCTGCCGCCTTCGCCCTTGTTATCAGCGCGCATGATGATCGAGACGTACTTGAACGTCACGATGATCATCATCGACCAGAACATCAGGCTGATGATGCCGTAGATGTGCAGCAGGTCGAGCGGGAGCTTGTGGTGCCCTGCAAACGTGTCGCGCAGCGCGTAAAGCGGGCTGGTACCGATGTCGCCGAAGACGACGCCGATCGCGCCGACAGCGAGCTTCGTCAGGGAGCCGTGCGAGTGCCCTGCATGGCCGTGGCCTGCGGTGTGCACAGGCGCACCCCCACTGGCATGTTCGGCATCGCTGACAGCATTACTCATGGCAACAGTGCCCCCGGGCTCATAGCCTCGATCGCATCCACCAGAAGGGCAGTGCGGCGCGGCGCTTTAGCACTGCCCCAATGGACCCGCAATGGGCTGGAAAACGGCCGCGCGCGAGGATAACGAACGGCATATGCAGCCGTTCCAAATGCCATTTTTCTGATTTTTATTCAGCGACTTGGCTGGAAGCACCAGCTGCTGGAGCGGGTACCGGAACCGGCGCACCCGCAGTCACCGCGCCGGAGCTGGCCGCCAGCATCGAGTCGATCCGCTGGATTCGTTCGGACAGATCCGCGCGATAGGGAGCGTCTGCAGGAGAACGCCGGAGCAGTTCAGCCCACATCGCGCGAGCATCGGCAAGCCTGCCTGACTGGGCGAGTGCCAGACCCATGAAGAACGGCGGGCCGGGATGATCAGGCGCAATCGCCGCCGCCTTCTGGAACGCGAACTGCGCGGCCGGCGTGATGATCCCATCGCTGTGGCCAACCAGCGCATTGCCGAGCGAAACCCACAAGTCCGCATCCTGGGGGAACTGCTGCGTCCCCTTGCGCAGCACCTCGGCGGCCGCGCCGTATTGCCCCTGCCGGGCAAGTCCGTCGGCCAGAATCATCCAGCTCTGCCCTTGCGCGAACTGGTCGCCCATCTGCTGGCGTTGCTTGACCAGAGCCTCGTCAGCAGCGCGCTTGTTCTCGATCGGTGCCTTGGGCGCGCCGGGCGTGCCAGGGTGCCCTTGCAGCGCATAGCCCGCAATCCCGACCAGCAACGCCGCGCCTGACAGCTCCCAACCGGCACGCGGCATCTTCAAGACGAATGCCAGCAGCACGAAGACGATCGCTGCAATCAGCAGGATCAGGACCCAGGTCATTCGCCGCCCTCCGGCTTGATACTTTTGCGGAAGCGCCCCCGAAGCAGGACTGCCGCTAGGAGCAAAATGACAAGCGGAGCCGCAAAGAGCGGCCACATGATCGGCTTGTTCTGCGGCGCGTAGCTGACGTAATCGCCGTAGCGTTCAACGAGCCAGGCGCGAATGGCCTCGGGATCCTCGCCGGCCTTGATGCGAGTGCGGACCTGATGCCGCATGTCACCAGCCATCGGCGCATCGGAATCCGAAATGGCCTGGCTCTGGCACTTGAGACAGCGCAGCGTCTCCATCAACCGCTGTGCCTTGGCCTCCTGCGTCGGATCTTCGAGCTGCTTGTAGGCATAAGGCGCAGGTGGCAGCTGATCCTGAGCGAAGAGCGGGTGAGCCGCCAGCAAAGCCATGATCATGAAGAAAAGGCGCTTCACGATTGCGCCTCCTTCAGCTTTTCAAGGATGAGCGGCACATCCTCGGGACGGATCTCGCCGATGTGCTGATACCGGATCACCCCTTTGGCATCGATCACAAAGGTCTCGGGTACGCCGGACGAGCCAA
>JBEQCK010000081.1:0-15112 GCA_041639335.1 Novosphingobium sp.
GTGATCGGCGATTGCGGCAAGGTTCTCGGGCAGCTGATCGAAGCTTGGCTCGAGCGTGGCTACAAGGCGCAGGACCTGACCGGATGGTATGCGCGCATCGATGGCTGGCGTGGCAAGAAGAGCCTTGCCTACCCGCGCAAGTCCAAGGCAATCATGCCGCAATACGCGGTCGAGCGTCTCTACGAGCTGACCAAGCATCGTGAGCCGATCATTTCGACCGAAGTCGGCCAGCATCAGATGTGGGCTGCCCAGTACTTCCACTTCATGAAGCCCAACAAATGGCTGACCTCGGGCGGTCTCGGCACGATGGGCTACGGCCTTCCCGCCGCGATCGGCGCGCAGGCCGGCTTCCCCGACACGTTGGTCATCGACATCGCCGGCGACGCCTCGATCCAGATGAACATCCAGGAGCTGGGCACGGCCACGCAGTATCGCCTGCCGGTCAAGGTCTTCGTGCTCAACAACGAATGGATGGGCATGGTCCGCCAGTGGCAGGAGCTGACCTACGAGAGCCGCTACTCCAACTCCTATTCGGACAGTCTGCCGGACTTCGTTCGCCTGGCCGAAGCCTATGGCTGGAAGGGCATCCGCATCACCGACGAGAGCGAGCTGGATGCAGGCATCCAGGCGATGATGGACCATGACGGTCCGGTCTTCGTCGACTGCCTCGTCGCAAAGGAAGCCAATTGCTTCCCGATGATCCCGTCGGGGGCTGCGCATACCGACATGATTCTCTACGGGGACGAAGTCGCCGGCACGATGGACGATGAAGCCAAGGCGCTGGTCTGAGGGACACTGGAACAATGATGCACATCGCTCAGGAGGCGCAGGAGCGCCACGTCCTCACCATCACGGTCGACAACGAAGCGGGCATTCTCGCCAAGATTGCCGGCCTGTTCACTGCGCGCGGCTACAACATCGACAGCCTGACCGTGGCCGACATCACCGACGGTCACGACGTCAGCCGCATCACCATCGTGACGCACGGTCCGCCGCCAGTGATCGACCAGATCCGCGCGCAGCTTGAGCGACTGGTGCCGGTGCACAAGGTGACCGACCTCACCGAAGTGGGCCCATTCGTGGAGCGCGAGCTGGCGCTGGTCAAGGTTGCCGGCAAGGGCGAGAACCGCGTCGAGGCGCTGCGTCTGGCCGACGTGTTCCGCGCCAAGGTGGTCGACACCACGACCTCGAGCTTCATCTTCGAACTGACCGGCGCTCCCGACAAGATCGACAGCTTCGTCGCGCTGATGAAGGAGCTTGGCCTTGTCGAGGTTGGTCGCACCGGCATCGTCGGCATGATCCGCGGCGCCACCGCCGCCTGAATTTCACCGCTTATCCTTTCACGAATTCATCAAAGATTGGGAACGACATGAAGGTCTATTACGACGCAGACTGCGATCTGAACCTCATCACCGACAAGAAGATCGCTATCCTCGGTTACGGTTCGCAGGGCCACGCACATGCGCAGAACCTGCGCGATTCGGGCATCAAGGAAGTGGCCATCGCGCTGCGTCCGGGATCGGCCAGCGCCAAGAAGGCCGAAGCCGCCGGCTTCAAGGTCCTGCCGAACGCCGAAGCGGCCGCATGGGCTGACGTGCTCATGATCCTTGCTCCCGATGAACATCAGGCCGCGATCTACGCAGAAGACCTGCACGCCAACATGAAGCCGGGCGCTGCGCTCGCTTTCGCCCATGGCCTCAACATCCACTTCGGCCTGATCGAAGCCCGCGCCGACATCGACGTGATCATGATCGCTCCGAAGGGCCCGGGCCACACTGTTCGCAGCGAATACCAGCGTGGCGGCGGCGTGCCGTGCCTGATTGCCGTGCACCAGAACGTGACCGGCAACGCTCATGACGTTGCCCTCGCCTATGCCTCGGGCGTTGGTGGTGGCCGTTCGGGCATCATCGAGACCAACTTCCGCGAGGAATGCGAAACCGACCTGTTCGGTGAACAAGCCGTTCTCTGCGGTGGTGCGACGCACCTCGTTCAGGCCGGTTTCGAAACGCTGGTCGAAGCTGGCTACGCTCCTGAGATGGCCTACTTCGAGTGCCTGCACGAACTGAAGCTGATCGTCGACCTGATGTATGAAGGCGGCATCGCCAACATGCGTTATTCGATCTCGAACACGGCTGAATACGGTGACATCACCACCGGTCCGCGCATCATCACCGCCGAAACCAAGAAGGAAATGAAGCGCGTGCTGGAAGATATCCAGTCTGGTCGCTTCGTGAAGAACTTCGTGCTCGACAACCGTGCTGGCCAGCCCGAACTGAAGGCCGCCCGCGGCCTCGCCAAGCGCCACCAGATCGAAGAGACCGGTGCCAAGCTGCGTGCGATGATGCCGTGGATCGGTGCCAACAAGCTGGTAGATCAGTCGAAGAACTGATACGGGTCAGTTTGATTGCAAGAACGTGAAAGGGCGGCTGCGGCCGCCCTTTCCATTAACAGACCAATCCCGTCGACGAATGGAGTGGACGAAAAAAATGTGATCTATATCACTCCATTTCGGAGACAATGATCACACTATTTCGCCCTTCGTCACGGCTGCTGCTTTACACGGCAGCCTTGTGCCTAACGCCAGCCGCCATGGTTGCCGGCGGCAAGGAAATGGCGTCCAGGCCAGTGCAGCCAGTCAACCGCAATGATGGGGCGCAGCTGGACACGTGCGGTCAGCAAGCGGCACAGCGCCTGATGGGCTTGGTTGTCACGCCACAAGCTCGTACCGAATTGCAGAAGTCAATCAGGCATGACCGCGTGCGCATCGTTCGCCCTGGCGCCGTGATCACGCATGACGTGCGCCCGGACCGCATCAACCTGATCGTGGACGATTCCGGACGACTCGTGGCAGCGCGCTGCGGATAGAGCGGCCGGGTTTACCCTACGACAGCGGGAGTTTTGCTTGCTTCGGTCGTAGCACTTTGGCAACCAAGGTGCTCCTCATCCTCCCCAAGGAGATCCCGATGCCGAAGCTTTCGCGTATGCCGCGTGCCCTCATGCTCGCCCTTCCCCTCGCCCTTGCCGCTGCGGCTGCGCCGATGGTTGCGCAGATGCCCGAAGTTCCCGGCAAGGCCGACAAGGCGCGTGTCGTGGCTGGCTCCTACACTGCCGATGCCGGCCACTCGCTGGTAGGGTGGCGCGTGAGCCATTTCGGCTTCAACGATTACTTCGGCCTGTTCGGCGACGTTTCGGGCACGCTTGACATCGACCCGGCCAATCCCGCCGCAGCGAAGGTTTCGGTCAAGATTCCGGTCAGCAAGGTCATGACCGCAAGCACCGGGCTTACCGCCCACCTGCTCAAGCCGGCAGCTGACGGCAAGCCCGCCGACTTTTTCGGTGCAGCCCCCGCCGACGCTACGTTCGTTTCGACCAGTGTTGCACCTGGCGCCGATGGCATGAGCGCGAAGATCACTGGCGACCTGACCCTGAATGGCGTCACCAAGCCGGTAACAATCGACGCGACGTTCGCCGGTGCAGGCACCAACCCGTTCAGCAAGGCAGCCACGCTGGGCTTCCACGGCAAGGCGGCGATCAAGCGTTCGGACTTCAACGTCAAGTACGGCCTTCCGTTCGTCTCGGATGAAGTGAAGCTCGATATCACCGTCGCCTTCGAAAAGAAGTAAACTCTCAAGGCATCAGTGAAAACGCAGCCCGAAGCTCTTTCACGAAAGCTTCGGGCTGCTCCCAGGCAGCGAAGTGCCCGCCCTTCTCCTGCTCGCCCCAATAGACCAGATTCGAGCATGTCCGCTCGAACCACTTGCGCGGGGCCGGGATGATCTCCTTCGGAAACGCTGTAGCAGCGACGGGGATGTCGATCTGCGCGGGGGCAAAGCTGCCAAAGCTCTCCCAGTAGAGACGGGCTGATGAAGCCCCGGCAGCCGGCAGCCAATACAACATGAGATTGTCGAGCATATCGTCGCGGCTGAGGGCGTCCTCCGCACGCCCGGCATTGTCGGTCCAGGCCCACATCTTCTCGTAGATCCAGCCCGCGAGGCCGACAGGCGAATCCACCAGTCCGTAGCCGACCGTCTGAGGACGCGTGGATTGTTCCTTGGAGTAGCCTGAATCCCAGTCCTGGTAATGTTGCAGCCGCTCGAGCGCCTTCACCTCGTCAGGCTGGGGCGCGGCCATATCCTCGGGCAGCGGTCTTGCAATCGGCATGTTGAGATGGATGCCGGCGCACCCTTCGACCTTCAACACGCCCAGCGCAGTCGTCACGGCCGAGCCCCAGTCGCCACCTTGCGCCAGCCACTTGTGATAGCCGAGACGCTTCATCAATTCGCCCCAGCTTTGCGCAATCTTCTGGACGCTCCAGCCCTTGGCCACGGGTTTGCCGGAGAACCCGTAGCCGGGCAGGCAGGGTATCACGAGATGAAAGGCATCCTGCACCGAACCGCCATGCTGCTCCGGCTGGGTTAGCGGAGCAATGCAGCGGCGAAACTCGAGGATCGAGCCGGGCCAGCCATGGGTCAGGAGCAGCGGCCGCGCGCCTGCGTGGGGCGAGCGTACGTGGATGAACCGGATCATCAGGCCATCGATCTCGGTTTCGAACATGCCCCAGTCGTTCAGCATCTGCTGGCAGGCGTACCAATCGTAGCTATGCCGCCAGTAGGCAACGAAGTCTTGCAGAGCGGCAAGCGGCACCCCTTGCGACCAGTCGTCGACGGTTTCCTTCTCGGGCCACCGCGTCATGTCGATGCGCCGGTTCAGGTCTTCGATCGCGGCTTGCGGTATCTCGACGGTGAACGGCGCAATATTCATGGCTTTTCTCTCCCGGCTTGCTTGCATTCATTCTGGACAAGTGGCCCACGATTCACCATAGGCTTGTGGCATGACCGCTCGACTGGACCTTACCCTGCGACTTATCCGCCCTTGGGCGTGAGCTGACGCGCGGGGTCTCCCGGCGCGCACGGCGCCCAGGGGATCAGAAGCACAACCGCCAAAATCCAGAAAATTCGAGTGCACTTTCATGACCATGCTCAAGAACCCTTCGGCCAAGTACCGTCCGTTCCCGCAAATCGACCTGCCTAACCGCCAATGGCCCAGCCAGACGATCACCAAGGCGCCGCGCTGGCTGTCTACCGACATGCGCGACGGCAACCAGTCGCTGATCGATCCGATGGATGCGGAAAAGAAGAGCCGCTTCTTCGACCTTCTGCTGAAGGTTGGCCTCAAGGAAATCGAGGTCGGCTTCCCCTCTGCCGGGGCCACCGAGTATGATTTCATCCGTGGCCTCGTCGATGCCGGCCGCATTCCCGATGACGTGTTCGTGCAGGTCCTCACCCAATCGCGCGAGGACCTGATCAAGACCTCGTTCGAAAGCCTCGCCGGCGCCAAGCAGGCGATCGTCCACGTCTACAACGCGGTATCGCCGCTGTGGCGCAACGTGGTTTTCGGCATGGACCGCAAGGACGTGCGCGAGATCGCCATCGCCGGGGCCAAGCACCTGCGCGATCAGGCCGCACGCTTCCCGCAGACCGACTGGCATTTCGAATATAGCCCGGAGACCTTCTCGACCGCCGAACTCGATTTCAGCATCGAGTGCTGCGAGGCGGTGATGGAGATTCTCCAGCCGACGACGGACAAGCCGATCATCCTCAATCTGCCGGCCACGGTCGAGGCGGCAACGCCCAACATCTATGCTGACCAGATCGAGTACTTCTGTCGCAACCTGCCGAACCGCGATCGAGCGGTTATCAGCCTGCACACCCACAACGATCGCGGTACTGGCGTCGCAGCGGCCGAACTCGGCCTGATGGCCGGGGCCGATCGCGTAGAAGGCTGCCTGTTCGGCAATGGCGAGCGTACTGGCAACTGCTGCCTCGTCACCGTTGGCCTCAACATGTACACGCAGGGCATCGACCCTGAGCTGGACTTCTCGGACATCGACGAGGTGATCCAGACTGTCGAATACTGCAACCAGCTGCCTGTCCATCCCCGCCACCCCTATGGCGGCGAACTGGTCTTCACCGCGTTTTCCGGCAGCCATCAGGACGCGATCAAGAAGGGCTTTGCGGCGCAGGAACAGCGCAATGACGAGCTTTGGGCGATCCCCTACCTGCCGATCGATCCGGCTGACCTCGGTCGTAGCTACGAAGCGGTGATCCGGGTCAATTCGCAGTCCGGCAAGGGCGGCTTTGCCTGGGTGCTGGAACAGGACCAGGGCCTCAAGCTTCCCAAAAAGATGCAGGCGCACTTCTCGCGCCATGTTCAGGAGCTTGCCGACGAGCTCGGTCGCGAACTGCAAGCGGCAGATATCTGGGGCGTTTTCCGCAAGGCCTATCGCCTTGATGCGCCACAGCACTTGCAGCTGGTCGACTACGAGGAAGCGCGCGGCCCGGATGGCACGCGCATCTTCGCTGGCAAGATCGAAGTCGATGGCAAGGTCCAGTCGGTATCGGGACGCGGCAACGGCCTGATCTCTTCGGTCGTCGCCACGCTCAAGGATGGCTTCGGCGTCGACATCGACATCACCGACTATTCCGAACACGCCATGGGCGCCGGCAGCAACGCCCGCGCGGCGGCCTATGTCGAATGCAAGACCGCCGATGGCCGCACTATCTGGGGCGTCGGTATCGACGAGGACGTGGCGACCGCATCGGTTCGTGCGGTTCTGAGCGCAGCAAACGCTGCAGCATGATCGCTATGCGGGCGGCCTCCGCGGCCGCCCGTTCAACCGATCGCTTAAATACCAGCTTGCTCGCAGCGATCCTTGCGCCATAGTTCTGTCCGTGCCCGCAAGAGGCGCGCAACGGGACAGGACATCATGGCCGACGAAGCGATTCTCGAACCCGATCTGCCAATCATCGATCCGCACCACCATTTGTGGGACTTGCGCCCGCTGATCGCGGCCTTCCCCCAGCCTCGCCATCCCTTCATCGAAACTCTGACGCATTCGGCCTATTACACGTTCGACCAGTTGCTTGCCGATGCGCGCGGCGGGCACAACGTGCTGGCCACGGTCTACATGGAATGCGGTGCGTTCTACCGCGCCACTGCCGAACCAGCGATGAAGCCTGTTGGAGAGGTCGAGTTCGTGAACGGCATCGCCGCACAGGGTGCGAGCGGTCTCTATGGGGACTTCCGCCCTTGTGCCGCCATCATCGGCCACGCCGACTTGCAACTGGGCGATGGGGCGCGCCCTGTCCTCGAAGCGCTCATGCAGGCAGGAAACGGTCGCTTTCTCGGTATCCGCCACCAAGGTGCCTGGGACGCGAATCCGGACGTGCTCGGGCCCCCGTTCCACGCGCCGCCCGAGCTCTACCTCTCGGACAAGTTTCGCGAGGGGTTCCGCCACCTCCGCGAGCTTGGCCTCACTTTCGATGCCTGGCTGCTGGAACCGCAACTGGGCGACGTGCTGAGCCTGGCCCGTGCCTTTCCGGACCAGCCGATCTGCCTCGATCACTGCGGCACGCCACTCGGCACGTCGAGCTATCACGGCAAGCTGCACGAACGGTTCGATGGCTGGCGCAGCATGATCCGGCAGATTGCCGAATGCCCGAATGTTTCGATCAAGCTTGGCGGCCTTGCCATGTCGTTCTGCGCCTTGCCCGAAAAGGGTCCGATGGCGGGGCTGTCGTCGGAGACGCTTGCCGGCATGTGGCGCCCTTACATCGAGACCTGTATCGAGGCCTTTGGCCCTGAGCGCGCGATGTTCGAAAGCAATTACCCCGTCGACAAGTGGGGCGCCAGCTACACCGTGCTGTGGAATGCCTTCAAGCGGCTGGCCCAGGGCGCGTCCGACAGCGAGAAGCGCGCGCTTTTTGCCGGCACTGCGGCCCGCTTCTACGGCATTGAGGACATGCTGCCCTAGACAGGAGGCTCGTCATCACCTAGCACTTTAACCGTTCGATTAAGCTTCCGTTGAAGGACACGCGCCGAATGCCCTTGCCTCCGCTGTTCGCTAACCTGCGTCTGCCTGTTATCGCATCGCCCCTGTTCATCATCTCTTGCCCGGAGCTGGTCATTGCCCAGTGCAAGGCAGGCATTGTTGGCTCGTTCCCGTCGCTCAATGCGCGGCCGATCAGCCAGCTCGACGAATGGCTGCATCAGATTACCGAGGAGCTGGCCGCCCATAACCGCGCCAACCCCGACCGCCCGGCTGCCCCGTTTGCCGTGAACCAGATCGTCCACAAGACCAACAACCGCCTCGATGAAGACATGGCGCTCTGTGCGAAGTGGCAGGTGCCGATGCTCATCACGTCGCTGGGCGCGCGAGAGGATGTCTACAACGCGGCCCACGGCTGGGGCGGCATTGTCCTGCACGATGTGATCAATGATCGCTTCGCTCGCAAGGCAATCGAGAAGGGCGCAGATGGCCTCATTCCGGTTGCCGCCGGCGCAGGCGGCCATGCGGGTGCGCAGTCCCCCTTTGCGCTGATGCAGGAAATTCGTGAGTGGTTCGACGGCCTCGTCGCGCTTTCTGGCGCGATTGCCCATGGACGTTCGGTGCTTGCCGCACAGGCGCTTGGCGCTGACTTTGCCTACATCGGCTCTGCCTGGATCGCGACCGAGGAAGCCAATGCCAATGCTGCCTACAAGCAGGCCATCGTGGACAGCCGCGCGGACGATATTGTCTACTCGAACCTCTTCACCGGCGTACACGGCAACTATCTGCGCTCCTCGATCGTCAACGCAGGGCTCGATCCTGACAACCTTCCCGAGAGTGATCCGAGCAAGATGAATTTCGGATCTGGCGGCAATACCGACGCCAAGGCCTGGAAGGACATCTGGGGTTCCGGCCAAGGCATCGGCGCCGTCACGGCTGTGGAACCGGTCGCGAGCCGAGTGGACCGCCTCGAGCGCGAATATCGTGAGGCAGCAGCAAGGCTGACGGAGACTTCTGCTCCGTTCTTGCGCTGACGCAGGGTTAGTTCGCCCGCTGCACGGCCGCAGTATCTGTCCAGAACAGCTCAGCCATGTCATCGAGATGGCTGAAATCAAGCGATGGGTCGCGCGTGTTCAACGGCATGCGTGACCAGTTGCGTGGATCGAGAAAGCGTCGGCGCAAGGCACGCTGCAGCAAGTCAAAGCGCATAAGGGCCGTGAAATCGGCCGTCACCGACCCCTTGCGTCGCGCTTGTGACCAGTCCGCCTCGATCTGCCCGATCCGCTCGATAACCAGTTCGTTGTAGGCACGGTGCGGGCCGCGATGGAGTGGCAGACCGGCACGCAGCGCCGCGTGTTCGGACCCGGGCAACAATTGGCCGTTGCGGCGAAAGTCATGAACCCCGAGCCGATCGTGGCCAAGCGTATCGATCATATTCCGGAACGCCGGAAGGCTCAGAATCTGACGGGGAACGAGGTGATGACGCTGCTGGTCCGGGCAATATCCTGCCTGCCCAGGGACGTTGACGCTGCCGAACGGCAGACAGGCCCTTTCAGGTTGAATTTGGTTCCGTTTCAGTCGCACCGCGCAAGGATAGGACTCCCGAATTCCGCCTCAAGACTGACTGCCCCCGTTCCGGCAAGAATTACCCGAGTCGGCTGCAGGACGGGGCCGTGAGCGACCAGCCAGTCAACCAGCCGAACGGCGGTGCGAGCCAGCAGCGTCGGATCTTCGGAGTTACCTGACTTCAGTATAAATTCCTGCCCCATCAACAAATTAAGCCCCCGGGAGGCCATGGAGCCATCATCCAGCCGATGCATTGCGACAAATGCCGGAGCGGGGAAAGGTCCGCCCTCCAGCCAAGGCAGCACGGCCTGCCCGAATAATCCCGGTTTTAGAACCAGATGGGCGGGAATCCACGAAATCCCTTCCGCCTGGCTCATTTCCGCAAGCTCGATCAGAAGCATCGCCGCGACTCGGATAACCGGCAAGAGGCCGCCGGCACCTGCGAGGTGCGGCCCAGGAGCAAGCGTTAGCCAGCGCATCTCGCCAATATCTGGTTGGGACAGGCCGAGAGTCGTGGAAATGGTTGGTGCTGGTGCGGATGGTCCGTCCTTCAAGCCGTGCAGATCAAATGTCAGTCCGCTGGCAAGCAGTTCCACCCAGCCTTCCGAAGCATCGGGCACATGCGCAACAGAGTATCCGAAGCCGCGCTTCGGCCCGTTTAGGACATCGGCCAGAGCGGGCAGCGCTTCGGCCCGATAGAGAAGTGCCGCAAGAGGTGCGCAAACTGCAGACCGGTCACTCGCGTCCACTTGCCCACCTTTCAGCCACGGCCCCAATTTGCACAGTCCTCCGGATGCGTCGAGTCACGCTGCATCCGGGAAAGCTTGGTTTTGGTCCATAAGCTCGAAAGCTTTAGAAAACTCCCAACGCCAGACCGGCCGCCATGGCCCGTCCCAGATTTCGACAATCTTGCAAGAACGGCTCAGGCACGCGCTTGGGGCCAAGGATCTCTTCGGGCGTTTGCGCGCCTGTTTTGACGATCAGCGTCGCTGCCGCCCGCCTGAGCCTCCAACCGGTGACGATGCGGTCAAGCTGACGTTCCGCGCCGCTTCCATCCGTACCGGCCGCAATCATCGCCGAATAGGCTCGACCTTCGATCCTTCCGAGCAGCGGGTAATAGCAACGATCGAAGAACGCCTTCATCTCTCCCGTCATCGAACCAAGGTTTTCAGGGCAGCAAAACAGATAACCCGCCGCATCAAGCAAGTCCTCTGGCACCGCGGCATCGGCCTCGATCAGTCGGCAGACACCTTCGGCTTCGGCCCCACCGGCGGCAGCCTCGGCCATCGCCCGTGCCGTGCCGGTGCGACTGTGCCAGATGATGGCGAGGCCACCTGCCATCTCTCAGCAGCCATCCCCGCCAGACGTCGGCACGCCGATGGCGCCGCCGATTGCGCCTCCCAGCAAACCGCCGAGCCCCTTCTTCTTGGGCTTGCATTGCGGCTTGGGCGCATCCTGCTGGCTCGCGGCAGCCGCGCCACCAAAGCCTTCGACTCCAACGAGGAAGCCCGTGGTGGAACGATGACGAATGCGCGCGGTCCATTCCGGCACCCATTTGACTTTCGGGTCCGCCGGGCGGGGAGGATAGGCAAAGGATTCTTCCGGCCCATAGGCATGGAGCGTGCCGAACATGTAGTCGGGCGCCGCCGCCTTTACCTCTGCAGGAACGGTGCAGGTTGTGGTCTGCGGAGACATGACCGTCTTGTCAGCCACCAGTTTCGCCACCGTTTGCGGTGCCAGCCAGTCCGACAATCCGCCGCCGAATTGACGCGCAGCGCTGGATGACCACCACACGATGTCCATCATGTCCTGCCCCTTGGGTGCCTGCTTCCCGCCGATGATCATGGCATAGTAGCCGGTAGCGTCGGGAATTGCGCCCCAGCGCAGCAGAGTGGCGCCGCTGCCCATTGCACTGTTCGACGCATTGAGCGGACTCATGAAGTCCTTTGCCAGGCTGAATGACAGCTCCGGCGAATAGTTCGACACGATGCGGTGCGCGCCCAACAGCGACGAATCCGGCTTGGCAGACTTGCCGTCATCGCTGGGCCACGTGCCGTAGGTCCGCGCCGACGAAGGCGAGACCCAGCGGTCTACGGGAACAGTGGTGGTCCAGAGGCCCGGCGGGACTTGCCCCGCGGCAAGCTTGCTGAAATCAATGACTACGGGCTGCCCTTTCGGCGCGTGTTCTCCGCAACCCCAGAAGATCAGCATTCGGCCCTTGGGCCGCTGGAACTCTGTCGTCCCCGGCTTGACAGGTTTTCTCACAGGTGTCTTGAGCAGGACCGATTTCCCGAGCTTTGCGCCTGCCGGCATGAAATGCTCGGCTTTCGGCTTGCCGTCTGCCGCGGCACGCGACGTTCCCAGATCGAGCCAGAGCATGTGCTGCGCCTTTGGCGAGCCTCCCATGGCCATCGCCATGGCAGCGCCGACACCACCACCGCCACCCATGCCGCCAAAACCGGACATAGTCTCGGCGCGCATCTCGTATCTGGCGATGGGGGCAGCTGCCTGTTGCGCCACCACTCCCGCAGCAACACCCGCAAGCATCAGTCCGCTTGCCATCACAGAACTGGTCATCACACGCATTCCTGCATCCTCCTCAAGGACTTGCGACAGAGAACTGCCGCCACGGATTCGATGCGACCTTATGCGTCGGGGATTCGAACAGGCCGGTGCGGCACCGCACACTCCCTTCCCCTTTCCGCCGAGAGCGCCATGGTATAGCGCAATCGGATGATTCCAGTCACTGCGATTACACGATCCCTTTCGGGCCAGTCCTGGCGCTGGCGCGGCGGCAACATGGATTTCGGGCAGAGCGGCAGTGGCCGAGACGGCGACGAGGCCATTGTCACGCAATTGCTGCTTTCGCGTGGTGTCTCCCCCGATGATCTCGAACGCCATCGCCGCCCGACCTTGCGTGATTTCCTGCCCGATCCTTCGCTGTTTCGGGACATGGACGAAGCTGCACGGCGCTTGGCCGACGCCATCCTGCGCAACGAGAAGATCACGATCTACGGGGACTACGACGTAGACGGTGCAACAAGCGCAGCGCTGCTGATCCTGCTCCTGCGCGATCTCGGTGTTAGCGCCGGCCACTATATCCCGGACCGGCTGCTCGAAGGCTATGGCCCCTCAGGCGAAGCGCTCGTCCGTCTGGCCCAGCAAGGCAGCCAGCTGATCGTTACCGTCGATTGCGGGGCGATGGCGCATGAAGCCCTTGATGCCGCAGCGCAGGCCGGGGTCGACGTCATCGTTGTCGACCATCACAAATGCTCGCCTGAACTGCCGCGCGCCGCTGCGCTGGTGAACCCGAATCGCCTCGACGAATGCGACGAAGCCGCCGCCCATGGCCATCTCGCCGCCGTGGGCGTAGCCTTCCTCCTGGCTGTGGCCTTGGTCCGCGAACTCCGAGGGCGCGGCTACTTCGAAGGGCGCAAGGCGCCGGACCTCATGGGCCTGCTCGACCTTGTGGCACTCGGCACCGTGGCTGACGTGGCCCAGCTCAAGGGCCTCAACCGCGCTCTCGTATCGCAAGGCCTCAAGATCATGGCGCGACGCGAGAATATAGGTCTTTCGGCATTGATCGACGCCAGCCGCCTGTCGCGCGCGCCGACATGCAGCGACCTCGGCTTTGCGCTGGGCCCACGAATCAACGCAGGCGGCCGCGTGGGTGAAGCAACGCTCGGCGTGCGCCTGCTGACCACCCAGGACCCGGATGAGGCTCGGGAGATTGCGGCGCAGTTGTCCCGGCTCAACGATGAACGGCGCGCAATCGAGCAGGAAGTGCAGGAAGCGGCCGAGGCACAGATCGCTGCGCAGCATAACCGTGCCGTCATGGTCCTGGCCGGGCGCGGATGGCATCCGGGCGTCATCGGCATTGTGGCGGGACGAATCAAGGAAAAGACCGGCAAGCCTTCGCTGGTGATTGCGCTTGATGCAGACGAGGCAGGCATGGGCAAGGGCTCGGGCCGCTCCATCGCTGGCGTCGACTTGGGCGCGGCAATCATTGCAGCGCGCGAAGCCGGGCTGCTCGTCGCAGGCGGTGGTCATGCCATGGCTTGTGGCCTGACCATCGATCCGGCGCGACTCAATGCGCTGGCGGACTGGCTGGACGAGCGACTCGCACGTGACGTGACCGGGGCGCGAGGCGCACAATCGCTGCTGCTGGATCTCTCGCTTGCGCCCGGTGGCTTGCGTCCCTCGCTGGTCGAAACGCTCGACGCTGCTGGCCCCTTCGGAATTGGCTGGCCCGGCCCGCGTGTTGCGGTTGGTCCGGTAAGGCTCGTGAAATGCGATCTGGTCGGCACCGATCATGTGCGCATGGTGGCGGCTGGCGCTGATGGCTACTCGTTCAAGGCGATCGCCTTCCGCGCCGCGCAGAGCGAAATGGGCCAGGCACTGCTGCATGGTTCGCGGGGCCGACAGTTCTGGCTGGCCGGGCGGGCAAGGATCGACGACTGGGGCAGCCGCCCCGCCGCAGAACTCCATGTAGAGGACGCCGCATTCGCCGACTGAAATTTTTCTGCAATTCGCCGCTTGACGCCCCGCCATCCTCCCCTTAGAGGCGCGGACCTGCCCAGCGGCGCAAGCCCAGTGGCCCCTTCGTCTAGCGGTCAGGACGCGGCCCTTTCACGGCTGAAACACGGGTTCGATTCCCGTAGGGGTCACCACTTGCTTCCCTCCTTCGGGAGGTGAAGCGGCGGTGCAACGCAAAGGCCTTCCAGCGGAATGGCCCCTTCGTCTAGCGGTCAGGACGCGGCCCTCTCACGGCTGAAACACGGGTTCGATTCCCGTAGGGGTCACCACCGTTTGCGGTGGGAATTTCAAGTCAACCAGCCGGCACATCTCACAGACCAATTGTGACTTACCACGCCCCGCGCTTGCGCGCCCTGCCTGCTCTCGCCTATCCGCGCTGCAACGAAGCCGACACATGGATCGGCGATTCGCGGGCAACAACAATCCACACGGCATGATTCGATGAAGGGTTTGTCGCTGCCACTTCCCAGCATTTTCGTCGCCTTGTGCGCGAGCGTCGTCATGTTTCTCGGCGGCGCAGGCTTCTGGATGTCGCTCGCCGTGCTGGTCGTCTGGCTTGCAACACTGTGGCTGGCACGCCCCGAACCCGTGGTCGAAACGCTCGACCGGGATGACGGAAGCGTGTCACGCCAGGCCATGGTCGAACTGGTCGAGCCCTTCGGCCTTCCCGTCCTCATGCTTGATGGACAGCGCATTGCAGCCGCCAACGCCGCCGCGCGCGAGGAACTGGGCGCGCACATCGTGGGGCAGGACGCCCGCGTCGCGCTCCGCCATCCCGAGGCCATCAACCTGCTCAAGAAGCCACAAGGCCGAGCGCTGGTTCGGGGGCTGACCGGCGCGCGTTCGATCTGGCAGGTCAGCCGCGTGCCGATCGACGAGCGGTTCTCGCTGATCGAGATGGTCAACCGCACTGCCGAAGCAGACATCAGCCGCTCGCATACCGATTTCGTCGCGAACGCGAGCCACGAGCTGCGCACGCCGCTCGCCTCGATCATCGGCTACATCGAAACGCTGGCCGACCCGGACGCGAAAGTGGACGAAGCGACGGCCGCGAGGTTCCACGCGACCGTGCTGCGCGAAGCTCGCAGGCTGCAGAGCCTGGTCGAAGATCTCATGTCGCTCTCGCGAATCGAAGCCGAAAAGCACGAACTACCGCGCGATCGCATCGATCTGGGCCAGATG
>JBEQCK010000082.1:0-15033 GCA_041639335.1 Novosphingobium sp.
TTGTTGGCGCGAGCAAGATCGAGGTACGGCTTGTAGCGAGTCTCGTAGAACGCATTGCGTTGTTCGGCCGAGCAGAACGAGGTCGGCAATGGCAGGTCGGCAATGTCGGCCAGAACCGGCCGCTGGGGCAGCGCGAAGCCATTTGCGGCCACGACCCGGTCTGTGCCGCTACCAACTTCCTGCGAACGTGCCAGTTCAAGCAGGAGATTTGCATCGCTGGTCACGTCAGAGGCTTCCGCAACGGCAGCCTTGGGCGTTGCGATCACTGCCGGCTTTGCTTCCGCAGGGATCGGCGTCGGCACCGGTGCCGCTGTGGGTGTGGTCGCCGTCGTGGACGGTGGCGGCGAAATCACTGTCGCAACGACCGGCGTCATGGCCGCAATGGGAGCAGCCGGCGCAACAACGGGAGCCGGCGTTGGCGCGACTGGTGCAGGAAGGGGCGGAGCCTTGCGCAAGGTGGCAAGTTTCGCTCGCGCCAATCCGGCAAATGTGCCGGCAGGGTATTGCTGCAGATAGGCATCATAGACCGCCGGATCGTCGCTCCCGGCGACCGATTGCCAGAACGCCAGCTCGAAAGGCGAGCCGACACCATTGGCGGATTGCGCAGGCGCAGGAGCAGAAAGGCCCAGCAGCAGACCTGCTGCCAGCGGAAGTGCTGCCATGCGCATTGTCAGCCCCACCATACCACTAGCCCCCCGGCTCAATCCAAATTCGACGCAACTTCTGTAGAAAACAGACAGCAGCAGCCTGAAACCGCTCCAAACAGAATAGGTTACCGTCGCGTCAATAGTATTTTTGCGTATACCTTGCCCTAATTAAGCAAGTGTGTCGCTCTTTGGCCAAAATCGCGCCAGTTCAACCGCTGCGCCTCTAGCCAGCCGTCATCGTAATAGGTCTGGGCATAGCGCAAGCCTGAGTCACACAGGATCGTTACAATCGATCCCACCTCACCCGCAGCCGCCATCTCTTCGACAAGCTGCAGGCAGGCATGGATATTCGTTCCGGTCGAGCCGCCCACCGGCCTGCCGATCCGCGCAGCAATCGCGCGCATCGCCCCGATCGAGGCCGCATCGGGCACAGCGATCATGCGATCAATCACCTCCGGCACGAACGACGGCTCGACGCGCGGGCGGCCGATGCCTTCGATCAGGCAGCACGCGCCCTGCGGCGGGGCAGTCACGCTGCGGTCGGCATGGTGGCGATGGAACACCGAGCCTTCGGGGTCCGCCACGCACAACCGCGTCGGGTAGCGGCCATAGCGGATGAAGCGGCCAAGCGTGGCAGAAGTGCCGCCCGTCCCCGCGCCGCAGACCAGCCACGACGGCACCGGATGATCCTCGCGCGCCATCTGCTGGAAGATCGACTGAGCGATGTTGTTGTTGCCGCGCCAGTCCGTCGCGCGTTCGGCGTAAGTGAACTGGTCGAGGAACAGGCCGCCCGCTTCGGCGGCAAGCCGCTCAGCCGCAGTGTACATCTCGCCCGCACTGTCGACCATGTGGACGTCACCGCCGTGAAAGCGGATCGCCTCGATCTTCGCAGGCGATGTGCTTCGCGGGATGACCGCGACAAATTTCAACCCGATCAACTTGGCGAAATAGGCCTCGGAAACGGCGGTCGATCCGCTGGTGGCATCGACCAGCAGGGTATCGGGGCCAATGCGGTTGTTGCACAGGCCATAGAGGATCAGCGAGCGCGCCAGGCGGTGCTTGAGGCTGCCGGTCGGGTGGACGCTCTCGTCCTTGAGGTAGAGCGTGATCCCCGGAAACTTGGGCAGCTCCACGCGGATCAGGTGCGTATCGGCAGAGCGGTTGAAGTCCGCCTCGATCCGGCGCACGGCCTCGTCGCTCCATGCCCTGCGCTGGTCTGCCATCACGCTCTCCATCCTCTACCCGTTCGGATGATAGAAGTCGTAGACGGTTTGCGCCACTGCCGCGCTCACGCCCGGTGCGCGCTGCAGATCATCGAGGCTGGCGGCACGGACCTTGCCCGCCGTGCCGAAGTGCAGGAGCAGCGCCCGCTTGCGCGCAGGGCCGATGCCGGGGATCTCGTCCAGCGGGCTGGCGGTGATGGCGCGGCTGCGCTTGGCGCGGTGCGCCCCGATGGCAAAGCGGTGAACCTCGTCGCGCATGTTCTGGAGGTGGAACAGCACCGGCGAGTTGACCGGTAGCATCTTCTCGCGCCCGTCGGGAAAGTGGAACACCTCGCGCCCTTCGCGCCCGTGGTGCGGGCCCTTGGCAATCGCAATCAGCGGCACGTCCTCGATGCCAAGCTCGCCCAACGCCTCCTTCACCGCCGACATCTGCCCCTTGCCACCGTCGATCAGCACGAGATCAGGCCACATGCCGCTTTCGCGATCGGGGTCTTCCTCCTGAGCCTTGCCGAAGCGCCGAGTCATCACTTCGCGCATCATGCCGAAGTCGTCGTTGGTCTGGGCGGTCTTGATGTTCCACTTGCGATACTGGCCCTTCACGAAGCCTTCCGGCCCGGCAACAATCATCGCACCCAAGGCATTGGTGCCCTGGATGTGGCTGTTGTCGTAGACCTCGATGCGCTGCGGGACTTCGGGCAGTTCGAGGAATTCGGCGAGTTCGCGCATGACCCGCGCCTTCGTGCCGCTCTCGGCCATGCGCCGGTCAAGCGACTCTACCGCATTGCGCTGCGCCTGCTCCATCAGCCTGCGCCGGTCGCCACGCTGCGGCACCGAAATCTCCACCTTGCCGCCCGCGCCCTCGCATAAGGCCTCGGCCAGCAGCGCGGCCTCGGGCAGTTCGCGGTCGACCAGAATGAGGCGCGCAGGCGGTACTTCCTCGTAGAACTGGGCGAGGAAGCTGGTCATTACCTCCTCTTCCGAAAGCCCTTCGGTGTGGCTCGGGAAGAAGGCGCGGTGGCCCCAGTTCTGGCCGCCGCGAATGAAGAACGCCTGCACCGCCACCTGCCCGCTCTTCACCGCCATGGCAAAGACATCGGCATTGCCGACGCCCTCGGCGTTGATCGCCTGGCTGCCCTGGATGAAGGTGGCCGCGCGCAAGCGGTCACGCAGCATCGCGGCACGCTCGAAATCGAGGTTCTCCGCTGCCTCCTGCATCTGCGCTTCGATCTCGCGCTGGACGGCGCTTGACTTGCCGCCGAGGAAATCCTTGGCCTGCCGCACCAGCTCGCCATAGTCCTCCGGACTGATCCGGTCGACGCAAGGGGCCGAGCAGCGCCGGATCTGATACAGCAGGCAGGGCCGGTCACGTCGCGACATGAAACCGTCGTTGCAGCTGCGCAGCAGGAACAGCTTTTGCAGCGCATTGATCGTGGTGTTGACGCTGCCGGCGCTGGCAAACGGGCCGTAGTAATTGCCCTTGGCCTTGCGCGCGCCGCGGTGTTTCTGGATGCGCGGGAATGCATGATCGCCGCGCAGCAGGATGAACGGGAACGATTTGTCGTCGCGCAGCAGCACGTTGTACGGCGGGCGGAAGCGTTTGATCAGCTGCGCTTCCAGCAGCAGCGCCTCGGCTTCCGAATTCGTCGTGACGATCGTCATGCTGCGCGTCTGGCTGACCATGCGACGCAAGCGATTGGGCAGGCGATCGACCTGGGTGTAGTTGGCAACGCGGTTCTTTAGCGCCCGCGCCTTGCCCACGTAGAGCACATCGCCGCGCGCATCGAGCATGCGGTAGACGCCCGGCTTGGGTCGCAGAGTGTTCACCGTGTCGCGGATGACCGAGACCCCAAGCTCGATGTCAGGCTTGTCTGCGCCGCGCACGGTCGTCGACGCGCGATCTTCATGGAAGCGCTCGGTATCGCGGTCGGGTGGAGGGGCGGGCGTGCGGGCCATGGCGTAACCTTGCAAATAGTCGCTGAAGCGCGCCGCGCAATGGCCCGAGGCACGCTTTCCCCAAAGTCATCAGTGTTTTCCCGCATGGTCCGTTTTGGCGGCTTTAGGGCCGTTGCGCCACAATCCACACATGATCGGGCAACCATTTGGAAAGGCTGGAACGAGCGCAAGCGCTATTCCTCAGGGGCGTCGTGGCGATGCCCGCGTCCGCCTGCATCTTCCCGCGCGCCTGATCCTCCTGACGAACGTGCAATCCTGCATCCTCGAGGATCTTTCGGCTACCGGAGCAGCCCTTGTCCCCGAGGACGGCCTGCCCCCGGTTGGGGCATCGGCGATCCTGCAATGCGAACATATCGAAGCCTTCGGCCAGATCCGCTGGGCTCGCTATGGCCGTTGCGGCGTGATGTTCGAGGAAAAGCTGCCGCTGTCGCAGGTCATCGCCCTCAGGCGCTTTTCCGACAACTTCGGACAAACCGAACGCGAGCGCCACATGGAGCGCGCCCGCGCCTGGGTGCAGGGCAAGAGCCGGATCGTCTGAGCCGTCAGAACTGCTTGCGGAACTCGATCTCGAACACCCGCCCACGCGGATCGAGGTAACCGGGCTGATAGCGCAGCGGGACGCTGCCGGTGTCATCGGTCACGCGCTGCTGGGCATTGAACACGTTGTCGACCGAGAGCGAGAGGCGTGAACCTTTGAGGAAGGGCACCTTCTCGACCAGCTTCTCCTTGCGTCCGAGGTCGGCAAAAAGGCGCAGGTTGAACGTCGCGATCGGATCAAAGCGCAGCGTGGTAGAGCCCGGAAGGCCGCTGGCATCGATGCGCGATCCGCCCGTGTAGTTTCCACTGATCCGCAGACCGAACCCGCGATAGAATCCGCCGCCTTCCATCTCGAGCGAATGGCGCGCCACGCTTCCGCTGATGGCCTCACCATCCAGAAGGTTGAGTACGGTACCGCCGGGTGCGATCTGCACGGATTGCTGGAAACGCACGGTATGGAACACGGAGAGGTTCCAGCGCCCCCGGCCGTCGGAATTGAACCCGCCGCGTCCGCCGCCGCCGCCCATCCGCGGGCCTGCGCCGGGAGGAGGACCGCCCGCCGGAGGACCACCAGCCCCGGCGCGAGGGCCGCCCCCGCCTCCGCCACCACCGCGCGCGGCGCCGAACGGCCCGCGCTGCATGTTCGGGTCAGGCTTGCCGAAATTGCCGGAGAGATTGATACCGTAGCGCAGGCGCGAGCCCTTCTCTTCGGCAAACGTAACCGGGCTCTGGTCCACGGACACGATCCGCCCCGAGGCATCGCGAATGACGCGCCCCGGAAACGCCGCTTCGACTTCGGACGTCAGCAGCGGGAAACTGTTGGTGGTATTGGTCGAGCGGTTGCGGAAATACTCTGCGACGAAGGTCGAATCCTTCAGGAACGGCAGCGTCCAGTTGAGACCGAACTTCCAGTCGCGCTGGCGTTCCTTCACGAGGTTCGGATTGCCGCCCGAGATCACCCGCGCCAGGACCGTCTCACCGCGCGAAAAGTCATAGATCGAGACGTTCTCGGTAAGGATTGACGGACCGCCCAGTTCGGTAAGCGTTGGCGCCTTGTCCGCGGCAACATAGCTCGCCTGCAGGGTCAGCTTTTCGGTGGGGCTGTAGGTCAGCCCGCCGCCCCAATTATAAAGTGTGCCAAAGTCCGAAAGGCGGTGCACTTCGGCATTGGCGTTGAGCGAGAGGTCGCCCACGCCGGCACCGAAGCCTTCCCTTCGGCTGGTAATCGGCAGGTCGACGCTGAACCCTGCTTGCGCATCGCCACGCTTGAGACTGAGCTGGCCGGTGCTGGTACGGGTGTCGCTGCTTTCGATGCCCGAATAGTCGAACCCGGCCTTGACGGTCAGCGCCACTTCACCGCCCGGCAAGCGCAACGGACGGCCTGACAGCGTAGCGAGACTGGTCAGCGAGTCCGTCTTGGACAGCGCACGGTCAGCCGCGCCGGGAACAATCGCTGCAGACGGCAAAGCGCCCGAAGCGGCCAGCGCGCCCGAAGTGACCAGCGCCTGCAGGCCTGACAGGTCCGCCCGGCGATCGATCGTGCTCTTCGTCTCGACGTGCCCGCCATCTGCGGTAACGGCCAGGTTCCAGTTGCCCAGCGGCTTGTTCAGCGCCGCGCTCGCCTGCAGCGTCGTGGTGCGACGGCGCGTGGTCAGCGGCTGCGGATCGAGGGTGAAGCGCGAGAAGCTGCCGCTCGCATCCGTCAGCGTCACCCCATTGAGCCCGTTGAGCGAACGCGAGTCGTCACGCTGGGCGAGCAGGTTGACGCTGAGCCCCGCCCCGCCGCCAAGCGCGCGGGCCAGCGTGGCGTTCAATTGCGCCGACCTGGAATCCGCAATCAGCGTCCGATATGCGGCAGGATCCGGGTCCTCCGCAACGCGCGTCGCCGAAGTTCCGGGCTGGACGATCCCGCGCTCCGCCTCGGTCAGCGGGCTCGCGTCCTCGAGCTTGCCCGTAACATTGATGCGGTTGCCACCGGCAATCTGCGTCAGCGTGAATTCCTGCTCCCACTCGGTGAAGCCCCCGCCGCTCGGCAGGCGCAGCTCGCTGTCGCTGCCGAAGCTGCTGAAGTTGTCCTTGAGGATGAAGTTCACCACGCGCTGGTCGGGCCGGTAGCCATATTTTAGCGCGACTTCCTCGGGCAGCACCTCCACCCGGCGGATAGCTTCGGGCGGCAGGCCGCGCATCTCGTGAAAGCCCGAAATGCGCATGCCGTTCAGCAACACCACCGGCATCCCGTCGCCCCGGCCACGCCCTGACGAGGTCTGCGGCGAAAGCGCGGCAAGGAGTTCCTGCAGTGAGCCGGCCCCGTAGGAGGCGATCGCGTTTTCGTCGAGCACCGCAATCGGCGGCTGGGCGGTATCGACCTGGCCCTTGATGCGGGTGGCGACGACGAGGATCTGGTCGTCCTCGGCTGTAATCGGGTTGCCTTCAAGATCCTGCAGCACGTCCTGCGCAGGATCGTCGGCTCCGGCGATCACATCCTGCGCCACGGCGGGATTGGCCGCCAGAAGGCAAAAGGCGATGGCAGCCAGCGAGGGCGCGGCGGAAAATCTCACGTCTGGAAATCCTTGAACTCAGAGGTTGCCGGGCAAGCGTCGGCTCTTCAACGTCACACCTGCCGAGACGGTCCCGCAGTGGCTATGCGCATTTGGTATCAGTTTGTCGCACTGCAGCATGCATGGTTACATCGGCAGCAAAACCTGAACCAAAGCTGGTCACTGCCCGCGCGCCTCTTCCCTTTTTCGCCCGGCAAGGCTATGGGCCGCCCAATTCCTCTGCGCGTGGATCATTTTCAATGACCTGCGCGTTCCTTTTTGCATACCTCTATACAAAGGCATCCGAGCCCGCCGATGGCGAAAGAAGAACTCCTCGAAATGCGCGGACAGGTGGTGGAACTCCTGCCCAACGCGATGTTCCGCGTCCGCCTCGAAAACGACCACGAAATCCTCGGCCACACCGCCGGCAAGATGCGCAAGAACCGCATCCGCGTGCTGGTGGGCGACGAAGTGCTGGTCGAACTCACCCCTTACGACCTCACCAAGGGTCGCATTACCTACCGCTTCATGCCCGGTCGCGGCGGTCCCGGCGGCTTTTGATGACGGGCGAGCTTTCGCCCGCGTCATCACCTCACCAACTGGTTCTGGCATCGGCCAGCCCGCGCCGGCTTGAACTGCTGCGGCGCATCGGCGTCACGCCCTCGCGCGTCCTCGCCACCGACATCGACGAGACGCCGCAAAAGGGCGAGCGTCCCCGCGCCCATGCGTCACGCCTTGCTGCAGAAAAGGCCCGCGCCGCGGCCGCTCTTGCGCCCGGCAGCGTGATCCTCGCTGGCGATACTGTCGTTGGTGCGGGAGCACGCATCCTGCCCAAGGCGGAAGACGAGGCCACGGCACGCCACTGCCTCGCCCTGCTATCAGGCCGTCGCCATCGGGTATTTTCCGCAATCGCAGTGATTACCCCGGACGGCAAACTGCGCGAGGCCCTGTCCGAGACCCTCGTTCGGTTCAAGCGCCTCTCCGATCAGGAAGTGGAAAGCTACATCGCCGGTGGCGAATGGCACGGCAAGGCCGGAGGCTACGCCATCCAGGGGAGCGCCGAAGGTTTCTGCGACTGGCTTTCGGGCAGCCATTCCGGCGTGATCGGCCTCCCCCTCTTCGAAACCCGCAGGCTTTTGCGGGCCGCAGGCATCGATGTCCGCTGATTGGCTCCATGAAGCAGGGATCGGCGAGGAACGCGCGATCCTGGTCTCGGGCGGTCGCATTCTCTCTGCCCGGGTCTGCTGGGGAGAGAAGGTGCGCCCCGGTCTGGTCGCGCAGGCCCGCCTCGTCACCCGCCACGCCGGCAGCAGGCGCGGAATCGTGCGCTTCGATGATGGCGCGGAAGCGCTGGTCGACCAGCTACCCCGCGAGGCTACCGAAGGTGTGAACCTGATCGTGCGCGTAACCCGCGCCGCCATCGCCGAACGCGGCCGGACCAAACTCCCTGTCGTCCGCCCCGCCCCCGGCGAAGACCCTCGTCCTGCGCCAGGCTTGCGAGAGGAACTCGAGGCCACGGGTGCATCGGTCAAGACCGTTGCGATCTCCGGCCGTGCCTTTGCCGACAACGGCTGGGACGAACTGCTCGAACAGGCCGCAACGGGCGAAGTCGCATTCGCCGGCGGCGCCATCATCGTCAGCCCGACCCCTGCCATGACCCTTGTCGACGTCGATGGCGCCTTGCCACCGCTCAAGCTTGCGCTGGGTGCCGTCGATGCGATTGCCGATGCCCTGCACCGGCTCGACATCGGCGGTTCGGTCGGCATCGATTTCCCGACCTTGCACGAGAAGAAGGACCGCCAGCACGTCGACAAGGTGCTTGGCGATGCGCTGATCGACTGGCAGGGCGAGCGCACCGCGATGAACGGCTTCGGCTTCGTCCACCTCGTCTCGCGGCTGGAGCGCCCTTCGCTGGTGGCGCGCTACGCTCGCCATCCGGCGGGCGCCGCTGCGCGGGCGCTGTTGCGACAGGCCGAGCGGGTGAGCGAACCCGGAGCCCTGCTGCTGTGCGCGCACCCGCGCGTGATCGATGCAATCCTGCCAGAGTGGGAGGCCGAACTGGCCCGACGCACCGGTCGCACGATCCGCCGCAAGGCCGACCCGGCGCTTGCCCTTTCCGGCGGTTTTGCCCAAGGCGTGCCGCTATGAATACCTCCGCCGCCCGGCCCATTCAGAAGCGCTGTCCGATCTGCGGCAAGCCCCGCAGCGAAGCCCATGCCCCGTTCTGCTCCACCCGCTGCAAGGACCGCGATCTGGTGCAGTGGCTGGAAGGCGGATACGCTCTCCCGGGCCGACCGGCCGACGAGGATCCGGAAGACTAGGCCTCTCCAAAATTTTCGCGCGATGGGGCTTGCCAAGCCCGCGCCGCTTCGCCATAGGCGCGCTTCCCATCGCCTGCAGGTCCTTCCGAAGGACGCGGCAAAGGACGATGCCCGGGTAGCTCAGTTGGTAGAGCAGCGGATTGAAAATCCGCGTGTCGGCGGTTCGAATCCGTCCCCGGGCACCATTGGCCTGTTCGCCAAACCCCGCCAAAGCTTGAAAAAACCCCGGAAATCTGCCACTTTTAGCGTCGGCTTCACCGCTGATGCTCGCCGTTGTTCGTCGATATTCGGACGATCTTGGGGGCCTTTGTGGGGGCCTTGTGAAAAAGCCTGATTTGAAAGGCCCCCAAGATGCCCCTTAGCGATTCTGCGATCCGCGCTCTGAAGCCCCGCGACAAAGATTATCGGGTGGCTGACGAGAAGGGTCTTTATATTCAGGTTTCCCCCTCTGGTGGGCGTCTGTGGCGGATGAAATACCGCACCCCCGGCGGCACCGAGAAGAAGCTGGCGTTCGGCGCTTATCCTGAAGTGTCTTTGAAAGCCGCACGCGATCTGCGCGATGACGCCCGCAAGTTGCTGGCCGCTGGCATCGATCCGGCTGAAAAGAAGAAGCAGGACCGCCACGCCGCCAAGGTTAGTGCGGCCAATTCCTTCGTTGTGGTGGCGCAAAGCTACATCGACAAGTGCAAGCGAGAGGGCCGTTCGGAACGCACCACGGATAAGCAACAGTGGCTCCTGAAGCTTTTGGACCGCACTGTCGGCCAGCGCCCCGTCGCTGAAATCCAGCCGTTCGAAATGCTCGAAGCGGTCCGCAAGTATGAAACCACTGGACGCACTGAAGCCGCGCACCGCGCCTTGCAGTTCGCCAGCCAAGTCTTCCGCTTCGCTATCGCGAACCAATTGGCCCCGTCAGACCCTACCCGCGATCTGCGCGGCGCATTGACCAGCCACAAGTCGAAGCACCACGCCGCGATTCTGGAGCCTAAGAAGGCCGGTGAACTGCTGCGCGCGATCGATGGCTATGACGGCCACCCTGTGACACGCTTCGCCCTGCAACTGGCCGCGCTGGTCTTCGTCCGCCCCGGCGAACTGCGCTATGCGGAATGGTCGGAGTTCGACTTCGCCGCGAAGGTCTGGCGGATACCAGCCGAGAAGATGAAGGCGCGTTCGGAACACGTCGTGCCACTGTCGCGCCAAGCGCTGGCCGTGCTGGCCGAAGCCCGCGCGCTGACGGGTGATGGCCAGTATGTCTTCCCGTCGATCCGCACGCACCTTCGCCCGATGTCGGAGAACACCGTCAACGCCGCGCTTCGCCGTCTGGGCTATTCTAACGACGAAATGACCGGCCACGGCTTCCGCGCGATGGCCAGCACACTCCTGAACGAATCGGGCAAGTGGTCCGCCGACGCGATCGAACGCGCGCTGGCCCACAAGGACAAGGACGCCGTGCGCGCCGCCTACCATCGCGGCCAGCACTGGCAGGAGCGCGTAGATATGGCGCAATGGTGGGCGGACTATCTGGACACGCTGCGGACTGGGGCGGAAGTTGTCCCCTTCCCTAGTGCTGCCACCCGCTAGACAGCGCCTTTGAACGCCGGAATCATGCGAATGTGGACAAGCTCGAACAATCGCAGATTCGCCTACTGCTCGAACACCTGACGGCACAAAGCCTCGCTTCTTGTGCAAAGAGGCAAAAGGATATGCATGCCGAACTCGCGTTTAAGAAAATAATCCGGAACGGGATTACGATTAAGCGCGCTGTAGAAATCTGCGAAGCCGAAGGACGGGCTTTCATTGCAAAGGCAGTCAAGCAAGTTGGAGACGTTTCCAAAAGTCCTGAGGCTTTTGACAAAATTGTCGGCAGTCTGACCGCCCAGACCCGCAACTGGGATGCGCACGTGGCTGAAGCCACCAGACTTGCGACGGGCGGGTCGCAACGCTTTGAGAGTGCCAAGAACGCGGCGGATGAAATGCTGGCCGACTTGAAGATGCGGATATTCCGCGAACTCGAAATCGAACGGTTCGCGTTCATCCGCGCGCCGTCGCCGCAAACACCTGGCCCCCTGCCACAAGCGTTTGCCACGACGCCCACAACTCCCAAGAACAAGGGCGGTAAACCCCTGGCCGCGCACTGGGATGAAATGTGGGCATACATCGCCGTGCAACTCTATGTTGGCGACCTGAAGCCATCATCGCAAAAGCAAATCAAGAAGGCGATGTTCGACTGGTTCAACGCCCATAGCATAGACGTTGGCGACACCGCCGTGAACGATCGCGCCCGCCAACTCTGGCAGAAGATCGAAGCCGCACAGTAGTTTCCGAACCTTTCCGAACCTTACCGCGCGATTCAAACCAAATTTCCATCGAACTATTCCAGTGCCCGCCAGCACCCGCTGGCACACGCTGGAGCAACAACGATGGAACGACTTGCATACTCGATCAAAGAAACCGGCCACGCCCTTAGCCTTGGCCGCACTACAATCAACGCGATGATCGCAGACGGGCGGCTGGAAGCGTTCAAGCTGGGCCGTCGCACGCTTATCAAGGCGGAATCCGTTCGCCGTCTGGTGGCAGGGCAGGAGTAAGGGCGATGCCTGCCCGCCGGGTCAATCCCTACCGGGTGAAGCTGCACCGCCTTTATGACGTGCGGGAGTTGGCCGAATGCCTTGGCGTGCACAAGAACACCGTGCGCCACTGGCAGGACGATGGCCTGAAGGCGATCGACGGCAACCGGCCAGCCCTGTTCGACGGGAAAGCGACAAGGGCGTTTCTGCTGGCACGCCAGACCAGCCGCAAGCGCCCTTGCCCCCCGGGGACGATCTACTGTTTCAAGTGTCGCGAACCGCGCCCGCCCGCTTTGGGCATGGTGGAGTTCATCCCCGGCAAGGGCACCACTGGCAACCTGACCGCGCTCTGCGACACGTGCGGCACAACCATGCACCGCCGTGCCAACGAAGCGAAGATCGCCACGATCATGCCCCGGCTGGCTGTCCAAATCAGGCCAAAATGCAGGGAGGCCCCCTCACGCCTAATAGAGCGCACTTCCCCTTCCCTGAATTGTGACAAACCAAAGGACTGAAAACTGATGGCAAAGCACAACGCCGCCAATGCCCGAATCAAGCGGGAATATCTTGTCTACCTGAAGGAAGCGGGCCGTCGCAGCGAAGCGTCGATCGATGCCGTGGCGAAGGCGTTGGCGCGCTTCGAAGAGGCGAACAGTCATAAGGACTTCCGCACCTTCCGACGCGAACAGGCGGTGGCCTTCAAGCGCAAGCTCGATGCCGAACGGGCAGTGCGCACCGGCAAGCCGCTCAGCCGCGCCACGGTGAACTCGACGCTATCAGCCCTGCGCGCCTTCTTCGTCTGGCTGGCAAGCCAGCCGGGTTACAAATCGCGACTTCGCTATGGTGATGCCGACTATTTCAACCTGGCCGAAACCGAAGTGCGCATCGCCAAGGCGGTGCGGCACAAGGCGTTCCCGTCGCTGGAAACAGTGCACCACGTCCTGTCTGCCATGCCGTTCGAAACTGACATCGAAAGGCGCAACCGCGCGCTGGTGGCCTTCGCCCTGCTGACCGGAGCACGCGACGGGGCGCTGGCGTCGTTCCGCCTGAAGCATGTCGATCTGCGCGATGGGCGTGTCGATCAGGACGCCCGCGACGTGAAGACCAAGGCCAGCAAGACCTTCTCGACGTGGTTCTATCCCGTTGGCGGTGAAGCGCTGGCGATCTTTCAAGACTGGTGCAGGCACCTTCGCGAAGTGCTGCTGTGGAACGACGAAGACCCGCTCTTTCCGGCAACGCGCATCGGCATAGGCGAAGGCGGCGGCTTCGTTGCGGTGGGCCTTCGTCGTGACGGCTGGACCAATGCCGGACCAATCCGCAAGATATTCTCCGAAGCCTTCGCGGCGGCTGGCCAGCCCTATTACAACCCGCATTCCTTCCGCGACACGCTGGTCCAGTATGGTGAACGGGTCTGCCCCAACATCGAAGCCTTCAAGGCATGGTCGCAGAACATGGGCCACACGCACGCCATGACCACGCTGACCAGCTACGGCACGATGTCCCCGCACCGCCAAGCCGAGTTGATCCGGGGAATCGCGGCGGACCAGACCGAACCGTCGATCGATCCCGCCACATTGGCGCAAGTCATGGCCACGTTGCAGAAAATGGGCGGCAAAGGCTTGGCGTAACCCCTTGGCGCGGCGGTGGTGGCACTGCTAAGCCTCACGCAAAGGGGCAAGAGCTTGAGCCGTCAGCTAATCAACGAATACCGCGCCGAACTTGACCGGCTGCGCGCCGTATCTGGCAGTCGCCGTGAAAGCGTGCTGCGCGAAGCGTTCAAGGACTTGCTGAAGCGTTGGGGGCGCTCGCAAGACCTGAGCTTTGTGCCCGAACACGATATTGTCACCCCGCAAAAGAACCGCATCTATGTGGACGGGGCGCTGCTGCACGCCATCCGCGTTCCGTTCGGCTATTGGGAAGCCAAGGACGCTGACGACGATCTGGACGCCGAAATCGCCGCCAAGTTCCGCAAGGGCTACCCGCGCGACAATATCATCTTCTCCGACGACCATACCGCCGTGCTGGTGCAGAACGGCGTCGAACTGGCCCGCGTGGCCATGGACGACACAGAAGCGCTCTATGGCCTGCTGACGCACTTCTTCGGGCATGAGCGGCGCGAGATTGCCGAGTTCAACAAGGCGGTGAAGCAGTTCGCGGCGGACCTGCCAGCCGTGCTGGACGCCCTGCGCGCCCTGATTGCCGACAAGCGCAAGGCATCGAAGGAGTTCGACAAGGCCGAGAAGGCTTTCCTGAAGCACGCACAGGACGCCATCAACCCGGCAGTGAGTCGCGACGACGTGCAGGAAATGCTGATTCAGCACGTCCTGACCGAAGACATCTTCGCCAAGGTCTTCGACAACCCCGACTTCCACCGCCAGAACAACGTGGCGAGCGAGCTTTACAAGCTGGAAGACAAGCTCTTCGCGCGGGGCGAGAAATCCACCCTGCTGCGCGCGCTTGCCCCATACTATTCGGGCATTTCCGCCACGGCGGCGGTGATTTCCACGCATTCGGAAAAGCAGGGCTTTCTGAAGGGCCTGTATGAGAACTTCTACAAGGTCTACAATCCGAAGGCGGCGGACAAGCTGGGCGTGGTCTACACCCCCGGCGAAATTGTCCGCTTCATGATCCGCAGCACCGACTGGCTCTGCGAAAAGCACTTCGGCAAGAACCTGATAGACCGGGGCGTCGAAATCCTTGACCCGGCCACCGGCACCGGCACTTTCATTGTCGAACTGCTGGAAAGCTTTCGCGGCCATGGCGACAAGCTGCGCCACAAATACAAGGAAGAGCTGCACGCCAACGAAATCGCGATCCTGCCCTATTACGTCGCCAACCTGAACATCGAAGCGACCTATCAGGCCATCACCGGCAAATTTGCCGAGTTCGAGAACCTGTGTCTGGTCGATACGCTGGACAACGTGGACGCGCTTGGAATCCATGCGGGCCACCAGTTCGACTTGTTGGGAGCGCTCAGCGACGAGAACATCGAACGCATCAAGCGCCAGAATCGCCGTAAGATCAGCGTTATCATCGGCAATCCGCCTTATAACGCGAACCAGCAGAACGAAAACGACAACAACAAGAACCGGACCTATGCGCACATCGATAAGCGCATAAAGGAGACGAGGATTCCGTTGCGATCGCCATGTTCCGCATGGTCATCGCACAAGCACGCAGCCTCATCCGGCAGCGCGACGAGATTGAACGAACCGCCCATGCCCTGCTCGCCGACAACCGCGATTATCAGC